>JBKPPH010000165.1:0-27585 GCA_046733535.1 Acidobacteriota bacterium
CGTCCGGCGCATCAGCTCGGGCATGCAGTTGATGACGACAACGGCGTCGTGGCGCGCTTTGAATCGTTCGAGGGCCGTGATGAGGCGCGAGGCGTTCTCGCCGTCCATCACGTGGATGACGAAAACGACATTCGCTGCGGCAAGATCTTGTTCGACATCGAGCCACTCGCGATCGCTGAGCGGCGAGCCGAAGTTGTAGGCGGCCACACGCAGATCGAGTGTGTGCGCGCGATTGATCTCACGCTCCGCGGATTTCAGAGGCGCCAATAAACTCGAGCCGACGTAGAGAACGGTGATGTTCATACAGTAACCACGGATTTTGCCGATAAAAAATCCGGATTTAATCCGTGTACTTGATCCGTGTTTATCCGTGCACCCCTTCGAGTTGGTCTTCGAGGTTGCGGGTGATCTCTCTCAAACGGTCAACGACGCTCTCATCGACATCCCAGTACCCGCGGCCGTTCGCCTCCAACAATCGTTGCGCGAGCGAGTGCGCCGAGTGTGGATTCAGATCTCGCAAACGATCGAGCATCGTGTCGTCAAACAAAAACGTGTTCGCGACTTCCGAGTAGATCCAATCATCCACCGCGTCCGCGGTCGCGCTCCAGCCAAACGTGTTCGACACGTGGTTCTCAATCTCCGCGACGCCACGGAAACCATGCTTCAGCATTCCCTCGTACCACTTCGGATTCAGCGTCTTGGCGCGCGTCTCCAGACGCACGGTCTCCTCGAGCGAGCGGATCTTCACCTCGCGCGAAAGACTGTCCGACAAATAGATCGCGGGTCGCGCGTGGGCTCTTTTCTCCACCGCCTTCGAAACACCCCCGAGGTATTCGAAGTAGTGGTCCACGTCCGTGAGCCCGATCTCGAACGTGTCGATGTTTTGATAAGTCGCCTCGACACGCGAAAGCGCGCGGTCCATGGCAACACGCGCTTCCCTGCCCTCGATCGAATGGCCCTTCGAGTCGCGTCCGTACGCAAAACATTTGCGCGTGACGAATAAGTCGCCGAGCGTTTCCTCGCGTTCCCACTGCGAATCCATCACCATGAAGTTCACGTTCGTGCCGTAGTTGCCGGGCGCGTTTGAAAACACACGAACAGCAGCATCGTCCATGTCGCAAGCATCGTGCTGCATCTGCTGCAACACATGCTTCCGCACGTAATTCATTGCTAATGGTTCATCAAGCTGTGCGACCAGACGCACAGCCTTGTCGAGCAACTGCACGGTCGGACTGAACAGATCGCGAAAAATTCCAGATACCGTCATCACCACGTCGATTCTCGGCCGGCCGAGTTCACTCAACGGAATCGCCTCGACATTCGTGGTGCGATTCAATGCGTCACGGACCGGACGCGTGCCGAGCAGCCACAGCGCCTGGGCCACTCCCTCGCCCTGCGTTTTGATGTTATCGAGTCCCCAAAGCACGAGGGCCATCGCTTCCGGGTAACGCCCGTTCTCCTGCTTGTATCGATCGAGCAAACTGTTGGCGACGTGTTCGCTGCGCGCAAACGCAGCGGCCGAGGGCACGCCGTACGGGTTGATCGCGTGCGTGTTTCTTCCGGTAGGCAGGATGTCGGGGTTCTGCACGATGTCCGCGCCAGGACCAGGCTCAATGAACTCACCGCGTAACGCGCGCACGAGCGAATCGATCTCGTTGTTTGTTTTCAACTTCGCTGACACATTTTCCAGCAACGTGAAGATTGGACGCGTCTCCTCCGCGCTCAAACCTTCTTTTTCCAACATTCGCACCGCCGCCTCTGTGCCTGCTGCGACAAACTCCCGCACCGCGCGCTCAGCAAGCTCTTCCGGCAGCGCGCGCACCCCTGCTTCCGGTCGATCAAACGACGCTATCATCTTCAACAAATCGGTCTTTTCGCCGCCGGACGACGGGCGCCCGAAGACGTGCAGACCCGTCGGGATCAACCGCTGTTCGATCTCCAGCAATTGCTCGTACAGCGCAAACACCCGCGCATCATGATCCGCGTTGATCATGCTCATCAATCCGTCTAATCCGTGGTTTTACCCGACTTTCACAAAACGCGCGTGCAGGATCTCTGCAAGCCGCCGCGTCTCTTCGCTTGACTCAAACTCTTTCTGCGTATCAACCACGACGACACGCGCGCGCGTCCGTCTCAGCGCCACTTTGAGTTCATGCAACTCACCTTCGATCTTCAACTGCCGGAACGCTCGCGCCTTAAGCCCATTGCGTCTGAGCGGAACATTCGATCGCCCGTCCGTGAACAACAGCACCATCGTTTCACCAAACTTCTTTCCAACCAGCTCGATCAATTCGATGGTCGTGACGAGTCCGGCGCCGAGCGGCGTGCTGCCTCCCATTCGCAACGAGTCCAGCACACGCCGCGCGCGCAAAATACTTCGCGACGGCGGGAGATCGACGTTCGCCGTCGTGCCGTGAAAAGAAACGATGGCGACACTGTCGCGATTCAAGTATGACTTGCGCAGCAACTTGAGAATCGTACTCTTCGCCCGCGCGATGCGATTGGCCGCCATACTGCCGGACGCATCGATCGCGAAAACAAAAAGCGTCCCCTGCTTGTGTTTCAACAGCTTGTAGCGCAACGCTCGCGAACTGACTGGGGTAAGCTGTCCCGTAACGGAATCCAAACCGACAAGCGCGCGCAACGTCGCGTCGATAGCGATTCGTGCTCCCGCACTCTTGAAACTAACGGCGCGCGTGTACCTGCCACGTTGTTGGTCTAACGCGGCTTTTGCTCCTGTGGCACGCCTGCTTCGCGACTGCGTCTTTTCCGCGCGTTCAGTCCTGCGCAAGTGCTCGTCGAGTCGCACCTCGCCCGATTTCTTTTCAACTGCCGGGGGCGACGGAGCATCAGCAGTATTCGTTCGCGCTCCACCGGTCGACGAACTCTTTCGCGGACCGGAATTGTTCGTCTTTCTTCGTCGCTCTTGCGGTGTTCCATCACCGTCTCCGGCATCAGCAGCAGAAGGCTGCCCCGGGGCGGGCGTCGGTTCCAATTGCGGAAACACTCCATCAACGGCCTGCTCGATCTGATCGCTCGTCGCCGTCTCTTCCAAAGCATCGCGGCGCAAGCGATGTCGCAAAGCCATCGCCGAAACTCTCTTCACGTGCTCGTCAGTCACCGCACGGCGTCCTTCGAATGCCGCGAGCGCGCGCGCCGCACGCATGATCGTCAGTTCACCACGATGCCCATCGACCTTGAGGTCCGCACATAGTTGCGCGATCTTCTCGAGCACTGATCGTTCAACAGCAATCTTCGGAAGATTCGCGCGCGCGCGGGTGATCCGCTTTCGCAGTACAGCCTGATCGCCGGCGAAAGACTCACAGAACGTTTCCCGATCGCGATCGTAACCTTCGCGTCGCTCGATGATGTCGATCCGATTCTTCAGGTAGTTTTCCGTTCTGACTTCCGCGTGCAGCCCGAAACGATCCAGCAGTTGCGGACGAAGCTCGCCTTCTTCAGGATTACCGGAACCAATCAGAACAAAACTCGCCGGATGCTCGACCGAAACCCCTTCGCGTTCGACCTTGTTTCTGCCGGTGACCGCAACGTCCAGCAACAGGTCGACGAGGTGGTCCTCGAGCAGGTTCACTTCATCGATATAAAGAAAGCCGCGGTTAGCGCGCGCCAGTAAACCCGGATCGAAAGCTTTTCTTCCCGACGCCAACGCTCGCTCAATATCGATGGTCCCGCAAACTCGATCTTCCGTCGCGCCGAGCGGAAGTTCGACAACGGGCACGGGCACAAGTTTCGACGTAAGCGAATCGCGCTCGCGGCAATGTTCGCACGGACTCTCCGGATCACAGTTATAAGGACACCCGTCGACAACCGCGATCTGCGGCAACAGATCCGAGAGGGCGCGCACAGCCGTGGACTTTCCCGTGCCTCTGTGGCCCATGATCAAAACGCCGCCGATCAGCGGATCGACGACGTTGAGAAGCAAGGCCAGCTTCATCTCTTCCTGTCCGACAATGGCCGTGAAGGGGTAAGTTTTATGCTTCTGTTTGTCCACGGATTAGACAGATTACCTGATCTGAGTGAGCAGTGTAATCTGCGGAACCGGAAAGATTCATCTCCAGCCAAGTTCATCGCCGTCATGCTGGCTGTACTGCCGCACTTACCGATTTCTCAGAAACCTCCTTCGAGCTACGCTCGTGATGATCGCTCGAGATCTCTTCCACCGCCGGAAACCAATGAAAATGATAGCCATGATCTTCAAACAGCCAGCCGTCATATCTCAAGGAGGCGCGGTAAGTTGCTGCGTCGTGACGTCTCATCTCGGTTGACGGAGTGGCGATTAGCTGACCAACGAACACCTGGGCTGGTCCCGCACCAATCTGATGAATTGAAACGGTTAAATTGTGCGTCAACAGCGCCATCGTATTTAGGATGAATGACTCCCGGAGCGGCGACTTGTATTCAACCATCTCGGTCCAGACTCTACACTTCCCCTTTTCGAACGCCAGGTTCATTGGTCCTGCTTCCCAACAGAATTGCCCCCGTTTAGCAGTGACTGGTGTTATGGTTAAAGGTGAAGACGTTAATTGATCCCTTCCTCCAGAAGCTCTGATCAACTTCTCATCCGGAAAGTTTAATAATCCGCAACCCTCTCCCGTAAAGCCGACGGGATAGCTTACGTTCTCATCGGAAACGTTCGGCGCGATGACGGTAAAATCCGTGGTGGTGGTTACTCTCATGATCATCGACTGAAGGTCCGTTGAGGAAATGCCATCCGCGTCTAAGGCCTCGTATTCGCGCGCTTCCCGAAGCGTCAGGTATTCGATAACGATTTGTTCGACATAGTTCTCTCGATACCAACCCGACGAAGGCGCTTTCCCCGGTATGAGTCGATCGTATAGCAGAGTGTCGAGCCAATCTTCGAGTTCGTCCCGTTTGTACGCAGGGTTGTCGGCAGCCTTTTGGAGGATTGCCTTTGCCGCCTTCGAGCGAAGCTCCATGAGTGATTCAAGCCTTAGCCTCGTCAAATAAGTGTAGTCAAACAAGATGGCTTTGACGTACTTATGAATAACCTCTGAAACCTCTCGCAAATGCCAGAACGCGGTTACAACGGCGGCAATAACAAAGGCAGTACCCAGATGATGTGCTAATCCTGAAAGTCTCCATTCTTCCTTGTATGACAGGGCGAGCAATCCCACACTCAGGGCCAAAAGAATTTGTGCCCAGGCTCGTCTAAACATTTCCATGTCATTGCTCCTTTCTCAGGCATTAAGACAACCCACACGAGTCAGCGTGCTCAGCATTCAGGATCGAGAACCGATACTTAATCTGCACACAACCGACGACCATCAACCGGCTCGGAATGCGAATTAGAAAAATCTACTGAGGCTTGGATCGCAAGGTTGTCTCGTTGAAGAAAAAACGAAATGAACGCGAGGTGGCGGGCACTCTATGTCAAAGCCGCTAACTCGTCAAGAGGGTCAAGACACCTACTTTCCATAGAAGCGTCAGACCAACCAAAAAACTGAATATAATTTTCTTGACATTGCTTACAAACGGGACTAGAGTGCGGCGTCCCGACTAACACAGCTAGCCCAGCTAATTCGATTTACTATTCGAGCAGAGACACCCATTTACTCTGCCCTCTCTCTCACAACCGGGGCTTACCCTGGTTACTTCTCCGTGAGAGGACTGATAACTCCTGTCGCTACCCCCGCGGCTTGAGCTGCCTCTATTACTCCCAGTCAAGCAGGGTTTTCCAACAATAGGACAGAACTGTGCAGTTTGCCGACGGGTGAACTGTAGGTTTTGTTTCGCAACCCGTTTGTAGCTCCTAGGAGGTCAAAGTCAAATGAGGAAAGTTCTACCTATCTTAACTCTAGTCTTGTTTGCGGTGGCGCTCGTCGTCCCTTTGAGTTCCCCTCAAACCGTCGAAAGTCAAACGGCCACCGAAGCACCCACCACCGACATGGACGCCAAGACCGATGATCTTTTCAACGGCTTCGGCGCCCGCGGCACACCCATCGAAGAATGCGTCAATGACCCTGTTGCACCAACCGCACGCGGCAATGGCAGGTTTGAAGACAACAAGGCCATTTTCTCTGAACGCGAAACCATCGCAGATGGTCTTGGACCAACTTATAACGATACTGGATGCGTTGAATGTCACCAGTCAGTTGACGTCGGCGCGTTCGGCCAGCAAATGGAATTCAGGGCTGGTCATATCACGAATGGTGCGTTCGTCGACGCACCGGGCGGGCAATTGATTCACGCTCGCGCGACAGACTCGGATATCGTCGAGCACATTTCCACTGCGGAAACTGTCAAGACATTCCGCGTTACCACCAGCACTCTGGGCGATGGTTTTGTTGAGTGCCTTGCGAATTCGACACTCGAAAACAACGTCGCTGCGCAGCCACTCGGACAACGTGGAACTCTTACCAACGTGCCGGTCACCGAGGCGAACAATACGCTTCGTCACGGCCGGTTCGGTTGGAAGGCCCAACAAGCGAGCCTGCTCTCGTTCGCAGGCGATGCTTATCTCAATGAGATGGGTATCACCAACAAGTTCGACGGTTTCGGCGGCAGAAGTTCAGCCGCGGCTGATGCCGGAACACACGAGAACCCGGCCAGCACGGCTGACGGTATAATCAACGTGACCTTCCCGTCTGCTTTCGATCCGGTTCCGGATCCTGAGGACGATGGTGATGACGTGTTGGCCTTCGCCGACTTCATGGCTGCAACGCGCGCTCCGGGTCGTCAGAACCCGATTCCAGCCGCCGCCACTCGAGGCGATTCGCTATTCAGCAGTGTCGGTTGCGCGGTTTGCCACACGCGGACGCTCGTGACTGCCGCTGCCGGAACCTCCATCAACGGCGGAGCGTTCACGGTGCCGACAGCTCTCGGTAGCAAGATAATTCACCCGTTCAGCGATTTCGCGCTTCACGATGTCGGCACGGGGGACGGAATTGTCCAAAACGCCGGCCAAAGCTCAGCCAATCAGTTGCGTACGGCGCCGCTTTGGGGCATCCGTGCACGCAACAGGCTGATGCATCAGGGCCTGAACGTCACCATTTTTGATTCGATTCAACTGCACGCCGGCCAGGCAACGAACGCCAGAAATAACTTCAATGCCTTGACGGCCGATCAGAGAAACGATCTCATTGCATTCGTGCTTTCGTTGTAATCTACGACGGCCGAACTGACGAGGCACTATCCCGAAGCTCGCCGGAGACATCATCCCGGCGGGCTTCGGTTTCGTTCAAATTGGCTTTGCACAAAAGTCAGGGCCCATACTTGGATACCGTTAGTACCGCCCGCCGTAGCGGGTGGGTCCGCCATGGAGATTCAGAATCCATAAGATTCGAATGCTGACCACAAACCCACCCGCTACTGCGGGCGGTACTGACGGTATCCAACAGAAGTTTCGGAGTTTTGTGCAAAGCCGTTCAAATTAAATCTCAGAACAGGGGAAAAACGATCATGACACGGACCGGGATCTGTTTACTGACCGTTTCATTAACAGCGACATTTTTGGTTGGCGCATGCGGCTCGTCATCGAAGCAGGTGGTAGCCGAACGGCCACCCGCTTATCAGCCTACTCCGCAAACGTCACCGGTACGCATCGCGGTTCCGGACGCGCCGAAGGTGTCCGAGGTGCAGGAAGCAGTAAAACGAGTCTTCAAAGACGCGGCAGTGCTTGATACTAAGTTCAACCCGAACTTTCTCATCGGCGACTTCAATGGCGATGATTCACAGGACCTCGCAGTGATCCTGAAGCCGGTAAAACTCGATCAGATGAATGAACAGTATCCCGCGTGGCTGGTGCGGGAGCCGCGCTCGAAAAAGTCTCCAAGGACGCCGTCGAAGATTGAGAAAGATGAAACGCTGCTCGCGGTGATTCACGGGTACGGCGCTAACGAGTGGCGCGATCCGGAAGCGACGCAAACATTCGTGCTGAAGAACGTTGTTGGAAACGATTTGCGAGTACATTCCGGGAAAGACTTCGTGAGCGCCAACAGCGGAAGAAAGTTACCGAAGCCCCAGGGCGATCTCATTGGCGAGACCATCAACGGCAGCCAAGGCTACCTTTACTACGCCGTGTCGACTTATTCATGGTACGACCCGAAGACGTACAAGGGCGATGAGCCGCCGACCGGCGTGTTTCATAAATCTCGTACCCTCAGAGCGCACGCGCAAAAAAGTCCCGAGGTCGCCTTCATCACCGCTGAAGAGCTGAAAGCGAAGTTGAACAACAACGATCCCGTCACGATCATCGACGTACGCGGTTCGGAAGGTTTTGCATCCAGTCCCACTACGATCAAGGGCTCAATGCACTTCAAGGGACGAAAACTGAGGACTCGCCTTTATTATCCGCCCTTGAAAGATCTGCCGCGAGATCGAGAGATCGTTACCTATTGCGCTTGTCCGAAAGACGAGTCGAGTATCGCGGCCGCACAAACTCTTCAGGCCGGTGGTTTCACGCGCGTGAGAGTTTTGCGCGGCGGCTGGACGGAGTGGTTGAAAGCGAACGGACCGGTGCAACCAAAACCGAAGAACTAAGCGATTGCCAATTTCGGATTGCCAATTGCGAATTGTCTAAAAGAAACCGGCGATTGGCATTTGGCATTTGGCAATCTACAATTGCGAGGCGGAGGACAAGCAACAATATTAGAGGTCAGTAAGCTCGGCTGCGTGCGCGGAGATCGCAGGCTTTTTAGCGGACTCGACTTCGCGGTGTCTCCCGGAACTTTCGTCCAGCTCACCGGGCCGAACGGAAGCGGCAAAACCAGTTTGTTACGGATCTTGTGCGGACTCCTCGCTCCTGCTGAAGGCGAAATAACCTGGGAAGGTGCGGATATTCGCTCATTAGGTGAGGAATATGTCGCCCAGCTGACTTACCTGGGGCATCGTCACGGAATAAAAGAGGAGCTGAGCGCGGTTGAAAATTTGCGGATCTCGAACGCCCTGAACGGCATCGCAGTCAGTAACGATCGCGCTCTCGCAGTGCTGCAGCAAATGGGTCTCGCTAGTCGTGAGTTGCTTCCGGCACGGCTCTTGTCAGAAGGACAGCGAAAACGAGTGGCACTCGCACGTCTGCTCGTCTGCGAAACGAAGCTTTGGCTACTGGATGAGGTCTTGACCTCCTTGGACAAAGGCGCCGTCGTCCTTGTTAGATCTTTGATTGAAAACCATCTGGCCGGCGGCGGCATCGCGATCGTCGCAACGCATCAGGAACTAGAGTTGTCGGCAGGCGTGACCAAACGACTCGAACTCGCAACGTGAACGCACCTTCGAGCTTATCGATGTTGCGCTGGATCGTTTGGCGCGATCTGATGCTGGCGTGGCGTCGCCGCTCCGACATGCTGTCGACGGTCTTCTTTTTCGTGATCGTGGTCAGTCTGTTTCCGCTCGGCATCGGACCCGAGACGCAGTTGCTGCGAACGATCGCGCCTGGTGTTGTTTGGGTAGCGGCGCTGCTGGCGTCGATGCTTTCGCTCGGCAGGTTGTTTCAGAACGACTATCACGACGGCACGTTGGAGCAGTTGTTACTGACGCCGCAACCGCTGTTTTTAGTCGTGCTGGGAAAGATTCTCGCGCACTGGATCGTCGCGGAAGTGCCGCTGGTTTTGGTCGCGCCACTCGTCGGAGTGCAATTCGATCTCAGACCGGACACTTTGTGGATTCTGTTTGCGAGCTTGCTGTTGGGCACACCGATCCTAAGTTTAATCGGATCGGTCGGAGCAGCGTTGACACTCGGACTGCGTGGTGGCGGAGTTTTGATTTCGCTACTCGTGTTGCCGCTCTATATTCCGGCGCTGATCTTCGGCGCCGGTGCCGTTGAAGCCAGCATCATGGGGACGAGCCCCGCGCCGCACATTTATCTGCTCGGAGCGTTTGCGATCGTGGCGCTGCTGTTTTCGCCGTGGGCAACGGCAGCGGCCTTGAGAATATCTTTAGAATAAGGGGTCAGGGTTTCTAAATTATGAACCTCTACAAATATGCATCTCCCGCAACGTTCTACCCGCTCGCTGGGAAGATGATTCCGTGGTTCGCGATCCCCGCGGCATTGTTGTTCGCTGCCGGTCTGTACGTCGGCTTTTTTGTCGCGCCTACCGACTTTCAGCAAGGCGACGCCTACCGGATCATGTTTATTCACGTGCCCGCCGCGTGGATGGGAATGTTTCTGTACGTGCTGATGGCGATTTACGCCGGCATCGGTTGGGCGTTCAATGCGCGCCTCTCGTCGATGATGGCGTCATCCATCGCGATCACCGGCGCCATTTTCACTTTGATCTCGCTCGTGACCGGCGCCTTTTGGGGTAAACCAACCTGGGGCACGTGGTGGGTTTGGGACGCGCGCATGACGTCCACGCTGATCCTGCTCTTTCTTTACATCGGATTCATCTCGCTGCAAGCGGCGATCGACGATCCGCGGCGCGCCGATCGCGCAGGCGCCGTGCTGGCGCTCGTCGGAGTGATCAACGTTCCGATCATCTATTTTTCAGTGCAGTGGTGGAACACGCTGCACCAGGGCGCGACCATTCGTATGCTTGGTAAACCAACGATCGCGCCGCCGATGCTCGCTGCAATGCTGATCATGCTCGCCGCGTGCTGGCTTTACTCGGTGGCGGCCGTGCTCATTCGTTTGCGATGCATTATCCTTGAGCGGGAGCAGAACGCTTCCCGATTTGCGGAGGTAGTAGCGTAATCATGAACATGCCGGATTTATCGATGGGCGGCTACGGATTCTATGTTTGGGGCTCGTATCTCTTCTCCCTCATCGCGATCGTTTGGGAAGTGGTGAGTTTGAGAAATCGCAAGAAAGCGCTGACGCGACAGCAATCATCTAATACCGTTCCTGCTTCCGTGTTGAGAGAAAGAACCCATGAAACGACGCCATAAACGAATTGCTTTTATTCTTGTCGGCCTCGCGGCGCTCAGTATCGCGGCTTTTCTCGTGGCGAGTGCGTTCCGCAATAATCTCGTCTTCTTTTTTAGTCCGACTCAAGTGGCGGCGAAAGAGGCGCCGATCAATCGCACGTTCCGCGTCGGCGGTCTTGTTGAGGAGGGCACACTAAAACGCGAGAGCGATGGACTGACGGTGCGGTTCACCGTGACCGATACCGCGGCGAGTATTCCGGTCGTGTATAAAGGAATCCTGCCTGACCTGTTCAAAGAAGGACGCGGCTGCGTGGCGCAGGGAAAGATCGGACCCGACGGCGTGTTCCAGGCTGAGCAGGTGCTGGCAAAACACGATGAGAACTACATGCCTCCCGAAGCCGGGGCCGCGATCGATAAAGCGAAGCACGCACAGGAAGCCGCGAAGACCGTTGTCGATAACTAACTCATCGTGAAAAAATCCTGTAATCCTGTCTAATAAATGATCCCTGAAATTGGTCAATTCGCATTAATCGTCGCGTTGCTAGTCGCCCTCACGCAGGCCACGCTGCCGCAGATCGGCGCTTCGATCGGCAACCGCACCTGGATCGCACTCGCTGCGCCGGCCGGTCAGGCGCAGTTCATCTTCGTCGCGATCGCGTTCTGCTGTCTTGGCTATTCATTCATCACCAACGATTTCTCAGTTCTGAACGTCGCCACGAATTCCAATTCGCAACTGCCGCTGCATTATCGACTCGCAGCCACCTGGGGCTCGCACGAAGGCTCGCTACTTTTGTGGACGTTCATGCTCTCGCTCTGGACAGTCGCAGTCTCACTCTTCAGCCGTCACCTTCCTGAAGCGATGGTGGCGCGCGTGCTGAGCGTAATGGGAACCGTGAGCGTGGGCTTTTTGCTTTTCATGCTGCTCACGTCGAACCCTTTCACGCGCCTGTTTCCCGTGCCGCCCGATGGTCGCGATCTGAATCCCCTGCTCCAGGATCCGGCGATGGTCGCGCATCCGCCAATGCTTTACATGGGCTACGTCGGTTTCTCAGTCGCGTTTTCATTTGCCATCGCGGCGCTGATCGGCGGCCGGCTGGATGCCACGTGGGCGCGCTGGTCGAGACCGTGGACCACCGTCGCGTGGATGTTTCTGACTTGCGGCATCGCGCTCGGAAGTTTTTGGGCTTATTACGAACTCGGCTGGGGCGGTTGGTGGTTCTGGGATCCAGTTGAGAACGCTTCTTTCATGCCGTGGCTCGTAGGCACCGCGTTAATACATTCGCTCGCAGTCACTGAAAAGCGTGGCGGTTTCAAGAGCTGGACAGTGCTACTCGCCATCGCGGCGTTTTCCCTCAGCTTGCTCGGAACCTTTCTCGTTCGTTCCGGCGTGCTCACTTCCGTTCACGCTTTCGCTACCGATCCGAAGCGCGGCATCTTCATACTCGCCTTTCTCGTGTTTGTGATCGGCGGCTCGCTGCTGCTTTATGCATGGCGTGCAAAGCAGGTCGGACTCGGCGGCAAGTTTGACGTGATCTCGCGCGAATCGCTGCTGCTTTCAAATAACGTGCTGCTGACCGTCGCCGCGGGCTCTGTGCTGCTCGGCACTCTTTACCCGTTGATTGTCGACGCGCTCGGCATGGGCAAACTCTCCGTCGGGCCGCCATACTTCAACCTCGTCTTCGTGCCGCTGATGGCGCCCGCGATGTTCCTGATGGGCATTGGACCGATTGCGCGCTGGAAGAAAGCGAGCTTGCCTGATCTCGTCACGAGGCTGCGTTGGGCTTTTGTGATTAGCGTTCTCAGTGCTCTCGTGTTGCCGTTTGTGTTCGGCCAGTGGAAGGCGCTCGTTAGCCTGGGATTGATGCTCGCGATCTGGATCGTCACGACGATCATCGTGAACCTTTGGGAACGAGTGCGAGTCACCTCTGGCCAACTCACGACGTGGCAGAAACTTCGCACGCAGAGTCGCAGTTATTACGGCATGCAGCTAGCGCATCTCGGCGTCGCAGTTTTCATCGCCGGTGTGACGATGGTGACCGGCTACCAGTCGGAGCAGGACCTCAAGATGCAGCAAGGCGACATTGCGAGGGCGGGCGGATACGAGTTTCAACTCAATAAAGTATCGAACATAGCCGGGCCAAACTATCTCGCCGCGCGCGCGGAGATCATCGTGAGCCGTAACGGCACCGAGATCGAGCGCATGTATCCGGAGAAACGTAACTACACGGCGAGCGGCAGTGTCATGACTGAGACTGCGATCGACACCGGACTATTCCGCGACCTGTATGTGTCGCTCGGAGAACCGGTGGGCACAGGCGCGTGGAGTGTGCGTGTCTATTACAAGCCGTTGGTCGACTGGATCTGGGGTGGCGCACTGCTGATGGCGCTCGGCGGCGGCCTCGCACTCAGCGATCGACGCTATGCACTGGCAGCCCGCAAAGAACGCGAAGCGCGCCAGGCAGTCAAGGCCGCCGAACTCCCAAGCACCGTCGCTGCTTCTGTGCAAACGGAATCGTAAATCCGCCTTCATCCGTGTAATCTGTGGTTAAAAATGCTTAAGTATTTAATTCCGCTCGGCCTGTTCCTCGTGATGGTTGTCTTCCTCGCGATCGGGCTGCGCCATGATCCACACGAACTTCCATCGGCACTAATCAACAAAGCAGCTCCGACTTTTCGTCTGCCGCAACTAAAAGATCCGTCGCAGACATTCTCCGCCGAAGACATGCGCGGTAAGGTTTGGCTGCTGAATGTTTGGGCGTCGTGGTGCGTTGCGTGCCGCGATGAGCATCCGCTTTTGTTCGAGTACAACAAGTCAGGGGCAGTCCCGATTTACGGTCTCAATTACAAAGACAAACGCGAGGACGCGCTCGCATGGCTTGAAGACTTTGGCGATCCTTATGTATTGAGCGCCGTCGATCTCGAGGGACGTGTGGCGATCGATTACGGAGTTTATGGCGCGCCCGAGACCTATCTCATCGATAAAGCGGGGACGATTCGACTCAAACATGTCGGTCCCGTCACGCCCGACGTTTGGTCGGAAAAAATTCTCCCCAAGGTCCAGGAATTGAATCGTGAGGGCACAGCCAAATGACTCACTCGCGTTTGCTCGCACTGTTGTTGCTCTGCTTGCTTCCTGCCTTCGCAATGGCGCAGTTGCAGGAGGAAGAACGGCCAAGCGACGATCCGGTGATTGAGCAACGCCTCGCCAACCTCTCTAAAGAACTTCGTTGTCTGCAATGCCAAAACCAAACTCTCGCTGATTCGCCCGCCGGACTGGCCGCGGACCTGCGGCGCGAGATTCGCGAGCAGATGAAAGCCGGCAAAAGCGATCAGGAGATCATCGCTTTCCTCACGCAGCGTTACGGCGACTTCATCCTGTATCGACCTCGCGTCACGTTTACGACTTACCTGCTGTGGTTTGGACCTTTTGTCTTATTGCTTGCCGGCTTGTACGTGCTCTTCCGCTACATCAAGCAGCGGCGCGATATGATTCCGGAAAAGCCGTTGAGCGCTGACGAACGTCGCCGCGCAGAGGAGTTGCTTGCGTCCGCCTCCGGAAAGGAGACGGCGTGATTCTCTTCTGGGTCGTCTGTGTCCTGTTGATCGTGATCGCGCTGGCGTTTGTGCTGCCGCCCGTGCTTCAGCATTCGGAAGAATCGGTGCGTGCGACCGAGGAGGAACGACGAGAGGCAAACATCGCGGTGTATCGAGATCAGCTTTCCGAGCTCGAAGCAGATCTGCAAAACGGCATCGTCAGTCAGGAACAGTACGCACAGGATCGTGACGAGATCGAGCGGCGCTTGCTCGAAGACACAGCGACCGTCAAGTCAAAGGAGAAAGCGACAACTTCGCCGGCAGGAGCGCGGGCGACGGCTTTCGCCCTTGCTCTTGGGCTGCCACTCATCGCCATCAGCTTTTATTTGAAAGTCGGCACTCCTAAAGCCATTACCGGCTCGCCTGTCGCAACCATGCCGGCCAATGCAACTGCACCAGCAGGTCCGCCGCAACGCACGCAGGAACAGATCGAGGCAAACGTCGCAAAGCTTGCTGAGCGGCTGAAGTCTAATCCAGCAGACGCGCAGGGTTGGACCATGCTGGCACGATCGTATAGCTCGATGGAAAAATACGGTGAAGCTGCGGGTGCGTATGCGAAGGCAACGGAACTGACGCCGAAAGACGCCGACCTTTGGGCCGAGTATGCTTTCGCAAGTGCAATGGCCGCGGGCCGGAGTCTTCAAGGCAAACCGAAGGATCTGATCGACCGCGCGCTGAAAGTTGATCCGGAAAACGCAAAGGCCTTGCAGTTAGCCGGCAGCGCTGCGTTTGAAGCTAAGGATTACAATAAGGCGGTTAGTTACTGGGAACGCGTGTTGAAAAAAGCCCCACCCGGCTCGGAAGTGGCCGAGACTATTACGTCACGAATCAACGAAGCGAAAGCGCTGGCCGCTGGTAAGTAAGAGATCATGTCGAGAGAAAATCTTCTTTTTGCGATTATCGGAATCCTGCTCGGGTTCATCATCGGTTTCATGTTGGCGAGTTCGATGGCCCAAAAGACCGCCATGCAGTCGGCGTCGAGCGCGCAAACGCTTCCTGCGGACCATCCGCCTGTCAGTGGTGGTCAGAACGCTCCGGACCCGCAGAAGATGCGCGAGGAGGTGGCGGCCTCGTTGGAGAAGGCGCGCAACGAGCCGAAGAATTTTGACGCGCAGATCAAAGCCGCTGCGCTCTACTACCAGATTCAGCGTTACGATCAGGCGATTGAGTTTCTGTTGAAGGCGAATGAGATACAGCCCACCGATTACCAGACTGTCGCTACACTCGGAATGGTGAACCTCGATGCCGGTCACTACGACCAGGCGGAGAAGTGGTATCGAGCGGCGATGAAGATGAAGTCTGACGACGTGATGGTGCTTTCAGGATTGGCCGCGGCGACCTTGGAGAAGGGCGATGCGAAAGCCGCTGAAGACGCGATCGCGAAACTCGAGAAGGTCGATCCCAACAGCCAGGACCTGCCTCAATTCCGGGACAAGCTTGCGACGTTGAAAGAGAAAAAATAGCCGCAGATTTACGCAGATAAACGCAGATCAGAACATGTTTTCTGATCTGCGTCTATCTGCGTAAATCTGCGGCTAAGGTGAGATCGACATGCGGACTACGTTAACCAAGAGTATTCGATCAATCTTGCCGTCCTTGCCAGTCACCACTACCTGACCATTCTCGACCGTCACGCGTCTGACCGTACTCATCGAACGATTGATCAGCGTTCCATCATTCGTCTCGATCACAAGCCGTGGTCCAATCTCCGGTTCCGGCTCGGGTGCAGGCTTTGGCGTTGTTTCTTCAGTAGCGGTAACAGTGTCTCGAGTCCGCGGTGGCGCGCGCCGTCCCGCGGGTCTGCGTCCGCGAGTGTTCCGCGGCGCCGGCGCTGGTCTTTCAATTCCAGCCTCGGCCGGTTTCTCGACTGATTCTCTTGGCGTCTCGACCGGTTTCGCTTCCGGCGTCGGTTCGGGGGTTGGCTCAGGCGTTGGTGTTGCCGCTACTTCAGTGACAGGCGGCGCCGGTTCCTCTATTCTCGCTCCCACTGAATTGACGCGTCTCGTTCCAGGCGCGCGGGCGGGTTCAGTCGTTGGCGTCTCAGCTTCACTGATCTCAGGCCCGCCCAGAATCGGTTCGAACGAGCCGCCGAAAAACAGACGATAAGTTCCCTCCTCATCGTTCGGGCTACGCGCTTCGACTCGCAGGATCAGATCCTCACGCTTGCGCAGGTAGATTCCTTTTGTAACCGGCGTGGCGATCTCCGCGTACAGCGTCAACTTCAGCAGCGGTCGTAACGTACCGGCAGTAAACACGTCGATGTCGCCGTTGAGATTTTGACTCTGCACCGTGATCAGGAGATCGCCAGGCGTGCCGGTGAACGCGTAGTAGTGATCGGTGAGCCGCGCGTCACCCAGATCGCGGGCGGCAATCCGGCCGGTGACATTGTTACTGCGAACCGGTGCGGGCGAGTTCGGATCGAGAGACTGCGCAGACACCACTACCGCGCTCAAAAGAAGAAACGCGATGATCGAGAACGTTGCGGCGCTGCGTCTTTGCGTGGAAAATCCTGCCATGTTGCGCCGCAAAGCATATCAGATCTGGGTTATGCTAGTCGCATGAGGTTAAGTTGTGCTCTGCTGCTTTTTGTCTTGTCTTCCCTGCCTGCTTTCGCGCAATCGTGGACTGCAAAACTCGATAAAGACATCCGCTTTTATCAATCGACCGAACTGGGCGTCGTCGTCGCGGGCACCGAGAAGTCGCTCTATGCCATCGACGGATCGACCGGCCAAATCCTCTGGCGCCGCGAGAAGACTTCGCTCGACGAAACAGACGTCGCTCCCGTGCCCGGCACCGATCTCGTGCTCTTGAGTTTGGAAAAGGGCGACAAAGCACGCATCGAGGCAGTGGATCTGATAACCGGCGAATCGATCTGGCGTAGTGACAAGATCAAAGGCGGTGTGATGCAGGTGTCAGTCGATCCGGAAAGTAATCTGCTTGCGGTCGTGCTCGCGAAGGATGCAAAGAATCGCGCGCGCGATGGTTTTAAACGCCGGCCACTCCTGCACGTTCTCGATCTCGCCACCGGCGACGAGATTTGGAAGTATGAAGTTGGCGAAGTCGAGATGATGCCGGCGCGCTGGCCGGAAGACTCGGACAAAGAAGTCGATTACACGCTCGACAATTATTATCCCCCGGTGTTCGTTGCCGGACGGCTCTACGTTTTTTATGAAGGTGTCACTTCGTTCGACGCGCGCAGCGGCAAGGAGCGTCTGCGCGAGAAGTATCGCGTGAACGAAGAAGGGCTCGCACTCACTGAGGCTGAGCCAATCTTCACCGAGAGTTTGATCTACGTTTCGGGCCGCGGGCATGTCAGGGCGATCGCGCGTCAAACCGGCGACACCGAATGGGAAGCAAAAGATCTCGGGCTCACGCCGGAGATGATCCTTGTAGGCGATATTCTTTACGTGCGCACTGGTGGACAATTCACTCGCCTCAAAGATGGTGAGACGATCGAGCGCGGCTCGTACGGCGTAAGCGCGATCGACGCGCTATCCGGGAAAGTGCTCTGGCGCTACAAAGGCGCCGACAAAGGCATCACGAATCTGCTGTTACCGGATCGAAACACGATCGCGGTCGCCGATCGCGACGATCTGATCCTGTTGGACGCGAGCAGCGGCAAACCCACTGCTCGTGTTCCACACAAGATCGAACGTGCTTCGTTTGGATTGTTGAATGAACGCGGTGATGTGGTAATCGGTGGGCAGTCTGAAATTGCAGCATTTGATCTAGCGACCGGACGGCAACTCTGGCGTGCGCGGCACACGCCGCCCAGCCGCGGCATCTTTCGTACCGTTGCCGCGATCGCAGCACGTGCTGCGTCGCTGTACTTTCGTTTTGGTGCACCTGCGATGACGGCAGTTCGCGGTCTGCAAATCGCTGGGGCGGTGACGAGTTTCAGTTGGTCGGGACTGGCTGCGCGTTCGTCATTCACAAACCTTCAATCTCTGGCTACCGCTTCAAATCGTCCGCAACGATCGTCAGGATTTAAGCGATTTGGGATCGCATCGCGTGTGCGTGATCGCATCGATCCTTCACGACAACTCGATCGGCTGTCGCGCTTCCTCTGGCATCGCGAGCGCCTCGCGACACTGCGCGGGCAGTGGATGTATTTCTACACAGATCTTGATCGTGGTGGGAATGGACTGGCTGGGGTGAATATCAACAACGGCAGAACCGATCGTGAAGTGCGCTTGTCCGATCTCGACGAGCGATTCGTAACCGATGAAGCCCTCGGGGCAATGTTCACCGCTTCAGGCAATCGCATCTTTAGCCACGGATTACGGTAAACAGGATTGACATTTCAATCCTGTCTAAGCCTGAGTGCGTTGGCGATGACGGAGACTGAACTGAAACTCATTGCGGCGGCGGCGATCATGGGGCTCAGCAGGATACCGAAGAATGGATAAAGGATGCCTGCGGCGATCGGGACGCCGAGCGTATTATAGATGAAGGCGAAGAAGAGGTTCTGTTTGATGTTGCTCATCGTGGCGCGACTGAGCGCGCGGGCGCGAACGATGGCTCGCAGATCGCCTTTGACGAGTGTTACATCCGCGCTCTTCATCGCGACGTCTGTTCCCGTGCCCATCGCGATTCCCACCTGCGCTTGCGCGAGTGCGGGAGCGTCGTTGATACCGTCGCCGGCCATTGCGACGATGCGGCCTTCGTTTTGAAACCGCTTCACGACGTCGACCTTTTGATCCGGCAACACCTCCGCAACCACTTCATCGATGTCCAACTTACGTGCAACAGCTTCGGCGGTCGTGCGGCTGTCGCCGGTGAGCATTACGATGCGAATTCCTTCGGCGTGTAGTTGTTTGACCGCGTCGGCCGTCGTGTCCTTGATGGGATCGGCAACGCCGATTAACCCTGCCGGTTTATTGTCGACGACTACGAACATTATCGTTTGACCGCGGGAGCGTAAGTTCTCAGCCTGCGTTCCGATCGCACCGGGATCGAGTTTCAGCGTCTCGAGCAGTGAACGATTCCCGAGTGCGACGCGATGACCATCGACGTCTCCCACGACACCCTTGCCAGTGAGCGATTCAAAGCCGGTCGCATCAACGGCCTCGACGCCACGATCGCGCGCGCCTGACACGATCGCTGCTGCGAGCGGATGTTCACTGCTGCGTTCGAGGCTTGCCGCGAGGCGTAGCAAAGTCTGTTCGTCGATCGCGCCGTTGACGACGACGCTGGTGAGCTGCGGTTTGCCCTCCGTCAGTGTTCCCGTCTTATCAACCACGAGAGTATCAACCTTGCGCATCACCTCGATGGCTTCGGCGTTCTTGAACAACACGCCATTCAGCGCCGCCTTCCCGGTCGCAACCATGATCGACATCGGAGTCGCCAACCCCAGCGCGCAGGGGCACGCAATGATCAGCACCGCCACGGCGTTGACGAGGCCATGCGCCATCCGCGGCTCCGGACCCCAAATACTCCACACGATAAAAGTGATCACCGCGACGAGGACGACGATCGGCACGAAGTAACTCGAAACAACATCGGCGAGCTTTTGTATCGGGGCGCGGCTGCGCTGTGCTTCCGCGACCATCTGCACGATCTGCGCCAGCAGTGTCTCGGAACCGACACGCTCAGCCCGCATCACAAACGCGCCCGTTCCGTTGATCGTCGCGCCTACCACGCGGTCATTCGCATTTTTCTCCACCGGAATCGGTTCGCCGGTGATCATCGACTCGTCAATCGAACTCGAACCTTCAAGCACAACGCCGTCAACAGGCACTTTCTCACCCGGCCGCACGCGCAAGCGATCGCCGGCGTGAACATGCTCCAAAGGCACATCTTCTTCGCCTCCGTCTTTGTTGATGCGACGCGCCGTCTTCGGCGCGAGACCGAGGAGCGCCTTAATCGCTGCTCCCGTGCGGCTGCGCGCGCGCAGCTCGAGCACCTGGCCCAGCAGTACCAACGTGACGATCACCGCCGCGGCTTCGAAATAGACCGGCACGTTGCCTTCGTGATCGCGAAACGATGCCGGAAAGATTTGCGGCACGAGTACCGCGATCACACTGAACGCATAACCGACTCCCACACCGAGACCAATCAACGTGAACATGTTCAGACTACGATTCACGATCGACTGCCATGCACGCACGAAGAACGGCCACCCGGCCCAAAGCACGACAGGCGTTGCCAAAACCAGTTGCACCCACGCCAGCGTCCTCATCGAGAATCGTTGTTGTAAAGGCTGGCCTGGAAATAGTTCACTCATGCCCAACGCGAGCACCGGAATCGAGAGGACCACGGCGAGCCAAAACCGGCGCGTCATGTCAGTGAGCTCGGGGTTCTCTTCGTCTTCGAGAGAAGCGGTCATCGGCTCGAGCGCCATACCGCAAATTGGACAACTTCCCGGACCATCACGGACGATCTCCGGATGCATCGGGCAGGTGTACTTCTGGCCAACTTTCGGAGTTGGTTGCGATCGCGTGATTCCGATCTGCTGTATCGCCGGTTTCGTGAGGAAGCTTTCCGGATTTTCACGGAAGCGATGCAGGCAGTGTGTGCTGCAAAAGTAATAAGTCTTACCTTCGTGTTCGAAAGAGCCCGCGGCGCTGTCCGGGTTGACAGTCATACCGCAAACCGGATCGAGCGCGCCGTTTTGTACTGTGTGATTCATACTAACCTGCTGAGAAATTCCAAAACCGTATGTTTGAAGCTCGGCCTTCCACTACCAAAGCTCCAGCATAATCTGCGCCAACGTCGATGTCACTCATGGACCATCGCGACGCTTGGTCTTTCTCAATTCGCAACAACTCAGCCGCTACGCCGGGAGCAAGCGTGACATCAAACGCGTCGAGCGACTGCGACAGTCCTCGTCCGGTCGCTTTGATGAAAGCTTCTTTGCGCGTCCAGCAACGAAAGAAAGCCGCGACCTGCTCCTCCTTCTGCAGGCGTCCGAAGCTCTCCACTTCCAAGTGCGAGAAGAAATGTCGCGCAATATCTTCAGTCGCAAAGTCGGCGCGAAGGTGTTCGACATCAACTCCAATCTGCCGGCCCTCGGTGATCCCCAACAACGCGAGCCCGTGCGAGTGCGACATATTGAAGTGGAGCGTTCCATCCAACGTGGGCTTACCATACTCACCGTAAGAAAACCTCAGCGCCGCTGGGTTAGTATCAAGGTAGCGACTGAGAACACGACGCAGAAAACCCCGCGCCGCGACAAAGCTATTCCGGTGTTTATCGAAATGAAAACGACTCGCCCGCTGCAATTCGTCCGCCTCCAACGTACCCCGAAACTTCTCCAACACTTCCTGCGGCTGCTCCAACTCCATCCGCCACACATGCACTTCGCCGGCCTCGAGCGACGGCGACTCCGGCGGCCGTAACCATATTGATGGCTGAGACATTCAAAAGCCAGTTTACAGGATTGAGCAAAAAAAGCTGGCCCGCTCGTCATACTGTGCGGTAATCTCACGTCAGCTTCCCCGTCCCCAATAAATCCCCCAAGTTATGTCCGCCTCAGGAGGTCTCGCCATGTCCCGAACAAGGTTCAGTGTCGTCCGCATAACCATGTGCGGCCTTTTCATTTTGTCTGCAATCATCACTGCAAACGCGCAGTTTAGAGCCGGTGTGCAAGGAACGATTTCCGACTCCAACGGCGCGCTCGTGCCCGAAGCAAAGGTCACTCTCAAAGACACGGAAACAGGAAAGGTCCAGGAGACCACGAGCAGCGAAGAAGGTTTTTATCGCATCCTCGGCCTGGCTCCGGGAAAGTATTTACTCACGGTCGAGAAAGCGGGTTACAAGAAGAGCGTGTCGGAAAATCTCACCGTCAACGCTGAAAACGTCCAGGGCGTAGACGTCGTTCTCGAGACGGGCGAGGTCACTGCCGTCGTGACTGTCACCGACGAAGCGGCTCAACAACTCGAAACCGAGAACGCAAACGTCAGCAAGGCTGTCACACCGATCGAGGTCAAACGATTGCCGCAGATTGGTCGCGATCCTTACGAATTGGTGCGACTCACTCCCGGCATCTTTGGTGATGCAGCCCGAGGACCAAACGGAAATTCATCGACACTTCCGAATTCTCCCGGACCTGGAGGCTCAAACAATTCGATTTTCCAGGCTGAGAACCAACCACAAATCAGCGCGAACGGTCAGCGAGTATCGGCTAATAATTATCAGATCGACGGCGTGAGCGTGAACAGTCTGAGTCACGGAGGCGCAGCCGTAGTAACGCCAAACCAAGAGTCTGTGAAAGAGATTCAAATTTCGTCGACGACGTATTCTGCAGAGGACGGCAGAAACTCAGGCGCACAGGTTAAAGTCGTCTCACAGAACGGCACAAACGATTTTCACGGCAGCGCGTTCCTTAAATACAACAGCCCCAAGCTAAACGCTTTTAATAAGTATCCCAACGAGTTTGGTCGCGGACGCGTCGAAAGAGTCGAACGCTTCTTCCGTCAATTCGGCGGCAGTGTCGGTGGTCCACTATACTTGCCGCGCTTCGGTGAAGGTGGTCCATCCGTTTACAGCGGCAAGGACCGGCTGTTCTTCTTTCTCTCTTACGAAGGACTGCGCGAAAACACCACTACGACTTCATCAGGTTACGTTGAGACGCCGCAATTTCGACAGAGTATTATCAGCGCTCGTCCGGGTGGAATCACCGCGGCGATACTCGGAAGCTCGGGCGTCGAGCCACGCATCGCTGGAGTGTTGACGCCTACTTGTGCCGACGTGCGAACGGATGCTTTTCCCTGTCAAGTTGTTGGCGGCGGCCTTGACGTGGGTTCGCCTACCGGCACTTTGGGACAGTATTTGCCGGGTGCAGACCGCGGACTCGGGGGCGGCGGTCTCGACGGTATTCCCGACATTCAAAAGGTGATCATTGCTGCGCCCACCACAAACAAGCCCAACCAGTACAACGCGCGGTTTGATTTTCTTGCGAACTCGAACAATCAAGTGACGTTCAGCACTTACCTGACTCGAAGCTTTTTCGTGGGCGGCGATACAGGAGCTGCGGCGCGCCCGCAAGCTGATATCACAACCGCGCCACACAACTCGGCTTTCGCGGTGCTGTATAACCGCACGTTTTCTCCAACGTTGCTAAATGAGGCGCGGTTTAATTTCACCAAATTTGCATTCAATGAGGTGGAGTCGTCCAATCAAACAAACTTCGGCATTCCGCGCGTCGAGATCGAAAACTTACTGAAAGACGGCCGCATTCGCTTCGGCGCCCCCCAATCTGAAACAACTCCCGGAATCTTTTCAGAAAAGACTCTGGAGTTTCGCGACGTGGTGAACAACGTGCGCGGGAATCATGGGTTGAAATTCGGCGGCGAGTATCGCAGAGAACTGAATGACAACAATCTCAACGGCGGATCGCGTCCTCTCTACACTTTCAACAGTCCCTTTACGTTCGCGAATGACGCGCCTCTTTTCTATCAGATTACGGCTGACCCTCGGACGGGCGGAATCGCAAACGCACAGCGCCATTTCCGATCCAGCAGCTACGGTCTTTTCTTTCAGGACGATTGGAAAGCGCGGCCTAATCTGACGCTGAATATAGGTCTGCGATATGAATACTTCGGCGTGTTGAAGGAACAAAACAATCAGGTCGCAAACTTCGTGTTTGGACCAGGCGGCGGATTGACTGGTTCAAGAGTCGAGCCGACCAGCCAGCTATACAACCCTGATCGAAACAACTTCGCGCCCCGTTTCGGATTTGCTTACAGTCCCAAACGCTTCGGACTCGAACAGAAGCTCGTGATTCGTGGTGGAGCTGGTATCAGCTATAACCGCATTCCCGAAGTCGTGTTTTCCAATACGCGCGGCAATCCGCCGTTCTTCGCGCGCTATTTCATTTGCTGCGGCGACTTCGCTCATCCTTTTGCTGATGGGCAGATCCTCTATGCACTCGGTTCGAGCAGCTCGCCGTTCAGTTATCCGGTAAATCCCGCGCTGGCAGTGCCGATCAACCCCGCGACTGGTACCCCTACAGACCGGACCGTCGAAATCTGGGGGACCCTTCCCGACACTCCGACTGCTTACGTTTACACCTATTCACTCGAGGTCCAATATGCGCTCCCCTTGAATCTAACAGCGACTCTCGGATATCAGGGAAGCTCCAGTCATAAGCTGATTCGTCTTGTGAATCAACTCTTCGTGCAGCCAGTGATTCCCACAAACTACTTCGCTTCTGCAGTATTGATTCCCACGCCTGACGTGAACGCAAACTACAACGCAATGAACGCTCGCTTAACGCGACGCTTCGCGCGTGGCTTCCAGTTTGATGTTCTCTATCGCTGGGCCAAGAGCATCGATACACTGTCAAACGAGGGTCCGGGTGCTGAAACCAATCAAACTTTTCCGCAAGATCTGCGGCAGGAGCGTGGCCCGTCCGACTACGACGTAAGACACAATCTCAACATTTCCGGTCTGTGGGATCTCCCGCTGTTTCGCAACCGTAGGGACTTCATCGGCAAAGCGCTCGGCGGTTGGCAGATCGACGGCATACTGACTTTTCATACTGGTTTCCCATGGACACCACACACCGGACAGTGTGTGCGCTCGGCGAATTCCAACCAATTCGTCTGTCCTTCCCGACCACCGAGATATTTTGGCGGCGCACTCGAAGATACTGATAATGAAGCGTTCATCAGACCCGGCGGAAATTTCCCGGGCGGCGGCTTGAAGTTCTTCGCTGCAGATAATCCTAACGGCGTGTTCTTGCCAGGCATCGGCCGAAACTCATTCCGTGGTCCAAGGTACTTTTCGACAGACTTGAGCCTCGCAAAACGTACCGGCTTGCCGTCATTCCTTGGCGAAGGAGCATTTCTCGAGGTGAAGGCGAACTTCTTCAATGCTTTCAACAACCTGAACCTCGCGCCGTTTGGCTTCTTCTCGCCGACCGTAGATAACGTTGCCGACTTCGGCCGCGCGAGGAATGCGCTTGCGGGACGCGTCGTGGAGCTTCAAGCGCGGTTCAATTTCTAACGCATTGTTCACGGGCAAGGGCGCAAAGTCTTAAAGCATCTTCTTTGCGCCTTTGCGTGAAAACTTCTTCGATCAACTATGACACCTCGGAAAATCCGTTTCGCGCTCATCCTGCTGACGCTTATCATCCTCTCTGTCTCTTCGTCGCACACGCAGAGCCCACCGGACGTCGAGCAACGAGTCAACGCACTGCTCGCTCAAATGACGCTCCAAGAAAAACTCGGACAGCTCCAGCAACTCGACGGCGAAGGCAATGGAAACTTCCGCCCCGAACACCTCGAGCTCGCTCGTGAAGGCCTGCTTGGCTCAACGCTCAACGTCCGCGGCGCGCAGCGCACAAACCAACTGCAACGCGTCGCCGTGAACGAGTCGCGTCTGAAGATTCCGCTCTTGTTTGGTTTCGACGTGATTCACGGATATCGCACCATCTTCCCGATTCCACTCGCCGAGGCAAGCAGTTGGGATCCTTCGCTCGCCGAACGCTCCACCGCGGTTGCTGCACAGGAAGCAAACAATGCCGGGCTGCGTTGGACGTTCGCGCCGATGGTCGACATCGCGCGCGATCCGCGTTGGGGACGAATCACGGAAGGCGCCGGTGAAGATCCGTATCTCGGCGCCGCTTTCGCGCGCGCTCGTGTGCGCGGTTTTCAGGGTGCTGACTACGGCGCGCCCGACAAAATACTTGCCTGCGCAAAACACTGGGTCGCGTACGGCGCCGCTGAAGGTGGCCGCGACTACAACACCACCGATCTCTCCGAGAACACGTTGCGCCAGATCTACTTTCCGCCTTTCAAAGCTGCCGTTGACGCGGGCGTCGGCACGTTGATGAGCTCATTCAACGCCATCAATGGTGTGCCAGCCTCGGCAAATCCTTTCACGCTCACTAAAGTGTTGCGGCAAGAGTGGAAGTTTGACGGGTTCGTCGTCAGCGACTACACCTCTGTGAAAGAACTCATCAACCACGGCCTCGTTGCCAACGAAGAAGAAGCAGCCGCGGCCGCACTCAATGCGGGTGTTGACATGGAGATGGTGAGCCGCAGCTACAACACATTCGGTCCGCAGCTCTTGAAACAAAACAAACTAACCACAGCGACAATCGACGAAGCCGTGCGACGGATCTTGCGTATCAAGTTTCGGCTTGGGCTGTTCGATCGTCCATACACGGATGAAGCAGCCGAGCCGAATTCGTTGTTGCGCCCGGAGAGCATTCGTCTGGCGCGTGAGATTGCAGGCCGCTCGATGGTGTTGTTGAAAAACGATCGCGATGTCTTGCCGCTCGCGAAGAACGTTGGCTCGATCGCCGTGATTGGACCGCTTGCGGACGATCGCCGTGCGCCGCTTGGTTGGTGGGCGGGCGACGGCAAGGAAGAAAACACCGTGACGCCGTTAGCAGGAATAAAAGCCAAGGTGTCGGCGCAAACGAGAGTCGGATATGCGAAGGGCTGTGATGTGAAGGGTGAATCCATGGCGGGATTCGAGGAGGCCGTCAACCTCGCGAAGCAATCCGATGTGGCGCTGGTTTTTGTCGGCGAGCTTGCGGAGATGGTGGGTGAAGCGGCGTCGCGCAGTTCGTTGGATCTTCCCGGGCGCCAATTGGAGCTCGTGCAGGCGATTCACGCGACGGGCAAACCCACGATTGTCGTGCTCGTCAATGGCCGGCCTTTATCAATCGGATGGGTCGTCAACAACGTGCCCGCGATACTCGAATCGTGGATGGGCGGCAGCCAATCCGGAAATGCGATTGCCGACATTTTGTTTGGCGATGTGAATCCGGGTGGAAAGTTGCCGGTGACGTTTCCGCGCACTGTCGGGCAAGTGCCGATGTACTACAACTACATGAACACCGGCCGTCCGCCGGAGGCTCAGAACAGGTACACATCGAAGTATTTCGACCTGCCCTGGACGCCGCTCTTCCCTTTTGGCTACGGTCTGAGCTACACGAAATTCAGGATTTCAAACCCGCAGCTCAGCGCGCAGCGCATCGACCTTAACGGTAAGCTAACGGTGAGTGTTGAAGTCGAAAACGTGGGCCGGCGAGTCGGGGATGAAGTGGTCCAACTCTACATTCGCGATCCTGTTGCAACGATGACGAGGCCAGTCAAAGAGCTGAAAGGATTTCAGCGCGTCACCCTGCAGCCGGGTGAGAAACGTCGGGTCGAGTTTGTGCTGGGCCAGGAGCAGCTCGGGTTCTGGAATCGT
>JBKPPH010000166.1:0-8212 GCA_046733535.1 Acidobacteriota bacterium
ACATATACCTCTGTCGAACGCTTCGATTGCGGTCTTGCGACCGCCCCCGCATGACTCGAGGCCAGGATGGTTCGCTACTCCTTATCCTGTATGACTCTTTCATTCACGACTCCACGCCGGTTTATCCCGACGCACCACAAAATCGGCCCTTGACCATCAACCTTCCAACGAAAGGATGAAGATCATGACTATTCATAGTAGCGCAAGCGCGCGCGCAGAAACACCTCACACAACCCAATCAATCAACAGTAACGAACAAAAGATCGAGGCGTTGGCAGAAATCATCTGTCAGGCTGGTGATGAAACTTCAGCGGCACTGCTGGTGCTGATGGCGACGCTCGAAAACGCCGGCGATCCAAAAGCACTCGCGAACGCGGTGAAGCATCTTGCCTTCACTCGCTGCGGTGAGTTGAACGCTTACAACCTCCTCGACGATCAAATCCTCATGTTTGAGGAAAAGCTCTTAGGCGATCACGCCCTCGTCTCCTAATGTTCGTTTGCCGCGCCCACCTCCCGGCTGCCACTGGTCCATGCGTGGTCCACCTCGATGCATGACTTCCTGCAACAAAATCTCAAAGACCTCTTTAATAACTTTTTGAGAATTCTTTAAGGACTCTTTGGAGAAAACACTCTAGGGTGAATTCGTTTGTAGGTATCAGTTCTTCTAAGCAGCACTGTTTTTGATTTGATCTTAATCGTACCCGCTCGGCGTTGGAATATCGACGCAAATCTAACTACTCCACGAGCGTTGCAAGTAACAAATGATCGATCGCTAGCTTGTTAATGGTGCAGCGCGGAAAACCGCATTGAATCGAGCTGGTAATGAACCGCTTCAACGTAGTTTCTAAGAATTACAAGCCAGGATTTACCTGGAACAAGAGTGCTTTTGCGGAAAACACTCTAGCTTCAGGAAAACGCGTCGTCGACGCCGGTAATCAGTGCAACACTCGCCACATACGTGCTTAAGACTTGTCAATTCATAAGAAAAACGCGGCCGGCTGCTCGAAATGTTTTTAGTTTTTGCGTGTGCCGCGAATTTCTATCTAGCTGATTCGTCCTCCTTAGAACCACTACTCTAATCAAAAGCCCAGAAAGGACAGTCTATGTCGAAAATCAAACTCAACCTAAGAAATCTGTCAGTGCCGGATAAAATCGGAAAAGGCCGGCAGATCATTGCCGCAATGACGAACAATTCGCGTTTTTCAAACCCTCATCCTCCCCTGCCTGATATCGCTACTTCGCTGACGACGCTGGAAGAAACTTACAAATCGCATCAAGCGGTGAAAGCAGATATCAAGACAAAGGCGAGTGCGCAGGACGACGCGGAGCGTCAGGTTGATCGAGCTTTGACTCAGCTTGCTGCGTACGTCGAGAGCATCGCCGGCGATGATGAAACGATTATTTCGAGCGCCGGCATGGAGACGAAAGCGTTTCGTTCTCCACCATCCGTGCTGCCCGCGCCTACGGCTCTAAGTGCCAGCACGGGAGATCATGAACGAGAGATTGATCTGTCGTGGAAGAAAGTCGAAGGCGCCAGGAGCTACATAATTCAATTCAGCGCCGATCCGCCGACGTCAGAGAGTTGGACGCACGCAGAAATCGCAACAACTTCCAGTAAGACAGTGCAAAACTTATCGAGCGGCAAGAAGTACTGGTTTCGAGTCGCCGCAGTCGGCTCTTTGGGCCAAAGCGGCTGGAGCGAACCCGCAACGCGGATCGCACCGTAGCCGGCTCTCGTAACTCTTGACAGTCACAAACCGCAGGGGCATCGCTTAGCTAGCAATGGACGGCGATGCCCCTTTCCTTGAATGGCCCCGCAGCAGAAGTCTGTATCTGAAATAGAACTGTCGTCTCCTCCATTCTTGACCTCCACTCAGTTATTTGTGAATCTTCTACCGCTCATCCACTTCGAACCATAGTAAAGGCCCTCTCATGCAACGAACACTTCTGAAGTCCCTCGCGTCAGCTCTTTCGATCGTCGCTCTTTTTCTAATTCTCTACACTCGCAGCGAAGTAGTGCGCGCGACGAAAGCGCAGTCGCCGCCGGAAAAGACCGTCGAACAGGTGCAGAAAAACATCAAGGTCCTTACCGGCATGCCGCAGTCGCAACTCATTCCGGTAATGAATTTCTTTGCGGCTTCGATGGGACGTCGATGCAATTATTGTCACGTCAACAATCAGGGTCAGTGGGACTACGCCTCAGATGCCAAGCCGGAGAAAACCAGCGCACGTGAAATGATTAAGATGGTCACGGATATCAACAAGACGACGGAACGGCTCAAGCTGGATCCAGTATCTTGTTACACCTGCCATCGCGGTCGTACGTCTCCACAGTCGATCCCGGCGCTGCCGTTGCCACTTCCCTCTCCACCGCCCAATGCCGGCGGCGCCAGCGCGCCAACGCCAGGCGCATCCCCGCAAGCATCACCGAGCCCTACGCCTGCATTGCCTTCAGCAGACGAAATCTTCGGCAAGTACGCTGCTGCACTCGGCGGCCAAACTGCGATCGACAAACTCAAATCCCGAATCGCGAAAGGCACTGTCACACAGGCAAACGGAAATTCGTTCCAGTTCGAGCTGACGCAAGCGGCACCGGACAAGTTCTATGTGCTGGTGACGACACAGCAGGGCACGGTAGAACGCGGTTTCAATGGACAAGTGGGTTGGGAGAAAACGGCGCGAGGAGTGAGAGAAATCACCGGGACGGAATTGATCAATTTGAAGGCGGCGAACGGTCTGTTTACTCTGCTGAATCTTAAGGAGCAATACAGCAAGCCGCCGAGAGTCCGCAAAGATAAACTCGGCGATCGCGATGTTTACGTCGTCGACGGTACGACAACCGAGAACCGGCGCATGCGACTCTATTTCGACGCTACCTCAGGGTTGTTGCTGCGACGGACGACAACAATGTCAACCATTGTCGGCATCATTCCCGACCAAATCGATTTGGAAGATTACCGCGAAGCGGATGGACTAAAGTTTCCGTTCACAGCGCGGGCCGCAGCGCTCGAAGTCGGCAATCCGACCTCGACGCGGACGTTCACTGAAGTAAAGTTGAACGTTACTGTGGATGAGTCGAAATTCAACATGCCACCAGCGCCTAAACCCACGACGCCGTAACGAACCGAGGGCTCAGACGTACCACTGCCGCCGTGGGACGTCGCCTTCGAACTCGTAAAACTGAAGATCGGACGAGGTGAGCATCTTGGTCAGCATGATGATCTGGCCGGTATGCATCGAGAAGTGTTCGGTGACATGGAAGACGGCTTCGAGGATGTCGACGTCGTTGCCCTGGATCTTGCGGTAATCGAGCACCACATTCGGGTCGAGCGTGCGGAGAGTTGTTTCGACCTCCGTGAGGGTGGAACGGAGTAGCGATAACAACTCGGCGCGAGGAATCAGTTCGCGCTGCTCAAACTCTGCGTCGCGGTTGCGATTGTCGGGCTCAGAAGCAATGCCTGAAACGATCCACTGGCGCGCGTTGCCGCACAAGTGCAGGATCAGGTTCCCAATGCTGTTCGACTCTTGATTCGGTCGCCACCAGATCTGCTCGTCGCTCAGCTTCTCGAGACAGCGCTCGATCTTCGGCAGATAGTCACTCACCAAAAAATCGGCGGCGCAATCCAAAAACCTACGGGATACGTCTTCAGACATCGTTATCGCCTGTCTCTTCCGGACGTCGTTTATGTTTGGCCTTGCGTCCCGCCGGTCGCGCGACTTCGTCGGGCTTCGCTCGAGAGATCGGGTGCCCCGGCGGCGCGCCCGGCTTGCGTATGCTATCAAACACAGGCCGCGCCTGATGTCGCTTCGACTTTCGCGCAGAACTCCTTCTGGCCATGATTGCGGCGATGCTATCCCCACCGCAAACGGAGTGTCAACAAAATCAAAAGGCGCGAGCCATTCCCGCTTTCGCAGGTTCTGCTCGCGCCGTCTTCATTCGTTCAGATCGGCTAGCTCTTAAAAGTGTGACTCAGGCTTCGCTGCCACGAGGCGTCTTGGAAAGGATCCGCAACGCGTTGGTCGTTTCCGCACGCCGCTTCTGCTGAAATTCGTTAACCCAATTGGTCACGGTCTCAACCATATCGCGCGCCGTTTCACGAGCGGTGTTTGCCTTTGCCTTAACGACTGGGCGAGATTTTTCGCCCTTCTTTATGATGCGAATTGTTTTCTTATCAGACATTGCTAGTAATTTCGAGTTTCGATGGGTCTTGAATGTATCCAACGAATTTCCCGCCACACAGTTCCGTAATTTATTAAGAGCTAGAACGCTAGACTGCGTGTGACCTTGCAAAGAAGAGGCCACATCCGCTAACGCGCACGTTGGAAGAAAAAAGGGCCACTTCGCGTGAAAAAATTTTTTCCAGAGATGCTTTGAAGCTTTGTACGGTCGCAAACGATACACGCGGAACCGGACAATGGGACTTTACCGAGACAGGTTGCCGTTCTTCTGCTCCATGTCTAATGCCCAAACCACTTTGTGCGTCCGGTAAATCATGAGGGCGAGGCCAATGCCGGCGCCCATATTCACGTATTTCAAGCCGTTAATCATCTGGCGCGTCCCGTACTGCACCAGCAGCGCATTGATGACGATGAGGGCAAGTCGAAACTCGGTGGGGCCGAACTTCAGGTAGCTGATCTTCAGCCGATCCGTGGCGGCAAATGCGAGAAACGTACTCACTTCATAGCCGGCAAAGATCGCCAGCATGATGAGCACCTGGTAGCGCGAGCGTTCGGGCAGAATGAACGCATATCCGATTATGACCGAGCAGAGGAAAAAATAGTCGAGGAGGTGATCCATGTAATAGCCCCATCTGACCAACCCCGTCCCTCGATACTTCCCGATCTTTCCATCGTAGTGATCTGTGACGTACTGCAACGCAATCATCGCCGACACGCCCCACAGCCAGCGCAAGTCGCGCGCTGCCAGATAGGAGAAAAGGAGAATCAGCGACGACCACAAAAGCGTCAGCATCGTTAAGTGGTAAGTCTCCAGCCACGACGGAATCTTCGGAAGCACCCTCGTGGCGAGCCGGCGTTCAAACGGCGTCAGAAAAGAAGTGTTGGTTTTGCTCGCGCCTGCGAATTGTTGAGTTTCAATCATGGTTCCGGCGGAATGCAGTGCAAGCGCGAAGCCACTTAGTTCCCGCGGTTTTTGGGTATGCGGATGAAGTTTTGGAGATTTCTATCGGACGAGTGTCAGGTTTTTAAGCCACGATGGCGCGGATCAGATGAAAACTACTGACTGCGAGCTCGGGATTTCAAAGCGCCGGCGACAACGAGCATTTCTGCACGCGAGCATGTCGTCGATTCTCACGAGATAGTCTCGCGACTTCTGAAAACGCGCCCGATCCTGCTCGTTTGCACCGCGAGGCGGCTGCGGTTTTCTTGTTCGCTTCAACCACCTGACGTCGTATTCAGCGCGTTCGCGACAGTGAGGACAGCTATAGGTCGCCTTTTTTATTTCTTCCTTCTCGTTAAAGAAATCACGTTCGTTCATAATTCGCCCTGACTCTCACACAGCTCGCGCAGGTAGCGAAAACTGTAAATCCCGGTTTCGTGTCCGTCGCTCCAGCGAAAGTTGAGCGCGTAACGCCCGACAACGCTGAGATCTTTGATTTCAATCTTCTCAGAAATGCTTTCGGGCTTCAACACGCGTTCACCCGTCCACTCGTTTACGCACTGCGCACACGGGCACGCGCGACGCAACTCCGCAGCGGCATAGCGGCAGCGACGATCGTCGCCCCAGACAATAGTGACGTTGAAATCATCCTCTTGTTTGATTTCTCGGGGCTCAATCTGCGGTCCGCGTCGTTCCATCGATTCACTTCTGTTCGGGAAACTTAAACCCAATATACGTGCCGGCACTGAGTCCCATCAACCCGAGTAACGTCGGACTAAACTCCGGCATCGTCAGGTTATTGTAAACAGTTGACAGGAAAATCACGCCCAGCACAATTGTCCACGCGAAAATCTGAAAGCGATGAAAACTGTAACCACTCGAGTCCGCCAGAATGTCGCGCAGAAAACCGCTCGACACCATCGGAGACTGCTGCAAACTGAGTGTACGAAGCTGCTGATCGATCTGGCCGATGCGCGTACGACCATCAATCAGTTGCCTATTCAATGTGTCGCGAGTGAGCTGATCGGTGGCCGCGACCGGCGCGGCGTTAAGTGCATCAACCTGCGCCTGCGCGTCGGTAATACTTTGTTCCACGGCCAGCTTTTCCGCGGTCAGGTCGCGCAACTGATTTGCCTTGGCCGTGTCTTTGCCGTTATCAATCAAAGCCTCGCCGAGCGCGGTGCCCGCACTGATACCCATCAACGCAAGCAGTGAAGCAGTGATCGTGTCGAGAGCGGCTGTAATCAACCAGATCGAAACGTAAGACGCATATATCAGGAAAAACCAGAAAGCCATCTGGGTGCGACCCAGGTTGTACGGTCTCTGTTTTCCGGGGGCCGGTGGTGGACCAGGTTCGCGAATGATATTCGTCTTGCGCACCAGCCAAAGCAATAAGGCCAGAGTGACAAGGATAATGACCAGCGCCAGGAGGGCGTACACCGGAGAAATCACCGTCAGAGGCACTGGATTATTCTCAGGATGCACGCTATCGAAAGCCGATCCGGTTTCGAGTCCGACGCTGAGCGAGACCGGTCGTCGCATCGCACTCGGCGCGCCGAGCAAGTCGGTCCATACTTTCTTATTCTCGGGAGTAATCTCCAGGTGATAAATCACTCGACCGCGTTCAAGATGAATTTCCTCGGGATAGTTCCCCTTGATAGCGCGTCCATCGATGTAGGGAACGAGCTTGCCGGCATCGTTCGTTTCAGCCCACTTTTCCAGGTTCTCGATGTTGACTTCGACGATGTCGTCGAGCTCGACGTTTCCGATGACGCGGACGACTTTCGGTCTCGGAGCAGGGGCAGGCGATGGCGATTGAGTCGGGCTCGGTTGAGGTGCCGGCGAAGGTGAAGCCTGGCTCGTGGTGTCCTGCGCGCGGGCGGCTGTAAAAGTGATAAGCAGAAAGATGGGGAGTAGGATTGATCGGACTGCGTTCAGTATTTGCATGATGCTCCTCAGGCTGATCTGATGACAAGCTTCAACTGCAAAACGGATATCAAGGATGGAACATTTAAAGCGAGGCCCGGGAGACTGCTACCGGAAAGACACTAAAGAGCGATGTGAATCACGTAATCCTGTCATCTTGTCAAAAACGAAGCCACCGCCTTTGCGACGTCGCCGGCAGTGACGTCGAAATGCGACGCGTTCCAAACAGCTTTGCCGTCTCGTAAAACGATCACCTGTGGCGTCTCGTGACGGACGCCGGTCAGGTTCGCGAGCTCGCGCGAGACCTCACGCGCTGATTGGACCTCGAGAATGTTTACCTGCCCGTCAAACTTTTCCATCTCGCGATAAGCACGTGCGCTGATGGAACAGGCGTTACTATGCTTGAAAACAATTACCGGTTTCTGCTTCGAGTCGGTGAGCAGATTTTCGAGTGCCGCGTGATCGTCGATTCTGAAAAACTTGTTTCCCATGATAGATGACTTCCTTACTCAACGATATTAACGCAGTAAAAGTGAAGAAAACAATCAGTCTCCATTGTGTCTTCATGTATTTATTTTTCTATTGACGAGTGAACGGAATCGGCATATTGTGCGTGGGTTACCGAGAAAGCTTTGGCTGTCCTCAGAGCCTGGCTACTACTGACAAAGCCTCACGAGTCTCTTAACAAAAGATTCTCCTGCTTTCTCAACATGCGAATAGTGTGTCTAAAAAACCTCATCAAAGGAGAAACGTGTATGTTCATTAAGCCGGATTATCGTCTCACCCGACGACTTCCATTCAACCTCATCTGTGCCGTCCTGTTGTTCTTTGCAGCTTCGCAAGCAGCATTTGCCGACGAGCTTGCCGTCTGGAACTTCAATGATTCCGATCTGAACGTGGACCATGGAACCGGAACGCTCACAAGCAATATCAACGCAGTAAATATTCTGTTCGCCGCGGGCACTACCAACAACGCGCGACAAGGTGATATCGCCGGGCAGGCGTTGTCGCTTCAAGGTGGGACCGGGACTGCAAACAACGGCCGCAACCTGACTTTCAACGTCAGCACCGTTGGGTTTTCAAATATCCTCGTGAGTTTTGCTACTCAGGGAACCAGTACCGGATTCAACAGCAATCAGTTTCAGTACAGTCTCGACGGCGTAAACT
>JBKPPH010000167.1:0-5156 GCA_046733535.1 Acidobacteriota bacterium
TGCGGGTCATCGGCATCGAAGACGGTTTTGAAGGCTTGCTCGGCGCCACTAAAACGCGCGCGCTTTCATCCGGCGAAGTGCGCGGCTTGTTGCCACGCGGCGGAACGATCCTCGGAACACGCAACCGCGGACAGTTTGTAAAACGCACCAAAGACGGTGAGCCAATGGACGTCGAAGCCGTCTACCAGGAAGCGATCTCGAACATGAAGATCGTTGGTATCGACGCACTCGTCGTCCTCGGTGGTGAAGGCACACTGACGATCGCCGCTGAGTTTGATAAACGCGGCATACCGGTGTGTGGGGTGCCGAAGACGATCGACAACGATCTCGCGTGTACGGAACTGACGTTCGGCTTTGTCACTGCGCTCGACATCGCGACGGAAGCATTGGATCGCCTGCACACCACTGCCGAGTCGCACGATCGCGTGATGATTCTGGAAGTGATGGGCCGTCACGCGGGTTGGATCGCGCTTCATTCAGGAATCGCAGGCGGCGCCGATGTGATCCTGATTCCGGAAATTCCCTTCTCGCTCGAGGTTGTCGCCGAGAAGATTCGCGCGCGCGACGTGAGTGGATCGAATTTTAGTATTATCGTCGTCGCCGAAGGCGCGCTCGAGATCGGGCACGAGCTGGTTTATCAGGACAAGGGTGATGGACATCGTGCGCCGCGATTAGGCGGCATCGGCCAACACCTGCAACAGGATTTGGAAAAAGCGACCGGCCGCGAGACTCGTTGCGTAGTGCTCGGGCATCTTCAGCGAGGCGGCCGGCCAAATGCATTCGATCGCATGCTCGCAACCAACTACGGCTCATGCGCGGTGCGCGCGCTCGCGAATGGCGAGAGCGGAGTGATGGTCGCGTTGCAAGCAGGAGACGTGGTTACGGTGCCGCTGACCGAAGCGATTAAAAACATCAAGACAGTGCCGCCCAACGGGCAGTTGGTCCGTACGGCCCGCGACACAGGTATTTCTTTTGGCGCTCCCGACGAGGCCAGTTATCATAAGCGCCAGTAGTTGGCGGAAGGATGGATAGGTGTCACAGGTAATCAAAGAGAAACTCCAGGGAGAACTGGACGAACTGGAAACAGAGCTGCGGATTCATTTGCCGAAGGAGATTAAACGGGCACTCGAATTCGGCGATCTGCGCGAGAACTCCGAATACCGCGCTGCGCTCGATCGCCAGAATGTCGTCAAAGCGCGCATCGTCGAACTGCGGCAAAGGATCAGTGAGATCGCGTCGATCGATCCGAACAAGGTGCCGCGCGACAAAGCGTCGTATGGCTCGACACTCGTTTTGTACGACGGGGAGAAAGATGAGGAAGTGACGTATCGTCTGGTGACGCCGGAAGAGAGCGATCCGGCGCAGGGGTTGATCTCAACCACGTCGCCTGTCGGGAGAAGTTTGATGGGCAAACAGGAAGGTGACGAAGTGATGGTGCGTACTCCTGCCGGTGCGCGCAATTTCGAGATCAGGAGCTTACGTACGCTGCATGACGATTTGGCGGCCCAGGAGTAGTTCAGGCTGTTTGTAAGGTTAGAAGGATACGGTCAGTACCGTAACGCGGTAACGTCGGGTCGACGTAGCTGTACGGTCCCGAACATAGAATGCGCTACATCAACCCGATGCCTACCGCGTTACGGTAGTGACTCTGCCCAAGTACGAAGCAGACACAGACGGTTTACAGAGAAGCGAGAAAAACGAGACATGACAATCGGCCCAAAACGTGTAAACTGCTGCCGCCTGTTAGCTAGCCCGGCGAGGAGAAAACGTACTTAACGAATGTTTGGGGCAAGTATTGGACGTGCCGCTCAGCGAATCATCGATGCCATAGTACGCTGGCTGGCCATCGGACACATCAATCCCAATATTTTGACCGTCATCGGCGTTGCATTGAACGTCGGGTGCGGTCTTCTTTTTGGACTGGGCGAATTTTTCTACGCCGGCATCGCGCTTGTCGTCGCCAACCTTTTTGACATGCTAGACGGCCAGGTGGCCCGTCTGTCAGGCCGCGTGACGAGGTTCGGAGGTTTTTTAGACTCCTCGTTGGACCGCCTGTCTGACATGGTGGTCTTCGTGGGCCTGATGGTCTTTTATGCCCGGGACCTCGAGTCGCACTCAACTCTTAACGTTTTTCTTGCGGGCGCCGGACTAATGGGGTCCGTTATGGTAAGCTACGCGAGCGCCCGGGCGGAGAGCTTGATTCCCAAATGTGACGTGGGCTTTCTGCGGCGCCCAGAACGCGTTGTACTCTTTATTATCGGGGCGCTCAGCACTCATCCTGGTTCGAATAATTTCTTCGCCAATCGGATGCCGGCTGTCCTATGGGTACTCGCTGTCGGCTCTTATTGGACCTTCGCCCACCGCATGTACCACACGTGGCGCGAATTAACCAAGGCAGAAGCACAATCGGCGAACGTTAACGCTGAAACTTCGTATGCACAACCCAGTGATCGGCGCGCGGAGCCGAGGCTGCTTACGAAACCGAGTTAATAGGTCCCGTTGGGCCTATATGATGATTGAGGTAAACGCTTGACTACTTGTCCGTGCTGCGGCTTTAAGTTCCACGGCCTCTTGAGCAGTGGTTGTAGACAGTGTGGCGCTCGCGCCGTCGGGGAGCCGCTCCCGAAACCGTCACACGAACTCCCTTCCTACGGCCGCTCGTTAATTCTCGCGGTCACTGGTTGTTTGGTGGTCCTGGTCTTCGTGGTCCAGACCCTGTTCGCCTTTGTGCAACGCTGGTCCGGTTCGTTCGGGTTCTGGTCGTGGGTTGCAGCGGGCGAGACTGCCGCGTGGCACTTGAAGTGGATTTCGATTCCAGTTTTCATCGCCACGATCTGGATCGGACGTAAATTGTATCGCTCCGTACTCGAGGAACCGGAAAAGTTTTGCGGATTCAAGTACGCGCGCAACGGTTTGCTCGCGTCTGGAATCATCACGGCATTGATCGGGTTGCTGATCGGCGTGACCGTGCCCGCCCGCTTGCAACACCGGAGGATCGCCAAAGAAGCCGCGATTCGCGCACAGGCTTACACCATCGAGCAAGCGTTGTTCGAATACCGTGTTAAGTACAAAACGTTTCCGGCAGATGTGAGAGATCTGCAGGAACGAATTCCCGATCCGTATGGCGAACTCGCCGCCGCTCTCGCGAATATCGCACCGGGCGCATACCGCCCGACCGTCGAGGTCGCCGCCAACGCAGCGGAAAAATCAAGCACGCTGCGTGGCGCGGTCATTCTTAAAACGTCGCTCTCGTCTGCTACTGACGACACACCGCCAGGCGGATTGTCATTTACGAATTACGTCCTGCGACTTCCAGGCGAAGACCAGATCACCGGCAATGACGACGACTGGATCAACCGCGACGGCATGATCATGCGACTTTCTGACGTTGCCAAAGGAGGCGTCGGGCGTTCCGTCTCGGCGAGCGCCCTCGAACCGTAGCGACTTCAATGTCGTTTCTGGACCGTTTCCGTAAAAAGACTGAAGACGAAGCCTCACGAATCGAGCGTCTGTCGAAGACAGGCCGCATGGCCGACGGCCGCATCATCGACGCCGTTTCAGATGACGACGGCCGCATCACTGGAGTCACCTACACCTACTTGCTGGCCGGCGTTCAATACGAATCCTCACAAGCACTCAGCGAACTTCAGCAACAACGATACAACGACTACGCGCCCGGGAAACAGATCGTGATCCGTTACGATCCCCGCCGGCCCGCGAACTCCATCGTCGTATAAAACAGGATTGACAAGATTTGAACAGGATTTACATGTCAATCCTGAAAAATCGTGTAAATCCTGTAAACTGGCCTTCATGTTTCGCAAAGTACTGATCGCCAATCGCGGCGAGATCGCCGTCCGCATCATTCGCACGTGCCGCGAGTTGGGCCTCAAGGCGGTCGCGATCTATTCCGAACCGGACGCCGAGAGTTTGCACGTGCGCATGGCTGATGAAGCTGTGTGTGTTGGACCAGCGTCGTCGAGTCGAAGCTACTTGAAGATCGATGCGATTGTCGCCGCGGCTGTCGCGGTGAACGCCGAAGCTGTCCATCCGGGCTACGGCTTTCTCGCCGAGAGTGCTGGGTTTGCGCGCGCCGTGACAGCTGCCGGTTTGACGTTTATTGGTCCGAGCGCGGAAGCGATGGAGATCATGGGTTCGAAGACGAGCGCGCGTCGCGCCGCGGTTGAAGCAGGTGTTTCGATCGTGCCCGGCACGGTGGAACCGCTGCGCTCGTTTGATGAAGCAAGCGCGACGGCGGAGAAGTTTGGCTACCCGGTCATGCTGAAAGCGGCTGCGGGCGGCGGCGGCAAAGGTATGCGTCTCGTCACGAACAGCGCGGATCTACGTTCCGCATTCGAAACCGCGCAGGCAGAAGCGGCCGCGGCGTTTGGCGACTCTTCGCTCTATCTCGAAAAAGCAGTCGAGCGCCCGCGGCACATTGAGATTCAGATCTTCGGCGACGCGCACGGAGACGTGGTCCATCTCGGCGAGCGTGAGTGTTCGATTCAGCGCCGCCACCAGAAAGTGATCGAAGAATGTCCGTCACCCATAAACGATCCCGATCTGCGTGCGCGCATGGGTGAAGCCGCGGTGAAGATCGGGCGTGCTGTGGACTACACGGGCGCAGGCACGGTCGAGTTTCTGCTCTCCGACGCAACGCGCGACTTCTACTTTCTAGAGATGAACACACGTCTTCAGGTCGAACACCCGGTAACCGAACTCGTCACGGGTCGCGACCTCGTGCGCGAACAATTTTTCGTCGCGAACGGAGAACGACTGTCGTTCCGGCAGGAGGATGTCGATTGGCGGGGGCACGCGATCGAGTGCCGCATCTACGCAGAAGATCCGGCAAACAACTTCTTCCCCAGTCCGGGAACAATCACGCACCTGCAAGAACCCGCCGGGCCGGGAATCAGGATCGACAGCGGCGTCACGCGTTTTTCTGAAGTGTCCATTCACTATGATCCGATGATTGCCAAACTCGCGGTCTGGGGTCCGACACGGCGCGAAGCGATCGATCGTTTGCGACGCGCGCTGGATGAATACGAGGTTTCTGGAATCACGACGACGCTGTCTTTCTTCCGCGAAGTGGTGAGAGATCAAGAGTTCATTGATGGACGTCTCGATACTGGTTTTATCGCGCGCTTCAACGAGCG
>JBKPPH010000168.1:0-13138 GCA_046733535.1 Acidobacteriota bacterium
GGCACGAACAACAACCCCGAACCCTTCTTCAACGCTTCATCATACGCTTGCAGTAACTTCGCAAGCCCCTCATGTGCTTTTTGATTTGAAGACCTGCGCTCTACTTGTAAACACTCTTCGCGAAGCTGTCCAACCTCGTCCGGTTTGTAAAGACATAGATATACATGTCTGATATTTTGCCCAACATTGGATACTCGGGGAGTGCTGAGGAGAACTTGGCACCGTATAACTCAGGGGAATCGTCAGATAGCGGCACTGGGCATTTCAACTCGTCAAAAAACAATGCCGCCCACTCGCGTCCCGTGAAGAATGAAGCAAAGTGGTCATCCTCGGAAAGCCCAGCGGGAAATTTTCGTGGATCAGGATCACGGATGACCTAGATGTACAGTCTTCCGTCATCCGAGGAGTCAGCAGCCGATAGCTGTTCAGATGTTTGTCGCGCTCGCTCCCGCGAAGACTGAGCGGTCGAGTCCGAACCGAACGGGCCGGTTTTCCCAAGAAGGGGCTGCTGCTTGTTGTTTGTCACCACTTTCGCTCCTATTAAAAGGACGCACACAACGACAATGGCAAGAAACCCGCCGTTCGACAAACGTATTCTCACGTCATTCATGGCAACCCCGGAAATGAAGTAACCACACCTCGGCACTGGCCCTGGCCTACCGAGCCCACCAGCATCGGCCCATTGTTTTCAAAACTTCTCATGTAGTAAACTCAGCTTGACCTCGGTCTTCCACGCGATCGCGCGTTCCGCTCCGATAGGCAATCTTTTAGGTTAGGCAGTTTTCCGCATCATCACGAAAGGCATTGCTCATGAAATTCCCCCGTTTCCTCCTGCCGTTTTGTGCATTTGTAATTTTCCTATTCGCCAGTTATGCCGCCGCCACGACATCCGTTGAGGACTGGCGCCCCGTCGATCCCGCCGAGCTGTCGCTGAAGAGTCCCACTGTCGAAAGAGACGCGGATGCAGAAGCCCTCTTCTGGGAAGTCAAAATCGACGACAGCGCTGAGGGCGATCTCATTTTCAGTCACTACGTTCGTATCAAGGTATTTACCGATCGTGGACGCGAATCGCAAGGCAAAGTCGATCTTCCTTACGGGCGGCTCTACGGCAGCGAAATCAAAATCAACGACATCGCCGGACGCACAATCCACTCCGATGGCTCTATTGTCGAGCTAAAAAAGGACGATGTATTCGAACGCACCATCGTGAAAGCCAGCGGTGTGAAGGTAAAGGCCAAGTCGTTTGCCATGCCCGCGGTTGAACCCGGCTGCATCATTGAGTACCGCTGGAAAGAAGTGCGGCTGAACCAGAGTGCAAACTACATCCGTCTTCAGATGCAGCGCGACATCCCCGTGCAGCAAGTAAAGTATCTGGTCAAACCTTTCCCCTTCCCCGGTTTGAGTTTCCGGACCATGACCTTCCACAGCCGGGGTCAGAATGGCGTCCTCAAACAGGAGAAGAATGGGTTCTACAGCATCTCGATGGCGGATATGCCGGGTGTCTATGAAGAGTCGCGCATGCCGCCGGAAGATGAAGTGAAGACCTGGATGCTGGTCTATTACTCGACAGACGAAAAGCTCGAACCGACGAAGTACTGGAACGACTATGGAAAACGTTTCTACAACGACACGAAGTCGTTGTTCAAGGCGAATGACGAAGTGCGGCAGCTCGCCACTACATTAGTCGCCGACGCTAAATCTGATGACGAAAAGCTTCAGCGGCTATTTGAATTCTGCCGTACGAAGATCAAGAACATTTCCGACGACGCCTCCGGACTCACCGCGGAAGATCGGAAGAAGATCAAAGAGAACAAGTCTCCATCCGATACTCTGAAACGACTGACGGGAACAAGTGCTGACGTCGATCTTCTTTTCGCTGCCCTCGCATCCGCGGCAGGATTCGAGGCCCGCATCGTCCTTGCTCCCGATCGCGGCGACATGTTCTTCGACAAACAAATACCCGACCAGTACTTCGTGCAGCCGTCCAATATAGCCGTTAACGTGGCCGGCAATTGGAAGTTCTTCAACCCCGGCTACAACTACCTTCCATTCGGAATGCTACGCTGGCAGGAAGAAGGTCAGCCGTCCCTGATTCCCGATCCGAAGCAGCCGATATGGGTCGACACACCCCTGACCTCACATGAGAAGACGCGTGTGCGACGAGTGGCGAATCTTAAACTCGCCGCGGATGGCGCTTTGGAGGGAGATGTCACCGTCGAGTACACAGGACACTTCGCAATCGAACGCAAGGAAGAGAACGACGAAGACTCAGACACGCAACGTGAGGAGACGCTGAAGGACGAAGTCAAGTCTCGCCTCTCGACTGCCGAGCTAAGCAACATTCGCGTTGAAAACGTTACCGATCACGTGAAGCCGTTTATTTACTCATACCATGTTCGCGTGCCCGGTTATGCGCAGAAAACCGGTCGCAGGTTGTTTATGCAACCGGCTTTCTTTCAACACGGTGTTCCAGCTCTGTTCGCCAGTGCGGGTCGAAAATATCCGATCTATTTCCACTACCCGTGGTCCGAAGAAGACGCGGTCGAGATAGAGTTACCTCCGGGCTTCGCGCTGGATAACGCGGAGGCGCCTGCCCCGTTTGCGAGTCCCGGAATCAGTGAATACAAACCCACCTTGTCCGTTACCAAGGATGGTAAGTTCCTCGTCTACAAACGCAGCTTCTATTTCGGCGCGGGCGGATCGCTTACTTACCCGGTCAGCAGCTATCCGGTCCTGAAAGACTTCTTCGACGCGCTTTACAAACAAGATAACCACACTGTCGTCTTGAAGCTGGCGGGTGAAGTGAAGCCATAAGATTTTGCAGGAGAAGTTCACATGAAAATACGTTTCGTTACGGCGCTTTCATTTCTGTTGCTCCTGGTTGCGCCGGCCCATGCGATGGCTGGTGACGACGTTCCCGCCTGGGTGCAACAAGCAGGTGCATTGAAGGTGCCTGCCTATGACAAAGACGTGCCCGCGGTAGTGTTGGTCGACGACTCCACGACGAGTGTCGATGCACAGGGATATGTCACCGAGGTTTATAAGTACGCGGTTCGCATCTTGAAACGCGAAGGACGTGATTATGCAGAGGGTGGCGTCGGGTACATTCCGGAGAGCGCGAAGATCAAAGACTTGCGCGCATGGCTCGTCCGGCCATCCGGCGAGGTCAAACGCTACGGTAAAGACGAGACTGTGGATTTAGCAGGCGCCGACAACGACGTCTACAACGAATACCGGTTGAAGCAGATTAAAGCCACCTCCGACGCGGACGCGGGAATGGTGTTCGCCTACACTTACACGCGTGAAGACAAGTCGGTATTCAGCCAGGCAGATTGGAAGTTTCAGAGTTCCATTCCCGTCATCAACTCACGTTACACGTTAATGCTGCCCGCAGGTTGGCGCGCGGACGGAGTGACTTTCAACCACGCGAGGATCGAGCCGCAGGTAAACGGGTCTAGTTACACGTGGGAGCTTTCGAATCTCGAAGCTCTAGCCGACGAACCTTTGAGTCCGAGTCTCAGTAATCTTGCGGCACGTCTCGCCGTCAGCTACTACCCACCCGCAGGACAAACGGCGGCGATTAAAACCTTCGGCGATTGGGCGGCAGTCGCCGGCTGGGTCACCGAACTCAGCGATTCTCAAGTCGTAGTTAACGACGGTCTTGCAAGGAAGGCTTACGAGTTAACGGCGGTGGCGAAAACGGAGTTCGACAAGATTCGTGCGATCGCGCAGTACGTGCAGAACATTCAGTACATCTCGATTCAGACTGGCATCGGCCGCGGAGGCGGATATCGTCCGCACTCTTCCGCCGAAGTATTCGCAAAGTCGTACGGCGATTGCAAAGACAAAGCGAACCTCATGCGCGCGATGCTGAAGGTCGTGGGCATCACGGCGTTTCCAGTCAGCATCTATTCGGGCGATCCGGAATATGTAAGACCTGAGTGGCCCTCGCCGCAGCAGTTCAACCATTGCATCATCGCAGTTAAGGTCAGCGATCAAACGCAGGCGGAAACAATCGTGCAGCACGCCGTGCTCGGCAGGCTGATGATCTTCGATCCGACTGACAGTGAAACACCTTTGGGTGATCTGCCTTCTTACCTTCAAGGGAGCCTGGCTTTGATCAATTCGAAGGAGTCGAAAGAGTTGATCCGGATGCCGGTGACACCTCCGGAGACGAACCAGCTCGAGCGGAATGCGACGCTTGCGTTGCGACTGGACGGAGCGCTGACCGGAAGTATTCAGGAGCAAGCAAAAGGACAGACTGCTGCGCGCTTCAGAACGGAGTTTCGCAGGTTGCCGCGGCCGGAGTACAACTCCATGGTCGAGCGGTGGGTAACGGCAGGCGCGGCAGCAGCGACGCTCGAGAAGATCGAACCGTCTGACGGTATCGACGACGGCCGCTTCAATCTTAAGGTCGAGTTCAGCACGAATACTTATGGCCAGTTGATGCAAGGTCGTTTACTGGTGTTCAAGCCGGCCGTTGTGTCGCGACGCGACTATCTCGCGCTGACAGCTCCCCAGCGCAAGTACCCGGTGGTCCTGCAGTCCAGCTCGTATTCGGAGACGGCGAGATTCAAATTACCGGCGGGCTTTGACGTTGACGAGCTGCCGGAAGCAGTAAAACTCGAAGCCTCATTCGGAACCTATGCGACAAGCTATGAGGTGAAAGAAGGCGAACTCATCTTCAAGCGAACCTTCCTGCAACGCGCCATGACGATTCCAGCGACAAGTTACGAGTCGGTCCGCAGTTTCTTCGAACGTATCCGCGCGGCGGAGCAAGCACCGGTCGTTTTAGCGCGGAAATAAAAAGCCGTAAGGCTGGTCCTCAAAAATTCGCCACAAAGAAGCACAAAAGGGAAATCCTTTTGTGCTTTTTTGTGCGTTTTTGTGCCTGAAAATACTCTTGAAGCGGGCTTAGCTACACTCGAGGGGGAGCATGGCGAAACTGAAGGACAAGATAAAGAATACGCTCGACGAGGGCCGCATTCTTGTGATTGGTTCACAAGTCCTCATCGGTTTTCAGTTTCGTTCCATGTTCGAGCCGGGCTTTGAACAACTGTCAGCGCACGCGAGATACATGAAGCTTGGCAGCCTGGGTCTGATGGTCCTCGCGCTGGCGCTACTGATCTGGCCGGGGACTTACCATCAACTCATCGAAAACGGCGAGGACAAAGAAGATGTCCACCGCTTTGCATCGAGAGTGTTAGCAGCGGCCATTCTGCCGTTTGCCCTTGGGTTGGGCATTGATTTTTACGTCGGCGCTGAATTCCTGTTTGGGCGCACGCAAGGTTTGATTGCCGGAGCTATAACGCTCGGGACCGCGCTTTTGTTTTGGTACGGGCTGGAATTAGTGCATCGCGAAAAGCACTCACAAGAAATTGAGAAGGAGCGCAAATTGTCACAGCAACAGCAGCAAGAACAAGGTAGCGGGACGGAGGTAAAAGACAAAATCGAGCAAGTTCTGACGGAAGTCCGCGTGGCGCTACCCGGAGCGCAGGCACTCATCGGGTTTCAATTCATCTCGCTGTTCAACGAGTCGTTTCAGAAACTGCCGCAGTCGCTGAAGATCATTCACTTCATTTCGCTCTGCTGCGTTGGCTTGACGATCATTCTCTTGATGACTCCCGCGTCATATCACCGCATTGTGGAGCGTGGCGAAGAGACGGAGCGCTTTCATCGCTTCGCGAGCACAATCTTGCTGTGTTCACTGGTGCCGCTCGCCCTGGGTATCGCCGGTGATTTTTATGTCGTCGCGCATAAAGTTACAAGCTCCGGAACCCTGGCAGGCTTCCTTGCAGCGCTCGCGTTGGTAATCTTGTATGGACTCTGGTTTGGATATGCGATTCAGCAACGCATAGCGCGCAAGCGCCGCGAGGAAGATTTCAAAGTCGACGTCCATGCGCTGTCGCCAAAGTGAGGAGCTATGTTAGTCATGGTATCTGGTCCGAGTTCCGCTAAATCCCACAAGGTAAGAATCGAGAATACAGCAGCGCAACGTCAATAGAAAAATCACGCCGCAGTAATATAGCGAAGAGTTCAGCAACTTCTCCGTACAGCAGTAATTTTTGCGAATGATGGCCGTCATCGAATCTGATGGCACGGCGATGTTCGCTTCGGACTCAACTCATAACCACAAGGAAAGATCAATGAGAAATCAAAGTATGTTAATAAAAAAGATTACGGCGCTGTTGCTGGTGCTTATGTTTTTGATAGCAGCGAGCGTGACACGCGTTGAAGCGGACCCAACTCCCGATTTGACCTCGACGCAGATTGAGACAGTGATTGAGGAAGTATTCGCCGGCTTCACTGCATTCGACGTCCAGCGGGCCTTGAGCAATTTCGCCAATGACGCGGTCCTTGAAGATCCGGTCGGAACGCCGGCGATCGTGGGAAAACAAGCTATCGCGGATTATTTGGGAACGTTCCCCACTCTCTTCAATCAAATCAAACTCTACTCGCTCGACATCAAGCCCGGTGGTCAGGAAGTCGCCGTCAAGTGGAGATTACGTTTTATGACGAAGACCGGAAAGACCTTCTTCCTGGATGGCATCGGCTTCTTCAAGTTCAATCAGGACGGGAAAATTATTTCGGAGAAAGAGTTCTTTGACCTCGCGTACTTTTTGGACCAATTGCAGGGTTGAACTGTAAGTCTCGCAAAGTTTCTTAGCAACAAAGAGGCACAAAAATTCTGTGACTTTGTGCCTCTTTGTGGCGTCACTCACGATTCGTCGTACGAACGCCTCGCGCGCACACTCACAAACTCACCGGTCTCGATAATGTAAGCCGTCAAGTTGTAGCCGTAGACACAACCGGTATCGAGGCCGATGGCTTTCTTCCCCAAGCGCGGTTCGGGCGCGGGCCAGTGTCCGAATAGCACGACTTTTTCTCCGTCGTAAACGTCGTACCACGGCGTACCGTCGTGACTCTCACGATCTTTTCCGAGGGTTCGCAGCAACGTCATGTCTTCAGTCGTTTGCGAGTACATTTCCACGTTCGGACGCAGACCCGCGTGCACGACGAGGTGCGTGTTGAGATCGATCGTGAATGGCATCCGGTTCAGGAAGTCTGCGTAAATCAGCTTGTTCGGTTTGAGCTCTTTGTGCGTCGTCTTTTGTGAAGCCTTCAACTGCACCTTCTCGCCATTCCACTTTCGGCGTAACGCCAGATCATGATTGCCCATCACACTGCTGAAACGCGTATCGGTCATGAATAGCTCGAGCACTTCCCTGTTCTTTGGACCTTTTGTGACGAGGTCTCCCACCGCAACGACGCGGTCGTCCGCACCGAAGTTAACTTTTCCAAGTAACTCCATCAGCTCGTCGTAACAACCGTGAATGTCTCCAACTACAATCGTGCGGCGCGTCATTACTCCTCCGAGTTTGCAGTCTATTGCATCGCACAAATCCAAGGCAAACCCAACCACGGATAACACGGATCGTAAACACGGATTAAGCACGGATTAAGACATTCTTTCATATCCGTGCTGATCCGGCTTTCTAATCCGTGTATCCGTGGTTATTTGTACAGGTAGGTCTTACTCTCTTTTTGTTCCCACTCAACGCTATCGATATTCTCTCGATCCGCTGACATAATCTCTTCACTCAACTTACTAGTGCTGACCTTTGTATCCAGGTTAACGAGATAAACGACGTTGCCCATCGGCTCTCCCTCGTCCTGCCGATCGAGTTTCCGCAACTCTGAATCAAACCCGTAACGCTCGAAAAGTTGTTTGAGCACGTCATTGGTCTGGTCCACGTCGCGCGTCCCTACACACACCTCCATCGAACGGAAGACTTGCGACTGCTCGGAGAATTCAAGGATGGACAAAGTAAGGAGCACGAATAAAGTTAGGATAATGGCCATGTCCCAACGTCCAACCCCGGCAGCAAGACCAACTCCGAGACAAACCAACAGCACCGTAATTTCCTTGGGGTCGCGAATGTTAGTGCGGAACCGCACGAGCGAAGCCGCGGCAAAGATGCCGAACGCTCGCGCCGCGCTATCACCCACCACCATCATCATCGCACCCACAACCACTGCCATCAGAATCTGCGTCTGCGCGACATACGGATTGCGCCGAGCAATGGTTACACCGCGGCGCGGACGAAACGCGAGCAACGCTGCCAGAAATGCAGCGAGTGAAAACCGCAGCAGGATTCTGGCCGACGCTGCCTCCCAACTCGAGACGCTCGCCGGTGAAAGACCGGTGACGTCCGGTCCAAACAGTTGGCCCAGCAACGGTGTTTCGTGTTCCTGAGTGGGTGCCGGCGACGCGCTCGCACCCGCCTCATGTTTCGTTTGCGTCACAGTCACAGCGGATCCCGAATAATCGCGTAAGACGTAAGCTAACAGTCCGCTACCCAGCAGTATGACGACAAACGTCGCCACCACTGCAAGAGACACACGGTTCATCTCTCAACTCCTTTCTATTTTGTAGGATTCTCACCCGAGGCTTTTTTGCTCTCATGCGGCTTGGTCCACAATTTCTTTCGTTTCAACGCGTGAACATTATTGACAAGCGGCGAACTGTTCGGACCTTCGAAGAACAACTGGCTGTTGAAAGGCTCTTCGTCCGGCGCCATCGACGGCATCTCATAGCTGCCGTCAGAGTTCATCACGCGCGCCTTCACGTTATCGCGCAGGTATGCGGCCAACACCGTGTCCTTCAAATAACTCTTCAAGTGCGGATCGAGCACCGGCGTTATTACTTCCACACGACGATCGAGATTCCGCGTCATCCAGTCAGCAGAGCCGATGTAAAGCTCTTCCTCGCCTCGGTTCGCGAAGTAGAAGATACGACTGTGTTCGAGGAAACGTCCGACAATACTCCTGACATGAATCGTTTGAGAAAGTCCCGGCTCGCCCGGCCGGATCATACATGCGCCTCTGACGATGAGATCGATTTTGACTCCGGCTTGCGACGCCTCGTAAAGCGCTTCGATGATGTTGAGATCGGTCAGACGATTGATCTTGGCCATGATGTGCGCGGGCCGGCCGGCGAGGGCATGCTCTGTTTCGCGCTTGATCAAATGCGTCATGCGCTTACGGAGATTCAGTGGCGCCACCAGCAACCGGCTGTATTCCTTCTGGATTGAAAAGCCGGTCAGAAAGTTGAACACGTCGGTGGCATCGTCGCCGATCACCGGATCACTCGTCAGCAATCCGAGGTCTGTGTACAGTCTCGACGTCGTCGGATTGTAGTTGCCGGTAGAAATGTGCGTATAAGTTTTCAGACCATCGTCTTCGCGCCTCACCACTAGCGTCACTTTGCTATGCGTCTTGAGACCGACGAGCCCATAAACCACGTGCACGCCCGATTCACTGAGCCGCTTCGCCCATTCGATATTGTGCTCTTCGTCAAAGCGCGCTTTGATTTCTACAACCGCTGTGACCTGTTTGCCACGCTCGCTCGCCTCGATCAACGCCTGCGGAATCGGAGACTTTTTCCCGGTGCGGTAAAGACACATCTTGATCGCGACCACTTGCGGATCGTTCGCTGCCGAGTGGATAAAATCCACGACCGTTCCAAACGCGGTGTAAGGGTGATGGAGCAGCACGTCCTGCTTTTTGATCGCATCGAAGAGAGATGGCTGGTTACGCAGCACGTGCGGCACGATCGCTTTCAGCGGTTTGTCCTTCAACTCAGGCTTGTTGATCGCATAAAGCTCCATCAGATCCGGCACGTCGAGCAGTCCATCGATCTCGTAGACGTCGTTGCGGTCGATGCCGAGCGAGTTCCTAAGATACTCGACCATTTCGTTCGGCATCGAAGACGACACTTCGAGACGGACCGGCAAACCGAAACGCCGCTCGCGCAACGACTCTTTTATCAGCGCCAGCAAATCAGCGGCCTTGTCGTCGCGGATCTCGACGTCTGCGTCGCGCGTGACGCGAAAGATATGTCCCTTACTCAGGTTCATACTCGGAAACAGAGAATGAATGTTTGCCTCGATCACCTCTTCCACTAAAGCAAACTTCAATTCCCCCGGCTTCACCGGAATCAGACGCGGAACGACAGGCGGAACTTTTATCCGCACAAACCTTGCTTCGTTTCCCACCGGTGCTCCGGCAATCGTGTCCTCGGGATTGCTCTCGACGGTGAGACCGATGTTGAGACTGAGATTCGAGATGTAAGGAAAAGGACGGGCCGGATCGACAGCCTGCGGAGTCAGCACCAGAAAAATATTTTTCATGAAGTACTGGGCCAGGCTGTGCTTTTCGTCGGGCGAAAGCGTTTCATACGGCGCGATGACAACGTCCTGAGACTGTAGCTCCGGAATCACGTCTTCGCGGAGACAACGTGTCTGCTCTGCAACAAGCGTGAGCACGCGTTCGCGAATCACTGCGAGCTGTTCCGGAGGCGTTAATTCACCGGGCATTGGTCCAAGCTCTTCGATATCCAACATCTCCTTGAGACCGGAGACGCGGACCATGAAGAATTCGTCGAGGTTGGAGGAAAACACTGAGAGGAACTTGAGCTTCTCGAGCGCGGGCGTTGTTTTGTCCGAGGCTTCTTCGAGTACTCGCCTGAAGAACTCCAACTGGCACAAGTCCCGGTTGAGTACAGACCAGGCAAAGAAACGTTTCGGCTTTGATTGAATCGGAAATTCGGATTGCATTCGTTGATACCCTGTATGTTCTAAGAACCAACTGTAGGGGTGGCCCTCCGTGGCCACCCCTTCGTCGCAATTCTGATCGACGAAGGCCAGGATGGCGCTCCTTAGTCAAAATTCTGAGGGAGGGGTGGCCACGGAGGGCCACCCCTACAATAAATTAGTTTGAGCAGCGCGCGTCGATGATGAGCCGCGCCTTGCGTTCAAACTCCGCCGCCCACTCGGCCGCCGGACGATCGCGCTCCGCATTCCGCGAAGCCTGAAAAACTCGCGTAATCGTTTTGTCCCTTTTCTCGGCGTCGAGTAGTCGCTGAAGACCTTCCGCTAACAACTGCCGGCCCGCTTCGCTGATGTTTGGATCCCCGACGCTCCTGGCGGTCGTCGTGCAATGTCCACCACTCACTTTGATCGGGTCTTTGCTGCGCCACCCCTCGAGCCTCGCTTTCTTTTCACTCGAGCTCGAGAAACCAAAAGTCGATCCCATGTCGCCGACGTAAAAGACTGCCTCGCCCGGTTCGCAGATCCGCGCATTGTCACCAATCTTTTTTGACTTCAGACATGCGAACTTGTGATTGTCACTCTTGGTGTCGCCGTGATCTATGAAACCGAGCCATAGTTTGAACGCGTCAATTTCTGCGCGCGGCGCACCGCTCTGTAACAGTTTCTGAAGGGATTCAGCCAGCGCGGCGGAATCCTTGCTGTTGCATTTCACGTCGATTCCGCGTGCGAGCGGAAGCTCTACGCCTGCTGCCGGTTGAAACGGCGCGAAACTAGCGCCTTGAAAACTCTTCGTCAGGCTCTTCTCGCAATCGCGGCACGTCACATCCGCGACCCATTCGTCGTCGGCGAAGAAACCGAGTGCCTTCGAGAAACGCGACGACAAAAACTCGCCGTAGATCTCGCCGTTTCTTTTATCAAGCGACTGCCCTTTGAAGTGCGGCTTGATTTTGTAACGGATCGGATTGCCGTCGTCGTCTGCCAGCCCGGGAACCGTGCAGTGAAACTTGGGCGTCGTGCCTGCGCCTGGCGACTCGTCTTTGTGCGCGACACAAGTGATCGGCTTCGCGATCCCATTCGCGTCAACCTCCGGCGCACCGCGACGCGGGCCTTTCTCCGGGTTGTAACCGAGTACGGGATCGTAACCGGGATCGGGCGCGCGATAGACTCTCGCAGTCTGCTCAGCACGCGCTCGCTCTTCCGCTGTAAAGCAGGATGGTTGCGCCCCCGCGGGTTGCGCAACAAAAAGCGCAGCGATAACTACTAACAGAGATGGGATCCACTGATTCTGATGCATTGTTTATCCTTGAGATGCGACAGGATTTACAAGACGCACAGGATATCACGCACGCGGGAGGCTGCGCAGGATTTCCGCCAGCAGTTGGTTGAAGCGTGCCGGCTCCTCGAGCATGGGATAGTGCCCGATGCCTTTGATGATCGCGGCATCAAACTGCGGCGCGTACTTGCGATTCACTTCCAGGTTCGTCGGCACGCGATCTGAATTGATAGCGCGAACGGGCACCTTCACTTCCTTTAGCGCCGGCGCCGGGTCGTACGCAAAGATTGCGGCCAGGATCGCGATCGCCGTCTCTGGCGGACGCGAGGTAGCATCGTTGAGCACACGCGTCTTGACCGCAGCGGGCGTGGTGGCGGAAAAGAAAAATTGATTCATTAAAGCTGTCACGGCGCCTTTATAGTCCGCTCGAAGCTGTTTGATCGCTGCGTCGAGTTGCTCGGCAGGCACTTTCTCTTCGACGTTGTGCAGCGTGTCAACCGGAACGATCGCTATGACGCGCTCCGGCATTCGTCGCGCGGCTTCGAGTGCGATTGGACCACCCATCGAACTACCGACCAGCACTACTCGTTTCAGATCCAGCTTCGTAACGACCGCTTTCACGTCGTCGCCAAAACTCTCGACCGACCAGGTTTTTCTTCCCAGCCCAGACTCGCCATGACCGGGAAGATCGATGGTGACAACGCGATTCGTCTTCGCAAACTCGGCAACCTGGTTGTCCCAGAGATGACGGTCGCAACTCCAACAGTGAATGAACACGAGCGCCGTGTCGCCTTTCCCCTGCACCGCATAATGAATCGGCAGACCGTCGGACGAAGTAACCACCGCAGTGTCACGGCCGGTTTGAGCAAAGGGCATGACAAGACTCAAAAACAGAAACAAACTCAAAACCATCGCGTATCTCCTCGTTCAATATTCCGCGAATGCTTCGTCAGGATAGCAGTACAACCAGCGCTCGCGTGGCTCGGCTGACGCGATCACCGGATGACCGCTCGCGCCGGCATGCTTCGTCGCATGACGGTTCGGCGAACTATCGCAACACAACGTGACGCCGCAGGTCTGACAAGTGCGCAGGTGGACCCAACCATCGCCGATCTTCACGCACTCTTCACACTCACGACGCTCCGGTTGCTTGACCGCTTGAACAGCCTCGATATGAGCACAGCTTTCATTATTCATAGTGCCGCTATCTTGCCTCAAAAAGGGTTTACGCCACAAAAGCTCTTAATCTCAT
>JBKPPH010000169.1:0-7066 GCA_046733535.1 Acidobacteriota bacterium
AAGGTTCTTGACTCCGATCGTTGACCAGATCGCTACCGCTCCCTGTACTGACTGTGTCCAAGAACGTTCGGACTTTAGGCAACTACGTCAGATCAATCCCATGCGGGCATACGTTGGTTTCTAAATTGCTTCCCACTTGTAGCTTGAGAGCGTAGAGGTGCGCCTGCACTAACCCACGATGGCAGCAAATGACAAAACCGACATGTTCTGGAGTTTCGGTTTGGCCGAGCTCCTTGAACGCCTCGACGCAAGTCCCATCGGCTTGACCGCAGTCGAAGCGAGGCACAGACTGCGGACTTATGGCGCTAATCGCCTGAGGGAATCCAAAAGAACCGACGCTCTAACGCTGCTGGCTGGCCAATTCAAAAGCCCTCTCATTCTTATTTTGATGGCGGCGGTTGTCCTTTCATTTTTCTTCAATGAACCTGTCGATGCGCTAATCATCATCGCCATCATCCTCTTGAGCAGTTTCCTGGGATTTTGGCAGGAGAAGCGCGCGGCTGACGCCGTTAAGAGCTTGCTCTCCATCGTAAAAATGGAGTCCACAGTGCTTCGTGATGGCGTCGATGTGGATATACCGGTCGAGGAAGTTGTTCCAGGCGATGTGTGCTTGCTCAACGCCGGAGACATCATTCCCGGCGACGCTATTATTCTCGATTCAAACGAGCTGCTTGTAGATGAGGCCGCATTAACCGGTGAGAGTTTTCCGGCAGAAAAACAATCGGGAATCGTAACTAAAGAAACTCCGCTGATGAGGCGCACGAACAGTTTGTTCATGGGCACGCACGTAGTCAGCGGTAGCGCTCGCGCACTCGTAGTTCTTACCGGAACTTCGACGCAGTTTGGACAGGTGTCTGAAGGATTGAGCTCGCCGGCGGCGGAAACACAGTTCGAACATGGCGTGCGGCGATTTGGTTACCTGCTCACAAAGGTAACTTTCGTACTGGTGGTAATAATCTTCGGTATCACCGTTTTTCTACATCGACCCGTAATCGACTCTTTTCTCTTTGCACTCGCGATCGCAGTCGGCATCATCCCTGAACTGCTGCCCGCCATCATCAGTATTAACCTGGCGGTAGGGGCAGTTCACATGGCACGAATGAAAGTAATCGTCAAGCAACTCGCCTCGATCGAGAACCTGGGTAGCATGAATGTGTTATGCGTCGACAAGACGGGAACGCTTACAGAAGGAATGACGAGATTCAAGGGCACGCAGGATGTAGGAGGCGATAACAGCAACAAAGCGCTTTTTTATGCCTACCTTAACTCCGTTTACCAAACCGGATTCACTAATCCTATCGACGACGCCATCCGCGCGTATCAGCAGTTTGACCTCACTGACTGTGAAAAGATTGATGAGGCGCCATACGACTTCGTGCGAAAACGGTTGAGCATTCTGGTTGCTCATAAAGGTGAGCACTTTCTGATCACCAAGGGCGCAGTTGCTAACGTACTCGATATCTGTTCGTCTGTTGAGATTGCCGGCCAAAGCCGCAACATAGCTGATTTCCGTGATCAGATACATAAGCAGTTCGCAGCGCTGGGGGCAGACGGATTTCGTACTTTGGCGCTCGCTTATAAAAAGTTCGACGGCGGCTCTCATATTGCGAAGACGGACGAAACGGGAATGACCTTTCTTGCCCTGCTGGTTTTCTTTGATTCGCCCAAAAAAGGAGTCGCCGAAGTTCTTCACGATCTCGAGACACTCGGTATCAAAGTAAAGTTAATCACCGGAGACAATACTCCCGTCGCCGCCGGCGTAGCGCGGAGTGTTCTCGGGTATGAGCCAAGGGTACTGACGGGCAAAGAGTTGCACGCGATAGGCCAGGATGCATTGCGTGCTCGGGTAAACACGATTGATGTTTTCGCTGAGATCGAGCCGAGCCAAAAGGAACGTATCATCGTGGCGTTGAGACAGACGGGAAACACGGTCGGGTTTCTCGGCGACGGCATAAACGATGCTGCGGCACTACATACTGCTGATGTTGGAATATCCGTAAACAGCGCGGTTGATGTTGCTAAACAAGCGGCTTCCGTCGTTCTCCTCGAGAAAGATTTAAACGTGCTATGCGCGGGTGTGCGTGAGGGCCGAAGAACATTTGCAAACACACTCAAGTATATTTTCATGACCACGAGCGCTAATTTCGGAAACATGTTCAGCATGGCCGGCGCGGCATTGTTTCTTCCTTTTTTACCGCTCCTTCCGAAGCAAATCCTGCTGAACAACTTCCTTACCGATTTTCCAGCGATGGCGATCGCAACTGACACCGTTGACATGGACCAATTGGAAAGGCCACAGGTCTGGGACATCAAATTTATACGCGACTTTATGATTGTATTTGGCGTCATTAGTTCGGTCTTCGACTTTCTCACGTTCGGCGCATTGATTTTCATCCTCAACACCGGGCCTCAAGAATTCAGAACCGGCTGGTTCATCGAATCAGTAATGACTGAGATTATGATCGTCGCCGTTATGCGTACCTGGAGACCGTTCTATAAAAGTAAATTGAGTCGGGCCTTACTCGTTTCGATGTTACTTGTATTGGCGATCACCTTAGCGCTTCCCTACAGCCCATTAAATGAACTGCTTGGTTTCAAGCCAATGAAGTTTTCTTCAGTGATGATGCTTGGCTTGATTACGCTTCTTTACGTAGCTGCATCCGAGCTGGCCAAGCGGATCTTTTCCGCCCGAGCCGCCGGTCGAGAATCTTCAAGAGTCGAGCGATATCCGGTTGCCGTGGGACAGATCCAGAATGCAAATACACTCTGATTAGACCGTAGTTCAGTATGCCGGCTCAAACGATGGAACACGAACATTCACCCGAGGCCATTCGGAAACGACTCGAACGTGGCCCGACGCACAACTACCTCCGTGACTGGATCTACGGCGGTATCGATGGAGCGGTGACGACTCTGGCTGTTGTTACTGGAGTTGCGGGCGCGCAGCTTTCAAACTGGATCATCATTGCACTGGGATTTGCGAACCTGTTTGCCGACGGATTCTCGATGGCGGCCAGTAACTACCTCGGAACCAGAGCCGAACATGACGATTGGCGGCGATTGGAGGACATCGAGCACCGTCACATTGATTTAGAACCGGAGGGCGAGCGAGAAGAGGTCAGACAAATTTTCGAACGCAAGGGTTTTGAGGGAAACGATCTGACACGAGTGGTCGAGCTGATGACAGCGGACCGTGAACGATGGGTTCAAACGATGCTGATGGACGAGTATGGACTACCCTATGAGATACGTTCGCCCTGGATTGCCGCGCTTAGCACATTCACCGCGTTTCTCATCTGCGGGCTCGTTCCCTTGCTTCCGTATCTATTTGGAATTCAACATCCGCTCATGCTGTCAATAATCCTGACGGGTATTGTATTTGTCGCGATCGGTTCGCTCAAGAGCCGATGGTCAACTTCATCGTGGTGGCGTTCGGGCCTCACCACGTTCTTCGTTGGCGCAATCGCGGCTTCACTTGCGTATGTGGTTGGTGTCAGCTTGAAGCGGTTGTTGGGACAAACACCATAAATCGCATTCACTTGGTTGCGCCCCTTCGGCGCAAAAAAGGGGCGCATCTTATTTCTGCACTGCAACGGATCTACGAGCACCAGAACCCGCTCGCGAGCGTTGCTTGACTGATCGGGTTGCACTTGCCCGGACCGGGCTTTCCAGTCGAACCGCACTCGCGGCAGATCCAGTCGTTGCCCTCCTGGTCGCGGAAAATATCGCGGCACGGGCCGGAGGAAAACTGCGTCCAGCAACCCTCGAATATCCAGTTAGCGGCCGGCGCAGTTGACGAAGCTTCGATGATCACCGGGCTTCTGATTGCGGCATCACCACTGTTGGACTGTGCCGGGCCAGAGGCCAGGATAGTAAAGAAAACAATCGCAATAGCTGAGACTTGAATTCTGTGCAAACTCATCAGACACATCCTCCTTTTCTGCTCACTAGAAGGTAAACACGGGCGCCTGTAACGACTGCTCACGCAGTCAAAAGGCATGGGAGGCTGAATTGGCGGTCACAAACACCCAGCGAACGCGTCGTGGAACATCGTCGACTACACGTCTGGGCACACAGGATGTCAGGTTGTCGGGAGTTGGTTGAGTATCGCTTAAAACGGGGTTTGAATACAATATGCAGCTCACTCGTACCTGAGTGCTACCAGTGGATCGACTCTTGTCGCTCTGCGGCCGGGTATGTAACAAGCCAGTAATGCGACACCGGTCAGCAATGCCGCGATGGTGATAAAGGTTGCGGGATCCGTTGGCTCGACGGCAAAGAGCATCGTCGTCATCAACCGCGTAAGCGCGAATGCACCAACCAAACCGCAACCGATTCCGATCAGCGCGAGTATCATTCCCTCGCCGACCACCATTCGAAAGACATCGCGCGATTGAGCCCCGATGGCCATGCGAATGCCGATCTCGTGTGTGCGCTGCGTCACGGCGTAAGACATCACGCCATAAATACCGACCATGGCCAGTATGAGCGCCACCGTCGCGAATACCGTGAGCAACACCAGATTGAATCGTCGACCGGAGTTCGAGTCTGACAAGACCTGTTGCATCGTCGCCGACTCACCCAACGGCAGATCCTTGTCAATCGTTTGAATCTGATTTTTTACTGCACCGACCAGACTCAGAGGCGCAGTCGTAGTCCGAAGCACCAGACTCATCGACGGACTCGGCGCTTGTAGATACGGAAAGTAAACTTCGGGTTTGGCGGCTGTATCCACACCCAGCCGCTTGGTGTCTGCGACTACGCCGACTATCGACATCCACGACTCACCATCGTCAAACGTGATCCGCTTCGCAATTGGGTCTTCGCCGGGAAAATAGATCCGAGCCAGATCGTTGTTGATGATCGCAACCTGCGGCGCGTCGTCGTTGTCGCGGTCGGAGAAGTCTCGGCCTTTCAGCAACGCAATACCGAACGTACTGAAGTAGCCGGGGCTGACGCTGCTCGTGTTGATGATCATCTCTTTCCCTGCCTCCGGTTCCGGACGTCCTTCGATGCGGAAGTCGGACCCGGAAACGGAGAGAGTGAGAGGCAGTGCTGTCGTCGCACCCGCAGATTGAACACCAGCGAGCGACTGAATGCGCTCGAGCGCCTGTTGAAAGAAGGCCGCCTGTTGGCGATCCTCGGGGTATCTCGAACTCGACAGCGTGAGGCTTACAGTCAACACTTGATCGGGATTGAAACCGAGTCTTGTCTGCTGCAGGCGTACGAAGCTTTTGATCATAAGGCCCGCGCCGATTAGCAGCACGAGTGAAAGAGCTACTTCGACTGCTACCAACAAGTTTCGTGTGCGTTTGCCGGCAGTGCTTCCCATCGAGCCTTTCGAACCTTCCTTCAGCCCTTCGTTCAGGTTGGGCTTCGCTGCGTGAATCGCCGGAACTAAGCCGAATAGAAGTCCTGTGATCAGCGAGATGGCGAGAGTGAAACCAAACACCCTCGCGTCAATGCCAACTTCATTGAGACGCGGAACATTGTCCGGGGCGAGTGCCACCAAAACATCCGTACCCCAGTATGCGAGTAACAAGCCGAGCCCGCCGCCGGCGAGTGAAAGCATCAGACTTTCAGTAAGCAGCAATCGCAGAATGCGCCACCGGTTCGAACCTAAAGCAGTGCGAATAGCAATCTCTTTCTGTCTCGCGGCTGCTCTCGCGAGCAAAAGGTTCGCGATGTTTGCACAAGCTATGAGCAGCATAAAAACAACTGCTCCCAGCAACACGAGTAACGCGGGCCGAATCTCCTTGACCGTCTGTTCTTGTGTGAGGATGAGGCTGATACCGATGCCGCTGTTGCCGTCCGGATACTGCTGCTCGAGGCGACGTTCGATTGCGGTCATCTCGGCTCGAGCCTGATCGATCGATATTCCTGGTTTGAGCCGGCCGACGGCGAAAAATGAGTAGTTGCCACGACGCAATTCCGCAGGCGTCGCCGCGAGCGGCACATACAGCTCAACCGGATCATTGATGACTTTACCGCCGTAGCCGAAGCCGACGGGAAATTGAAAGCCGGCAGGCATAACACCTACCACCGTGTAATTCTGATTATTCAGTGTTAGGGATTTGCCGATGATGCCGGGATCGGAATTGAAGCGAGTCCGCCAGACTGCGTGGCCCAGGACCACAACGCGAGCGGCTCCCTCTTTGTCTTCATCAGGTAGGAAGGTGCGACCAAGCAACGGCGTCGCACCAACGAGGGAAAAGAGATTCGCGGAAGATCTGACGGTGAACAGCCGCGCGGGCTCGCCTGCTCCGGTGAGGTTCAGGTTTGTGAATGTGTAAGCTGAGATTTGCTCGAAGGTTCGGTTTTGGTCTACCCAGTCGCGCAGATTCGCATACGAGACGGGCATCTGATAAAGGTCCCTGTCCGGGCTTTCCTCCCAGATAGTTACGATACGATCAGGATCGCTGTATGGAAGCGGCCGAAGCAATACGGCGTTGACCACGCTGAACATTGCCGTGTTGGCCCCAATGCCGAGGGCGAGCGTGAAGACCGCGATGAAAGTGAAGCTGCGATGCTTCAGCAGCGTGCGAAAGCCATAGCGCAAGTCCTGCAGCAAGTTTTGCACGGCGTCTCCTTAGAAGCTAAGGTTTGGAAACTTTATCAGGATCAGCAGCACGGCTGGGAAATATTTTCGACACAAAGTAACTGTACTCCGCAAACTCCAGAGTCCAACACTCCGATTCCAGAGGTCCGGACCACGCGCGGCGCCGGCAATCGGCCGTCCTCCGTCTTCGATCCATCATCTTTAATCAGGCAGAACCGGCCCGGCGCCGCCAAGACTTCTCCGGCGCCCGCACAACTTTCGCTGACGAGACCGTTTTCGACCCCAGCGCGATTCGTAACTACCAGTCAACTCGCGAAGGAGTACATCGCCGAGTTCCGGCAATTACGCCTCCGCTGTTTGTAACTGACCGCGCAGCGGTGAGAGAAGGTAGCCAGGGGTGAAGCACGAAGCGCCGCCGCGCGTAACCCTTGGATCACTCGGCAAAAATTCGAGCCCTGTAAGGAAGTCCCTGCGAGGCTTCACGAACGTGATGAGATGATGCGATTT
>JBKPPH010000170.1:0-3636 GCA_046733535.1 Acidobacteriota bacterium
GTCGTCGACTGCAGGAGGTCGCCTTGCGGAGTCAGCAACTCGAGGCGAATCATCATCGCGTACAGCCCACCGATAAAGAAAAAGAAGGTGATGGAGACGAGATAAAGCAACGCGATGCGCTTGTGATCTTTCGTCAACAGCCATGACTTCAGCCCGTACTGGGCGTTGATGTAGTTGACTCTCGGTGGAGCTGGTACTTCGAATGACTCTATTGCTCTCATAAAATTATTTGGTCAGGATTGACAGTAAATACTGATGAATCATGTCAATCCTGTAAAAAGCTCATCTAACGTTCCTCGTCGGCGACGGTGCATTTGCCGGTGATGCGCTCTGTGCCGGACTCGCCGCGGTTGCCGGCGTCGTCTGCCCGCCTGCCTGTAACGACTTGATGTACGCCACTAGCTGCACTAACTGGTCCTCGCTGACCTGGCCCTGAAAAGTCGGCATGATCGGACCAAACCCCGCGACAATCTTCGCCTGCGGATTCAGGATCGACTCGCGGATGTAAGGCTCATCTACGCGCACCGACCCGCCGTCCTGCAATGGCGTCATCTTTCCAAAAGCACCGGCGAGCGTCGGACCTCGTCCGCCTTCACCATTCGCGCCATGACACGATGCGCAGCCGAGTGTTTGATACAACTGCTGACCGGCGGTTGCAGGCGTCATGCTGCCGGTGTTGCCGCTCAGCCAGTTGTCGAACTCTCTCGGCTCCATCACGATCACCGAACCCGTCATGCCCGAATGGTTCATGCCGCAATACTCGGCGCAGAACAGGTGATACGTGCCCGGCTTGGTTGCTTCAAACCACAGCGTCGTGTACCGGCCGGGCACGACGTCGGCTTTCGTGCGGAAAGCGGGGACGAAAAAGTCGTGAATGACGTCTTCCGAAGTCATGATCAACTTTATCTTCCGCCCCACCGGCACGTGCAACTCGTTGATCTCGCGCTGCCCGGTGGCGTGTTGCAGCTTCCACATCCACTGCTTGCCGACGACGTAAACCTCAACTGCATTCGCAGGCGGCTTGTATTGTTCGAAATAAATCCGCGCACCCCAGCCAAACATCGTCATCGCGATGATGAATGGAATGACGGTCCAGAGAGTCTCGAGCTTGTGTGAACCCGCGATCGGCCGCGGAATCTCGTACGGAGTGCGCCGCCGGTAACGGATGATGAAGAAGATCACCATCCCTGAGATCAGCAACGCGAAGAACAGCGTGACGCCCGAGAGATAGAAGTAGAGCGCGTCAACCTTCCACGAGAAGGACGAAGCACTCTCAGGCACCAATGGAATCCACGACTGCATTTCTAAGCTGCTCCTCGAATTACTTTTGGATTGCGTGCTTTGAGTAGAAGCAACATCGCCGCAATTCCCAGGATGGTGAGCGCGCCTGCGATGCGCATCACCTTCATTATCGCCGCGCCGTACTTACCTGTGGCCGGATCGTAGTGGTAGCAGTACAGCAGCAGTTGATCTACGGGCGATCCGATCTTGTTTGCAGACGATTCGATCAGTCCGAGGCGCAGGTCGCGGGCCGGATAATCGATACCGTAAAAGTAACGTGAAAGTTTTCCCTGCGGTGTCGTCACCATGATCGCGCTGCCGTGGGCAAACTGTTTGGTGGCCTCGTCGTAGTGATAGCGAAATCCGACGGCGTCGGTTAGTTTCGCGATGTTCTCCGGATCGCCGGTTAGAAAGTGCCAGCCGCTTTCTGCGCCGGCGCGCATCTTCTCGGGCAAGTAGTTGACGTAAATCTTTTTCTTGGACGCTGCGAGCGTGTTTGTTTCGCGCGGATCGAAACTGACGGTCACGACGTCGAACTCGTTTCCGATTCGAAACGGCAGCACGCGAAACGACGTGACCATGCCGTTGAGTACCTGTGTGCAAAGCATCGGGCAATCGTAATAGACGAGCGCGAGCACTACCGGTTTCTTGCCGAAGTACTGGCCAAGCTTCACTTGCAGTCCGGCTTCATCACGGAATACGAGATCGAGGGGCACTTGCTGATCGAGTTTTTGTTCGATACGAACATCACGCAAGGCAGACGGCAAACCAGTCGCGGGATTTCCGATCTCGGAGCGCGCCCCATACAGCGGCGAACTCGGGCCGGGCGGCTTTTGCGCAACGACGGGCGCCACAGCAAAAAGGAAAACCAACCACAGATTACACAGATAAATAAAAATGGATCTGCGCCGATGGTGTGTGTAATCTGTGGTTCTCATTGCAATCTCTTCTCCGTTTGGCGCCCGGAACTCGCGGCGGTCGGCATGCTGATCGCATAGTCCTGCAACTTCCCAGGCGCGCCTTCTTTTACCCTCGTCGGCAAACCTTCACCCGAGACGACCTTGTCGATCGCCGCATCGATCGGAATACCCACGACGTTGCCGGACTGTTCTTTCAATCCGGTTTTCAGGTTCTCTTGCCACTGCTGGAGCAGGATTCGATACTCCGTTTGCGGCGCCGCTTTTCCGAGGTGAATGCTTCGCCCGTCTTCGAGTGTGACTTCAAATCCGGGTGCGGCTTGCAGGCGCGGCTCGGGCGGCAAGCGTTCCTGCTGACTCAGGGCCATCGGACCAGGTCCCGGGGCTTTCGCCTCCTGCCTCTCGAAGTAACGAAACAACACCCACATGCCGATGTGAATCGCGATCGCAGCCAGCGTGAGCGCGACCACGAACGTGAGCACGCCACGTACGCTGATGTCACTCCTTTCGTGAGTGACTTCGACGTTGCGAATGTGCGTAACGTCGGGCGTCTCTGTTCGATGTCCGTTGCCTTTGTGTTTCTGTGCCATCGCTATAAATCCGCGTCAGTGTTCCGCGTGCATTTGCTCGACTACCGAGTCGTACTGCGGATCGTTAATCGGTATCAACGGCCGCGTGCTCAACTGCCACGTGAAATACCACAGCCACAAACCACCAAATCCGACGAACGCAATCACGTCCATCCAGAACCACCTGTGGTCCTTGAACGCGGGCGCAAGCATCCAGATCAGATCGATCAGGCGCATGACGAGTATCAGCCCCGCGACGATGACGAGTTTTCCCGGACTGCGTTTCAACTCACGCGAAAGCAGGAACAAAAACGGCGCGGCAAAATGCAGTATCGCGATGATGACGATGATCGCCCCCCACGCGCCGTAGGTGCGATGCGTGTAATACGTAATCTCTTCCGGCAGATTGCCGGACCAGATGATCAGGTATTGAGAGTAGGCAAAGTAGGCCCACAACATCACGAGAGCGAGCAACAGCTTGCCGAGATCGTGGAAGTGCAGCGGCGCCACGATGCGGCGCATCGGTTCTTCCCGGGAGAGCCGCGCCATCACGAAGATCACAAATGCCAGCGCGCTCAAGCTCCACGCCGCGACGAAAATGAAACCGTAGATCGTCGAAAACCATTCGGGTTCGAGCGACATGTACCAATCGATGGAGGCAAATGTAATGGTGAAGATCAGCGCCACCATGCCCGGGCCGCTCAGCACGCGCATTTGTTTGGTGTAACGATTGTCCGCAGTGCGATCCTGCGCGAGCGACCATCTGTTCAGCAGGTACGCAAGCCCCATCCACACGCCGAAATACACAACCGCGCGGATTGTGAAAAACGGAAGGTTCAAATAAGGAGCTTTGAGCCGCAGCACAGGAT
>JBKPPH010000171.1:0-13249 GCA_046733535.1 Acidobacteriota bacterium
CGAAGACGCGAAGTTAAGCCGTTCCCATCAGAAGCCTTCGCCTCTTTGGGCCTTTGCGGGACGCTCATCGTATAATCTCTGGCGTTTGAATCCTGCTCAGAATGAGGCGCAAATGGGAATACTTGATCGACTCAGCCCGACGTCACAGTTCATCGAAGTAATTGAATGGCTCGATAGTTCACCTAACACTCTCCTGTACCGCTTTCCTGTCAAGGACCAGGAAATCAAAAACGGAGCGCAGCTAATCGTGCGTGAATCGCAGGCGGCGGTCTTCGTGCACGAGGGCCAGATTGCCGATCAGTTTCCGCCAGGCCGTTACACGATCGACGGCGGCAACACACCGATCCTCTCGAAGTTGGGCGCCTGGAAGTACGGCTTCAACTCGCCATTCAAAGCCGAGGTCTATTTCGTCAACACGAGGCAGTTCACCGATCTCAAGTGGGGAACACCAAATCCCGTGATGATGCGCGACACCGACTTCGGCATGGTGCGTTTGCGGGCTTTCGGTATCTACTCGATTCGCGTCGTCGATCCGCAGGCGTTCATCAAAGAGGTCGCGGGAACGAATGCGCACTTCGTGACTGAAGACATCGAGGGACAGCTGAAGCGCACGTTGGTCGGCGGCTTCAGCGATGCGCTCGGCGAATCCAAGATTCCGGCGCTGGATCTCGCATCAAACTACGACGAGCTCAGCAAGTTCACACGCGTGAAGCTGAATGAAGAGTTCAAGACGTTTGGGCTTGAGTTGACGAAGTTCGTGATCGAGAACATCTCGCTGCCGCAGGAAGTCGAAGCGGCGATGGACAAGCGAACGTCGATGGGTGTGATCGGCGACGTTGGACGTTACGCGCAATTCCAGGCCGCGGACGCGATGCGCGATGCCGCGCAGAATCCCGGAGGCGGTGCAGGCACGGGCGTGGGTCTGGGCGCCGGGTTCGCGTTAGGAAATGCGATGGCCGGCGCGATGAACGAGGCGATGAAGCCATCAAAAGAAGGCGACGCAGGAACTCAACAGGCGAGCGGAGTCGCTTGTCCACAGTGCGGTACCCGCAACGCTGCGAATACTAAGTTCTGCACCGAGTGTGGCACGAAACTGGGCAAGGCCACTTGCGCGAATTGTCAGGCGGAACTGAGCCCCGGCGCGAAATTCTGCAGTGAGTGCGGTCAGAAAGTTTAGTTTAAGCCACGGATTTCACGAATTAGCACGGATCCATTATGATTCCGGTAACCCCGTTTTAGTCTGTGGCCTAAAATCATGTTCAAAGCATTGACGCGTCCACGCCGGGTAGTCATCACCGGAATGGGGTGTGTGACCCCGCTGGGAATCGGGCGCGACGCGTTTTGGAATGGACTCGTCACCGGGCAGAGCGGCATCCGCAGAATCGAAGCGTTTGACCCTTCCAGTTTTCCGGTTCAGATTGCCGCCGAAGTTCCGTCATTCGATTGGCAGTCGCAACTCAATCCAAAAGATCGCAAACACGTTCCGCGTACGGTCCCCCTCGCACTCGCCGCCGCGCGTGAAGCGCTCGAAGACGCGCGGCTCTTCCCGAACGATCTCTCTTTAGACGAACGCCGCGCGATCGGTGTCGAACTCGGCACTGGCGGCGGCGGTCTCGCGTTCACGGAACAGCAATACGAATACTGGTACGTTGGACCAACCAGCAAAGCGAGTGTCTACACGATTCCGGCTTCGACGCACGGAGGCCTCTCGAGCGAGCTTTCGATGGCGTTCGGCCTGCGGGGTCTGTCACACATCGTTTCCACGGGCTGCACCAGCTCCACTGACGCGATGGCGTATGCTGCACAGCACATCGCACTCGGCCGGCAGGACGTGATGCTTTCGGGCGGTGTCGATGCGCCGATTGCTCCGGGCATTCTCGCCGGCTTCAACCTGATGACGGTGCTGACCAACGAGTGGAACCACGAACCTCATCGCGCATCACGCCCGTTCTCACGAAATCGCTCCGGCATCGTGCTGGGTGAAGGCGCGTGGATCTACGTGCTCGAGGACCTTAAACACGCGACCGCTCGGGGCGCGCGCATCTACGCGGAGATCACCGGCTACGGTGCTACGTGCGATGCTTATCATCGGGTTCGTCTCGCGGAGGACGGCGATGAACCGGCGCGCGCGATGCGCCTCGCGCTCGAGGATGCCGGTTGTGAAGCGAAGGACATCGACTACGTTAACCTGCACGGCACCTCGACCCTCCTCAACGATCGCATCGAGACCAGCGCGCTAAAACTCGCGTTCAACGGCCAAGCCGCACGCATACCGATGTCCGCGACCAAGTCGCAAATCGGTCACCCGCAGGGAGCGAGCGGCGCGGCAGGTTTGGGCGCCGCGCTTTGCGCGATGCACACGAACAAAATCCCGCCGACGATTAACCTCGACGAACCTGACCCTGATTGTGATCTCGATTACGTCCCCAACGAAGCACGCGAAGCCAGCGTGCGGATTGCACTCTGCAACTGTATTGGCTTCGGTTCGAAAAACAGTGCGCTGGTGGTCCAAAGGATCGATCATTAATCGGTGGTCCCACATGTTCGATAAATTCAAACGACGCAGTTACGAGCTCGAATACCTCGACACCGGCGACTACACGCCGGAAGAGTATGACGGCTGTATCGGCGAATTGCAGTTCATCAATCGCTGGATGGGCGACGCGCACAGCCTGAAGGCCACACTCTTTCCCGAAATCGAAGCGCAACGTTTGCAGAGCTTTTCGCTCCTCGATGTTGGCGCCGGGTCGGGAGAGCTCTTGCGCGTCGCTGTCGCGTGGGCCAGAGAAAGTAGCCGTCGCGTGCGTGCGGTAGGGCTCGAGTTGAACGAGCGTTCGGCGGAGTCGATCATCGAGGAGTCGAGTGGTTTTCCGGAGATTGGTTCAGTGCGTGGTGACGCGTTTAAGCTTCCGTTTTCAGACGCAGAGTTTGATTACGTGATGTGTTCGCTGTTCACGCACCACTTCGTCGAGGAGCAAATCGTTCAGCTTCTTCGGGAGATGAGCCGTGTCGCAAAGCGCCGGATATTTGTGATCGATCTGCACCGGCATCCAATCGCTTACTTTCTTTACACGACGCTCGGCAAGTTGGTTTTGAAAAATCGGTTGATTCGACATGATGGGGCGTTGTCGATACTTCGCAGTTTCAAGGCGGAGGAGTTGGAAGAGTTGGGCCAACGCGCGGGGCTGTCGGATGTTCACGTTGAGCACCACTTTCCATCTCGTCTCGTGCTGAGCGCCGCCGCCAGTTTAACCACAGATGACGCGGATAGGTACGGATTGGATCCGTCTTCATCCGTGTCATCTGTGGTTAACTTACCCTCGATTTAGAAATGCGCAGTGCTTCAAACAACTTCGATGTGATCATTGCTGGTGCTGGACCTGCGGGAAGCAGTGCCGCGATACATCTTGCGTGCAACGGCGTTCGCGCCCTACTCGTCGAGCAGAAAAAGTTTCCACGCGCAAAACTGTGCGGCGAGTTCATTTCGCCCGAGTGCCGGCGTCACTTTCAAAACCTCGGCGTCGCGCAAGCAATGCTGGCCGCTGGTCCAACCGCGCTCGTCGAAACTGTCTTCTACTCATCTCGCGGTCATCACGTCACGATCCCAAGCGCGTGGTTCGGCGAACCCGCCGCACTCGGCTTGAGCCGCGCGATCATGGACGACGTACTGCTGCGTCGCGCCCGCGAATGTGGCGTCACGGTACTCGAAGGCGCGAGCGTCAGTGAACCCATCATCGAGCGAAACAACGTGCTCGGCGTCAAACTAAAGATTGAGGGTCACGAGCAGGAATACCGCGCGCCATTAACCGTCGACGCGACCGGCCGCGCGCGCATCCTCACCAGAAAACTCAACACGCGCGAGCGAGGATCGCGCGCAAAGCTCATCGCCTTCAAAGTGCATTTACGAAACACACGCGTCGCTCCAGGCGCGTGCGAGATCTATTTTTACCCTGAAGGCTACGGCGGGCTCAGCACGATCGAAGGCGAACTCAGCAACCTCTGTTTCATCATCTCCGCGGAACAGGTCAAACGCCATCACTCCGATCCCGAAACCGTGATGCGCGAGCTGGTGATGAAAAACCAGCGCGCTGCCCACACGCTTGCGCACGCCGAACCCGCATCGGAATGGCTGAGCGCGTCGTGGGAGCGTTTTGGCCGGCAGCGGCCGAGTCCAACCAACGGTTTACTCGCAATCGGCGATTCAGCCGCGTTTATCGATCCGTTCACCGGCAGCGGCATGTTGATGGCGTTTGAAAGCGGCGAGCTGGCGGCGCGCGTGATCCTTCGCCATCGCGATAAACCATCTGTCATCGGAGCTGAATACGCGGCCGAGTACGTCCGAAAGTTCGATTCACGTCTGCGAATTTCCGGGCTGTTGCGACGCGCCGCTTTCAAACCGCGTCTGGCCGGACTCGGCATTGCGATCTGCGGCGCGAGTGAACAGTTTCGAAATCGCATTGTGCGCGCCACGCGTTCACCCGGTTTAGAGTTCAAGCTCTAGCTTACAAGGCGCCATTCTCGAAGGCTGGTGAAGCTGGAGAATTGCTTGCCTCGTTGACTCTTTTAGAGTAAAAAGGCTGAGCCAGTGCAGATCTCTCTGTCATCGTTACAATCTCAAGGGCAGATGACAACGGCGTAAACGATCACTCCCTACGTCGTCAACGAACGGTCAACCAAAAGAGTGTGTGTTGTGAGTGCGCGAACTCCAGAGGCGCGAAAACCAGTTAAGGAGAAATCGACGATGTTTCTATCGTTAAAATCCCGGCTTGTCGGATCCTTTCAAATCGCTGCTTTGTTAACGGTCCTACTCCTCTGTGCCGGCATAACGTTCGGACAGACACAGTCGAACGCCGCCGATATTCAAGGCACGGTGAGCGACGCGACGGGCGCGGTGGTGGCAAACGCTACCGTGACGGCCCGCAACGCGGCCACGAACGTCTCGCGCAACGCAACTACGAACGACCAGGGCTTCTATCGCATCATCAATGTTCCGCCGGGCGATTACGAAATAACCGCCGAGGCGCCCAACTTCAAAAAGTCAGTGCTGCCTAAAGTGACTGTCACGATTGGACAAGCCGCCGAGGTCGACGTCACGCTCGAGCCTGGACAGATCTCGGAAAGCGTCACGGTTTCTGGTGCGACGTCGGAGATAATCGAGACTTCAAAGACATCCGTCTCAACCACGATCGATCAGCAGCGCATCAACAACCTCCCGATCAATGAACGAAACTACATCGAGTTCGCGAAACTCACTTCGACTGTGGGTCGCGACAATGGCCGTCCCATTGGACCAGCGCCCACGACCGGCTTGAATTTTGGCGGCCAGCGCGGCCGCTCCAACCTGGTCCAGGTCGACGGCGCAGACAACACCGACAACTCCGTGAATGCGTCGCGGTCCACTGTCAGCCAGGAAGCGGTGCAGGAGTTTCAGGTTGTCTCGAATTCGTTTGCGGCTGAGTTCGGACGTTCGTCAGGCGGCGTGGTCAACGTCGTCACCAAGTCGGGCACGAACGACCTGCACGGAAATATGTTTGGCTTCTTGCGTCACCGCAGTTTCCAGGCGCGTAACGCTTTTGCGCCAATCGAAGATCCGCCATTCACGCGCGCCCAGTATGGATTCACGATTGGTGGTCCATTCGACAAAGATCGGACGTTCTTCTTCTTTGCTTTCGAACAACGAAGACGCAACGAGTCAGGCTTCTATACGAGCAATCCGGCGCAAGGTTTGACCGGATCCGCCACGATTCCAGTGATTCCCGGACTCAATCCCATTGCGCGCACGTTTACTAACATCACCCCGGCGCAGGCGGCGTTCATCAACACACTGGTTGCGGCCGGCACGCCGACCACCATTTGCGGCGCGCGCGCGTACGGCTTCTTCGCTTCGAGCGGCGGCACGACCGCTCTGACCGGAAGCAATCCGCTGCTCTCGCCGAACGACGGCAGCTTGTGTCCCGCAATCAGTCCAATTCTTCCCGGCGCGATTGGCCCACGCTTCATTCTCTCCGGCGCGCCGGTACCAAGCGGCACAACCAACGCCGCCGGCGAGTTCATCGCCTTCAGACCATTGAATAACCTGCAAAGGATCTTTCCGGTCACTGACCGAACGACGTTCAACTCGTTTCGCCTGGACCACCTGATCACTTCGCAACATCAGTTCACTTTCAGATTCGGCTACAACCCGAGCGAGACGAGCGGTATTCAGGTTGAGTCACAGAACCAATCGCTGGGCCAGAACGATTTCTCGCGCACAGGTATCCAAACACTCAGAGACGTTTCGGCAGTCACCACGCTGACGTCGACGCTTTCCAACAATGTCGTAAACGAGGGACGCTTCAACTTCGGCCTACGCCGCGCGACTTTCAAGTCTCACAACGGCGACGCGGTGGCCTTCAATATTTCGGGTGCCGCCTTTGCTGGTCGCGAACTCTTCTCGCCTGTTCTTCGCACGGAGACGCGCTACGAGTTCACCGACAACATCAATGTCGTCTCGGGAAACCATAACTTCAAGTTTGGCGGCGACGTTGCTTTTATTCGCATTCCGTCGGCGATCTTTGAGCTGAATTTCGCCGGTCTCTTCAACTTTGGCGGACTCTCCGCCGCGACGCTCAATCCGGCGTTTGCGGGTGCTCCGGACTTCACGCCGGTGCAGCAGTACGGACTCGGATTTCCTTCAAACTTCATCCAGGGCTTCGGCAATCCGGTCAGTAAAATCAGCAATAAACCGGTGGCGTTCTTTGCACAGGATTCGTGGAAGGTGCGTCCGAACCTAACCTTGAACTACGGCATTCGTTACGACTATGAATTGACCGAACAGATCCCGACGCTGCCGCTGAAGGATCCGTTGTCGGGCATCTCGCTTTCTGCCGCTGACGTTCTAGCCGCGCAGGACGCCATGGGTGTGCAGCAGGGCTTCCCGCGCGACAAAAACAACTGGGCGCCGCGTCTCGCGGTTGCGTGGGATCCGTGGGGCGACGGCAAGACGTCTGTTCGCGCAGCCTTCGGAATTTTCTACGACCATCCGCTCCTCGCGATCGCGTTCAACTCTGACATCGCGGACGCAGTGCAGCAACAGCAGGGCATCTTGACGCCAGGCAGTCCGGCGCAGACGGCACTGCTTAATGCGGTGCAGGTCTTTCAGGGAACTGTCTGCGTTCCGGGTGGACCAGTCACACCGATTTGTCCGGCGGGAGTGGTAACGCCGGGCGTCGCTGCCGGCGCGCAGTATCAGTTCGGACGGCAGCGATTCAACGACCAAACATTCCCGGGCTTTGGACCAGTCTTGCCGTTCACGCTGCACGTGCAGAAGGACTTCGAGTATGCGTATGCCAACCAGGGCAACTTCACCATCGAGCGCGAACTGACCAAGGACATGACTCTTTCGGGAAGTTATATATTTGTCGGCTCGCATCACCTGCCGCATCCGCTCGATATCAACGCACCGCGGACCGATCTTCAGATTCAAAACTTCTTCCGCCTCGCGGGTCGCAACCCGGTCAACACGACGGAAGCCGTCGCATTCTCGATTCCGACCTCGGGCGTTCCGTGCCCCGGTGGCGTACCGCTCCAGTGCTTCACGCTGGCGACACCCACCGGCGCCCCAGCGTTTCCGAATGCGGGCAAAACGTTCGCGATCATCATTCCCGGCATGATCGCCGCGCCGATAACGAATCTCGGCAGCCGCATCGTCAATGCCGGCATCGCCAACTTCTTCCGGCCAAATGCGCCGAACTATTTCCTGGCCCAGGCGCTCTCGGGCGGCCTCGTGACGCCGGCAGTATTGAATAGCGTGCTCACTGGATCGCTGCGAACTCCCGGAACGATTTCTCCTTTCGGTTCGATTAACGCGCAGACTTCAGACGGCAACTCAACTTACAACGCGTTGAATGTCGATCTGAAGAAACGCTTCTCCAATCACTTTCAGTTCCTGGCTTCGTACACGTGGTCGCACTCGATCGACGATTCGTCAGACCTGCAAACGCTCTTGCTCCCGCAGGACAATCGCAACTTCGGCGCAGAGCGTGCCGACTCGTTGTTTGACCAGCGTCACCGATTTGTTTTCAGCGCCGTGATCGGCTCTCCGAGTAGTTGGGCATCGCAGGGTGGCTTCCACCGCGCCCTGTCGAACTTCACGATCGCTCCGATCTTCGAAGTGTCGTCGGGACGTCCATTTAATATCCTAAGCAACCAGGACACGAACAACGATCAGTCGAACCAGACCGATCGTCCGACAGTGCTCGCCGATGGAACACTCTGCGTTGCCGGCACCCCGGGCTGCGTTGGGCTGATCACTAACGGCGTGTTTACGAGTGGCAGTCTGGCGCGCAACATGGGTCTAACGCATAGCTACATGTCGCTGGATCTGCGCCTGGCGAGGCTTGTGCCTATCGGTGAACGACTGAGGCTGGAGTTGATTGCGGAAGGCTTCAATCTTTTCAACCGCTTCAACGAGGCCGCCGCGTCGCCCTTTATCGACGACGTGCGCGCGTTCAACGAGCGCGCGGGCAACGGCCGCTACTACAGCCGTCCAACGGCCACCTTCGATCCGCGGCAGTTCCAGTTTGGACTGAAGCTGAACTTCTAACACAATCCACAGATTACGCAGATCTGTGTAATCTGTGGATAAACAACGCAAGTCCTCATCCCCGCATCCGAACGTTGGTCGCGAAACCTGTAGTCTGAGCTTTCAAACCAACCCTCTCCCGCATACAATCATGCGCATTATGTGTAGAGCTATGCCTGTGCGACGTTTTATCAGTATTTCAGCAATTTTTTTACTTACCACTGCCGTCATTCACGCGCAGTCGACCCGGCCGCGACGGACTGGCAGGACAACGCAAAAAACCACGACGACAACCGCTTCCGACCCGCTTTTGCGGCCGGAACCGACGCCGTCTCCGACGGCCCGGAGAACCAGCTCAAACGACTCGTTATTGGACGTGCAGCCGGTCAAACCGGTCGTCAACACCGTCGGCACGGCAGACACAAAGAACGCATATCTTTTGCTCGAGCAGAAGAAGTTTGCGGAGGCCGCGAAGGAAGCCAAAGAGCTTGCCACTTCGCACCCGAACGATCCCGAGGCTTGGAAGATTGCCGGATTCGCCGAGCTGAACTTGAAGCAATACGCCGACGCCGCAAAAGACCTCGAGAAGGCGGTTGAGTTGCAGCGGCGTTCGAAGCAGGACGATCCAAACACGGAAAGCGCGTTAGGCCAAGCGTACGTTCTTTCCGAAAAGTATCAGGAAGCGCTGCCCCTCCTGGTTGCGGCGACTGATCGCGATGCGAGTAAACCTGATGCGTTGATGATCTACTACCGCGGGATTTCAGAATACAAGACCGGCAAGACTGCCGATGCGGAGAAGAGTTTCAACCAGGTCGTCAAACTAAATCCGAAAGATTCGTTGTCGCTCTTCTACCTCGCTCAAATCGCACTCGCGAAGAACGATCTCGACGGCGCAATCACCACGCTAAACCGAGCGACGGTAAACGACGCGCGACTCACAGGCGCGTGGACGCTTTTGACTTCGGCTTACCTGCGACGCGCGGCGATGGGTTCTGATCCCGCGAAAGCCGAAGCGGATTACATTAACGCCGTCCGCGCCGGAGAGGGCTTGATCAAACTCCGAACTGACGCTGAAGCCGTAACGCTTTTCGGCCAGGCTTTGATCGGTTCGAAACAGTATGCGCGCGCTGCTTCTGCGCTCGAACGCGCGACGACCGCGCCGGATGCAAGCGGAGTTACTTTCTACCTGCTGGGTGTTGCTCATTCACGTGCAACCAACTTTCCGAAGGCGATCGCAGCGCTCGAAACGGCTGCGAAGAAATCGCCGGACGACGTGAATGTTTATCGCGAGCTGGGTTATGCCTTTGAAGTGACCAAGCAATATTCGAAGGCACTGGCTGCCTATCAGAAGGGCGCATCCCTGGCCCCCAACGATCCTGACTTGAAAGAGTCGATCGAGCGTGTGAAGCCATTCGCTAAATAGAACAGGGTTTCAGGATTGATCCTGCAAATCCTGACAAATCCTGTAAATCCAGTCTAAGTTTTTGCGGCATAAGGAGAATCTCATGAAAATCACTTTCACTCTGCTCCTACTCGGAGCTTTGGCAACGGGCGCCTTTGCGCAACGCCCGCGTACGATGGATCCGGAGCCGCAAGCTAAAACTCCGGCGCCTGCACCCGCGCCGAAATCCGTCAAAGCAAAATATGAAGGCGGCGTGTTTGGCTATCGGAAGACGATGGAAGGCACGCTGATCTTCGACGACGAAGGCAAGCGTCTGCTCTTTAAGGACAAGAAGCCGCCGAAAGAGATCTCGATACCTTACGAAGCGATCACGTCCGCTTTCGCCGATACGAAGAAAGTACGGCCCGCTGCCGCGACAGTTGCTAGTAACATCCCGACGATCTATTCGCTGCCGGCGCACTTCATCAGAACCAAAGTTCGCTATCTCACGCTGCAGTACAGCGATCCCGATTCGAAGGTCACGGGCGTGACGAGCTTTAAGCTCGAAAGTAGAGAACTACTCGAGTCAGTGTTAAGAACAGTTGCCGAGAAGGCTGACATGACTCTGCGTGGCGACATCTACGTGAAGAAGCGGGATAACGAGTCGAGCAAGTTACTTCCAAAATAAACTGTTGGGGCGGCCTCGGTGGCCGCCCCTCGTTTAGCTGCCGTTCTCGCGCGAAAGCCCCACGCCATTCCACACCATGCGGTGAAATAGTTCGTCCATCTCAGCGGGCGGCTCCCGCATGCCTCGATCGATCCACCACGTCAGCAACGAAAGCAACGCGCCTGCGTGAGTGAAAGCTATCGCCGGAAGCTGCTGCGCCGGAATCGCCTTGCCGCGAGGTAGTTCTGAAAGCCGGCGCTCGATGCCGCGCGCGAAGTGTCCGCGAGCGAGTTCCATGTTCTCGTGGAACCTTCCGGATTTCATCAGCGCTTTGAAGAATGCCTGCGCATCGATGAGGTGCGCAAAAAACTCTTTCACGGGAAACACACGATCCGACTTGTCACCTCGCACCGACAGCACGTTCGAGACTGACTCGAAAAACTCTTCCGCATCGCTCATCAACAGATCGTCCTTGTCACTGTAATGCGAGTAAAAAGTTGAGCGGCTAACGTGCGCGCGATCCAAAACGTCCTGGACCGTTACGCGCTCGAACGGCTTCTCCTGCATCAGCGCGATCAGCGCATCGCCGAGCGCGTCGCGCGTGCGCCGCACGCGAGCATCCGTCTTTTTCTTCGACGCGGGAAGATGCAAGTGTTCGTTATTGGACATTGACTACCTGTTTGTTCGATTACGAGGCCGATGTCCATGATACCGCTGGACAGCAGTCTCCCGATCTGAAAAATACTCGCCACTTATGATCTCATTACACCAGGTCTCAAAAACTTACGAAACGCCCGCCGGTAAGTTCTCCGCATTGAAGGGTATTGATCTCGATATTCGGCCGGGCGAGTTTGTCGGCGTCGTCGGCAAATCAGGCAGTGGAAAATCGACGCTGCTCAACATGGTCGCCGGCATCGATCGCCCGTCGTCGGGATCAGTCGAGGTTGCAGGCACAGCGATTCACGGTCTGTCGGAAAACAAACTCGCCCGCTGGCGCGGTCGAAACGTTGGCTTCGTCTTTCAGTTCTTTCAATTGCTCCCAACGTTGACGGCGGCTGAAAACATAATGCTGCCGATGGATTTTTGTAAAAGCATTCCTTTGCGCGAGCGGCGCCGACGTGCCGTTGCATTGCTCGAGCGCGTTGCTGTCGGCGCGCAGGCGGACAAACTGCCTGCGACACTCTCGGGCGGCGAGCAGCAGCGTGTCGCGATCGCGCGTGCACTCGCAAACGAGCCGCCTCTCGTTCTCGCAGACGAGCCGACCGGCAATCTCGATTCGGTCACAGCAACAGCCATTCTCGATCTCTTTCGCGACATGGCCGATCAGGGGACGACAGTCGTCATCGCTACTCACGAAGCCGACATCGCCCGCGTGATCGATCGCAGGATCGAAATCTCCGACGGCGCTCTTCGTCAATCATGACTACACTCTGGCGCAAAGCTATTCGCGACTTTTGGCACGAACGCGCACGCACCGCGCTCGTCGTGCTTGCGATCGCGTTAGGCATTGCCGCGTTCGCGGCCGTGCTTTCGTCTTACGCAATTCTCACGCGTGAACTGGACCGCGGCTTTCTCGCAACCAACCCGGCGTCGGCGGTGATACGCGTTGATTCGATCGATGACGCTCTCGTCAAAGCGATCCTGCAAAATCCGGAAGTCAGCGATGCTGAGCCGCGACGAACGATCAGCGGCCAGCTCAAGTCTGGACCAGTGCAGTGGCGCACCGTGATGCTGTTCGTCGTCAACGACTACGGAAACATTCGTGTGAGCAAGCTCGTTCCCGAGGCAGGCGCGTGGCCTCCCGCAACCGGCGAGATTCTGATCGAGCGCGACGCGTTTCAAGTCGCAAAGGCGAGTATCGGCGATGCCGTAATCGTAAAGACTGCCAACGGTGTCGAGCAGCCGCTCGTGATTAGCGGCCGTGTGCACGATGTGGGCCAGGCGCAAGCACGCATGGAGAACATCGTTTACGGTTACATCAATCTCGCTACGCTCGTCCAACTGGGCGAAGAGCCTTATCTCAATCAACTCAACATCCTCGTCGCGCAAAATCGGTTTGAGGAGGACCACATCCAACGCGTCGTCGCCGGCGTCGAAGAGGTGATAAAGAGTCGCGGGCATGAAGTGCGTCGCACGGAGATACCAACGCCGGGCAAGCACCCGCATTCGGACTTGATGGGGTTGCTGCTCCTCGCGATGTCGAGCTTTGGACTGTTTGTCCTCGTGCTGAGCGGCATCCTCGTCATCAATCTGCTTACGGCGATGATGGCGTCGCAGGTACGGCAGATCGGCGTGATGAAAGCGATTGGCGGGACGCGCTGGCAGATCGCGCGCATCTATTTTGGCCAGGCGCTGTTTCTTGGGCTAGCCGCCGTCATTGTTTCGCTGCCGCTGGGCATTCTCGGCAGCCGCGCATTGTGTCGCTACATGGCGACCTTTCTCAACTTCGATATCAACAGTTTTGCTGTGCCGTTTTGGGTTTATCTTTTGGTCGCGGCGATTGGCATTGCCGCGCCGCTGCTCGCCGCTGCTTATCCGGTTTGGAGCGGCACGAGAGCGCCGGTGCGAGTAGCGCTTTCGGATTTTGGCCTGACGCAGACGACGTTCGGCGTGAGTGCTTTTGATCGCGCGGTAGCAC
>JBKPPH010000172.1:0-5088 GCA_046733535.1 Acidobacteriota bacterium
AAATTACCGGTTGACGATGGCGCGTCGGTGTCTTATCATCCACCCAACACTGGAAAGGAGGTGATTCAAATATATATGAGTTCTAATCACAGTGAGGTGGCTGCGGCCTGACCTCTGAACCAGCTAACTCGTTAGGATAAGGTTCAGTAGTCTCACTGCAAAGTGCTCCTCCTTTCTGGAAGCTGCACACAGTTAGCCACAGGCCAATCCCAACAGTTCACCGAAGCCGTCCACGATTTCGATCGTGGACGGCTTTTAATTTGAAAATACTGCCGTCCTGTCTAAGAATAGTAGCGTGCACGAGCCCCCCGTCTTTCACGATCCGCATGGCCGTCGCTGGCGCCGCGTGCGACGCGTATGGTTGGCCATCTCAATCATCGTCACGGCGCTGGCGGCGATCTTTATTGCTAGCGTCTTCGCGAACCCGGTGCTTCCCAACTTCAACTTGAGAGCACTCGCGAGTCTGCCTCATTCCGTTGACCTGAAACCGAAGCCGCCCAACATTCCCGCGAATCCCGTTGAGCGCAAGGCGCGCAAGGCGCAGGCGGATCTGCAACGCGCATTGGCGACCACTAAATACGTCGCTCCCGGCAAACGTCGTTCGCACATCGCCGCCGTTCCGCCACCGCCGACAGTTCCCGCCCCCATTGTTCCTGCAACACGCCCGCTGTCGGTTGGCTTCTTTATCAACTGGGACGAGTCGAGCTACGAATCGCTCAAGCGAAATCTGGATCATCTTGATTGGGTCATCGCTGAATGGTCGCACTTGCAGGACGTACCTGACGGCGCGAATCCTCTCGTCACCGACGTTCACATACCGGCGCTTAACTGGATTCGACTCAATCGCCCCGAGGTCCGCATCCTGCCGATGGTGCAGAACGTTGTGAACGAGCAATGGCAGCACGATCTCCTGGCGCGGTGGATCGCAGATGAGCCGCACCGGCAAACTCTCATCAATTCCCTTACCAGTTTTGTGCAGGACAACAAATTCGCCGGAATCTGTGTCGACTTTGAGGAGCCGCCCACTTCTTCGCAAGCCAATCTCCTCACCTTCGTGCAGGAACTACACGCAGCCTTTGCTGCGAAAGGCCTGCTGGTAGTTCACGCGGTACCGTTCGACGATCCTGATTGGAATTACAAAGCGTACTCAGCCGCGAGCGACTACCTGATGCTGATGGCTTACGACCAGCACTGGACCGGCAGCGATGCAGGGCCGGTGGCCGCGCAGGACTGGTTTGAACAGAACTTGATCAAGCGTATGCGCGAAGTCGATGCTGCAAAGACGATTCTCGCCCTCGGCAACTATGGCTATAACTGGAGCGACGCAGACAACCAGGCCGACGAAGTTACTTTTCAGGAGGCGTTGATAAGCGCACGCGAATCGAGCGCCACGCCCACGTTTGACGCGGCTTCGCGCAACCCGTACTTCGAATACGACGAGGAAGATGAATCGCATCACAAGGTTTGGTTCCTCGATGCGGTCACCGCTTACAACCAGATCAGAGCAGCCAGCGGATACAAGCCCGCGGGTTTTGGAATTTGGCGCCTGGGATCCGAAGACCCGTCCATCTGGTCCGTCCTTGGAACTCAGCAGAACAGTTCCGCCGACGCGCTGCGGACCATCAACTACGGTTACGAGGTCGATTTCGAAGGCAACGGCGAATTGTTGAAGGTGATGTCGCGTCCACAAAAAGGCGCGCGCAATCTCGATATCGATGCGACGAGTGGGTTCATCAAGTCAGAGCAATTCACCGCGCTGCCTTCCTCGTACGTAGTCGAGCGCACCGGCGACCGTCCCGGCATGCTGGCGTTGACTTTCGACGATGGCCCGGATCCAAAATGGACACCTGCGATTCTCGACATCCTGAAGCGCGAGAATGTTCCGGCAACGTTTTTCATTATCGGAAAGAACGGGCAGGCTTATCCCGATCTCGTCCGTCGCATCGTCAACGAAGGACACGAGATCGGTAATCACAGTTACACACATCCGAACCTCGGTGAGATTCCGCTCTCGTTGACCGAGCTCGAGTTGAATGCGACGCAACGACTGATTGAATCCGAAGTAGGTCGTTCAACTGTTCTTTTTCGTCCGCCGTACTTCGGCGACGCGGAGGCTGATAAGCCGCAGGAAGTCGAGCCCGCCATCGTGGCGCAGCAACTCGGCTACATCATGGTGGGCGTCCGCATCGATCCCGACGACTGGCAACTGCCGGTCACGGCCGATCAGATCGTGAAACGGACGATCGATCGCGCGACGGATTCGAATCCCGAAACGCGCGGTGAAGTGATTCTGCTGCACGACTCCGGCGGCGATCGTGCGGCGACGATCGAGGCGCTACCTGAACTGATTCACCAGTTGCGAGCCCGTGGGTTCAAGTTTGTGCCTGTTTCGGATTTAGCCGGACTCACCAGAGATCAGGTGATGCCGCTCATACCTCCAAACCAGCGCGTATTCACCCGTGCTGACGCAATCACGTTCTTCTTTCTCTCGACCGGCGGCTGGACGCTGCAGTGGATTTTTGTGATCGGAATTCTGCTCGGACTAGCGCGACTGGTGTTCGTTGGTTCGCTCGCATTCCAACAGTGGCTGAGATCACGGCACCGGGAACACATTCACGCCGGAAGCAATTACGTCCCGTTCGTTTCCATTCTGATTCCGGCTTACAACGAAGAACTGGTGATTGAGAATACGATTCGCAGTCTGCTCGCTTCTGATTATTCAACTTACGAGATCATCGTGATTGACGATGGATCGCAGGACAATACGAGCCGAGTCGTCAGCGACAACTTCGGAAACGATGAGCGTGTGAGGCTGTTCACACTGGCAAACGCGGGAAAGGCCGGGGCGCTGAACACAGGGCTGCGACATGCTCGCGGTGAGATCATCGTCGCGCTCGACGCCGACACGCTGTTTGCGCCGCAAACAATCGGCGCGCTGGCCCACCGGTTCTACGACAAACAGTTGGGAGCTATTGCAGGCAATGCGAAAGTGGGCAATCGCGTTAATTTGGTCACGCGCTGGCAGGCACTCGAATACATCACTTCGCAGAATATGGACCGGCGCGCGTTTGCGAGCCTCGACTGCATCACTGTTGTTCCCGGAGCGGTGGGCGCATGGCGAAAGGACCTGCTGGTCGAGGTTGGTGGTTTTCCGGCAGACACGCTGGCGGAAGATCAGGATTTAACCCTGCGAATTCGGCGGCTTGGTTACTCCATTGGTTACGAAGAAACCGCAATCGCCTGGACCGAAGCGCCAGACAATCTGCGCTCGCTCGCGAAGCAGCGATTCCGCTGGGCCTACGGCACGCTTCAGTGTATGTGGAAACACGGCGATGCTCTGTTTCGTCCTCGTTACGGCACGCTGGGATTTGTCGCGATGCCTAATGTTTGGATCTTTCAGATACTGTTTCCGTTAATCTCGCCGGTGATGGACCTGATGCTGCTTTACACGCTCGTTTCAGTTGGCATTGACCGCTGGCAGCAACCGCTTGGCTATTCCTCAACCGATCTTCAGCAAGTGCTTCTTTACTACGCGCTGTTCCTCGCGATTGATTGGATATCGGCGGGTTTTGCTTTCCTGCTCGAGCGGCGCGAACGTTGGAGTCTGCTCTGGTGGTTGTTTCTGCAAAGGTTCTGTTACCGGCAGGTGATGTACTACGTGATGATTAAATCCGTGGCGATGGCGATCCGTGGACCAGTGGTGGGCTGGGGGAAACTCGAGCGCAAAGCGACCGCCGCAGCGGGACCATAGCCACAAACAAGCACAAAAGGCCTTAACTGATCTTTTGTGCTTTTTTGTGGCTTTCTATCAGTCAATGTGGCAGAAGAAGCGGCTTTGGTCTGCTTATGCACTACTGCTGCTCATCGCGCTCGGCTTTCGTCTCTTTGTAGCGCTGCGCTTGCCGAACGATGAGCCGGACGACGGCCGAGTCTATTCGCAAATCGCGCGCAACGTACTCGAACAGCATGTTTACTCGCATGACACTCAACCGCCTTACACTCCCTCGATAATTCGTCTTCCCGGTTACCCGCTTTTCCTTGCCGGCGTTTACCGCGTATTCGGCCACGGCAACAACACTGCGGTACGCGTGGCCCAGGCGGGGATAGATACGCTCACCTGTGTCTTGATTGCTTTGGTCGCGTTTGAATGGGCCGTTGACGATGAGCGTAAACACCGAGCGGCACTCGTTGCGTTTGCCCTCGCGGCCGTTTGTCCGTTTACGGCGATCTATGTCGCGACGATCCTGACGGAGGTGTGGGCAAGTTTTCTGGCGGTGGCGATGGTGTTGACAGCGACGTTTGCTTTCAAAGCGACACCACGGAAGCGAGCGTTTGCGTGGTGGATTGTCACTGGACTCATTGCTGGACTGTCGGTGTTGTTTCGACCGGACAGCGGGCTCTTTGCAGCAGCAATCGGCGGTACGCTCGTGTTGTCGGCAATTCTCGCGCTAAGACGCCGCGAAGGAAACTTCCTCGCCGTCTTCGCGCCTTTGCGTGAAACCGCTTTTGCCGCATTTCTGTTTTCCCTCGGCTTTTGCATCGTGCTTGTCCCCTGGACCATTCGCAATCGACGCGTGTTTCATGTCTTTCAGCCGCTCGCGCCAACGCATGGTGAAATGCCCGGCGAGTTTGTCCCGCGCGGTTACCTGCTGTGGCTGCGTACGTGGCTCGACGACAGCCGTTACGTCGGCCCAGTGCTGTGGTCGGTGGACACGCGTCCGATCAGCATCACTGATTTTCCGGAGCGCGCCTTCGACTCGAAGGAGGAGCGCGATCGAGTAGCCGCCTTGCTCGAGAAGTACAACCACCCGCCCGACGAAGAAGCCGCAAACGAAACTCAGTCTGACGACGAGAGTTCCGAGTCAGACGATGAATCCTCCGACGCTGATAAATCAGCCGAAGACAAAGAGGACCAGGACGAGGAAGAGCCGGAAGAAGAGGAGCAGCAGCAGCAGGAACCGGAAGAAACCAACGTCGAGATGACACCTGAGATCGACGCCGGCTTCGCACAGATCGGACAAGAGAGAGTAGCGCATTCGCGTCTTCGTTATTTCATTGTGCTGCCGTTGAAGCGAGCGGTGACGCTCT
>JBKPPH010000173.1:0-8690 GCA_046733535.1 Acidobacteriota bacterium
CTTCCACGCAGGTCAATCCGAGTTCCGACTTTCTGGTAGAAATAGCTGCCGGTGAGTTGATCGCCGTTGCGCACGAGTTTCATCTGCAGGTCGAGCGAGCTACCGATCGAACCTTTGAAGTGCTTGATCAGCGGCGCAGGCGCGATTCCGCCAACAGGATGATCCTGTTGCGGTGACGCAGTGGCGACTGAGGCCGGAGCTGGTGGAGGTGATGTTGTTGCTGTTCGACGACAGCCAGTGAAAAGCAGCAGACAGGCAATGAGCAGGCACGTGCGAATGTTCATCGCAGCCTAGTTTATCAGACCATTTATCAGCCCGCGTTCAGAAATCTGTGTACGCACATCGGAAAACGTCAGCTCGCACAGTTTGCCGCCAGTGAACAACGGATCGTTGGTGACGTCAGCCAGCGCAAACGGTGGTGGGGGAAAACTGTCGAGCTCCTCGTCAGTTTCAAAACCAACTTCGGCGAGCACGAGTCCAAACAGATCGCCCAGAAACATATCGACGGAAAACTCGCGGCCTGCAAACTCAAAGTAGTAACGATTCTTTCGAATCTCGTTCGTATCGAAGACTGACAAGATCTCGGCTTCGAGAGCGTTAAGGTAAGTGTTCGTGATGACCGTGCGAGAGAGATCGTTTGGATCCGGCGCATACTTCTGCGTGAACTTGACCGTCCATTTGTTCGTGCGCGGATCGCGCACCTTGCGGATACGCAGGCGCGTACCGGTAATGTAGTTGTCGGTGATTTGTAGATGTGGATCGGCGCGAGTCATTCCCTCGGGCAAGTCGCGCAGCAGGTAGCGCCGCTCGCGCTCGATGCGCGCGTACTTGCTTTCGGGGACGATCGTGTTTTGGTCAGTAAGCTTCGCGACGCCCATACATGAAATTAGCCGCAGATGAACGGATAAACGCAGATCAGATCTGCGTCATCGGCGTTCATCCGCGGCTAAAAACTAGATCTTCCCGGCCTTCATGTCAGCCAGGCGCTTCTCGAATGAAGAGGTGTCGACTTTATCGGTCTTGCCACGCTGAATCGCCTGTTCAGCCAACGCGAACGCCTCCTCCTTCTTACCCGCCTTGTACAACGCAATCGACTTGTTGGCGAGGTTCTGGAACGTCTCTTTAATCTTGATCGACTGGTCCAACCACGCCATGCCCTGGGCATCGTCGGCAGGGTTGTCGTTGTTGAGCAAGTAATTTCCAGCTTGCATCGGCGTGCGCCAATCCTCGGGCTTCGCATTGCCGACAGTGGCCTTGAGCTTCGCCATTGTCGTCGCGGCCACGTCCGGCACCTTCACCGTGAACGGCACGCTGACTTTCTCCCAACGGATGTTCACCTGTGCGGAATCGTCACTCACCGGATCGATGCTGTAGCTCAGCCATTCCTGGCTGTCGTTCATCCACTGCGGCTTAACTTTCACGCGCAGCGTGTCCTTCGCCGGATCGTAGTCGAAGCTGCCCCACTGGTTCGCGGTGCCGTTGAAAACGATGGTCCACTCGTCTTTGGTCGGAATGGTATGAAGGCTGTAACTTCCGGCCGCGAGTTTCTGACCGTTAATCAAAACGTCATCCGTGACGACAAACATCGTCGCTTCGTTAGCGCCCGTGCGCCACACGTGTCCCCACGGAACGATCGGAGCATTTTTCGGCCGCTCGTTTTGATTGTCGAGCGTGGCCTCACCTTTTACAGAGGCTTGCTCCGGCAATGGGTCGCCCCAAATCTTTCGTCCTTTGACGCCCGGACGACTGTAAGTGATCGTGACGTCCGTGACTCCGATTCTTTCCGTCACGCTCGCCTTCGGACTTGGGCGCGGCGTGTCGATCTGCGCGAAGCCTGCAACGGCGAAGCACAATAGAGCAAAGAAGGAAACAGAAATACGCTTCAGGGAATTCATGGGTCTTTCTCCTCGTGATGAGTTTGGCCGCAAATCATATAACGGAATCAAAGAATTCGATAGCGCTTATTAGATCTTAATCGACCTATTTGCCTATAATGCGTGCGACATTCAACTAACCTTTCAATTCTGCATTTTTTTGGAGGAAAGCCCGCATGAGGAGCCGCATCTCGCCCATCCTGCTACTGCTGTTTTGTCTCTCGATCTGCTCCGTACAGTCCGCTGCTCAAAACGGACACGGCGGTCAAACAACTCGACTGCTGCGAACTCCGACTGTTAGTGCAACGCAAATTGGCTTCGCTTACGCAAACAACATCTGGGTTGTTCCGCGTGCTGGCGGCACGGCGCGGCGGTTAACGAGTTTTCAGGGACAGACAGCGAATCCGCATTTCTCACCGGATGGAAGATGGATCGCGTTCAGTGGTGAGTACGCCGGCAACTTCGATGTTTACATTGTTCCGGCTGAAGGCGGCGAGCCGCGTCGTCTAACGTGGCATCCGGGCGCGGATCTCGTCGAAGGCTGGACACCGGACGGCAGATCGATCCTCTTCTCCTCGAATCGCGGAAGCTGGGCGCCGATAGGCATGCCGCGGTTTTGGACCGTGCCTGCCGAAGGCGGCATCGAAGAACCGATGGTCCTGCCGCGCGCGTACCAGGGAAAGATCTCCGGTGACGGCACTCGCGTCGCTTATCGCATGAACAATTCATGGGACGAGGAACGTCGTAACTATCGCGGCGGACAAAATCGTCCGATCTGGATCGTCGATCTCAAAACTTACGATCTCGTCTCGCCGCCGTGGACCGACTCCAAAGACGTCGATCCGGTTTGGCTCGACGATTCCGTCTTCTTTATCTCCGATCGCGACGGCGTCGCAAATGTTTGGGAGTATCAGACGAAGAGCAAGACACTGAAGCAGGTCACGAAGTTCACTGACTTCGACGTGAAGTCGATCGATTCAGGCGCGGGCACGATCGTCTTCGAACAGGCGGGATACATTCACGAGCTCGATCCGAAGAGTGGCAAAGAAAAGGTGGTGAACATCCTCGCTACGGGCGACTTTCCGTGGATGATGCCGAATTGGGAAGACGTCACGAACCGCATGACAAACATGGCGCTCTCGCCGACCGGCAAGCGCGTCGTCGTCGAAGCGCGCGGCGAGATCTTTACGATCCCGGCTGAGAAAGGCGACGTTCGCAATCTGACGAATTCAAGCGGCTCGGCGGAACGCGATCCGGCATGGTCTCCGGACGGCAAGTTTGTTTCTTACTTCAGCGACAAGTCGGGCGAGTACAAGCTCGTGATCGAAGCGCAAGATGGCCTGACGCCGCCGCGTGAAATCACGCTCGCGAAGCCGACGCATTACTACACACCATCGTGGTCGCCGGATTCGAAAAAGCTTTTGTTCACTGACACGAACTTGAAAGTGTGGGTGCTTGATCTCGCAACCGAGCAGGCGAAGATCGTGGGCCAGGATCCGTGGATGGTGCCTCAGCGCACGTTGAATCCCGTGTGGAGTCCTGATTCTAAGTGGGTTGCTTACTCGAGTCGTCTGCGTTCGTTGTATCACGCGATCTTCGTGAGCAATGTTGAGACCGGCGAGTCGAAGCAGATCACCGACGGGCTTGCGGATGCGGTTTGGCCGGCGTGGGACGCGAGCGGAAAGTATCTTTGGTTTCTTGCGTCGACTGATTTCGGGTTGCGTTCGCAGTGGCTAGATATGACTTCGTACGATCACGAAACCAACTTCGGACTTTACTTCGCAGTTTTGCGAAAGACTGATTCGAGTCCGTTGCTGCCGGAGAGTGACGAAGATCGCGGAGTCGGGACAGGCACGCGTCGGCCGCCGCCCGGCATGTGCGCCGGTGATGCGGGGGCACCCGGCGAAGGCGGTGGCGGTGAAGGCGGCGGTGGTCAGCGAGGACCGCGAGCTCCAGTCAGCGTGCAAATCGATTTCGACGGATTGCAGCAGCGCATCGTTTCAGTTCCCGGTGTGCCGGAGCGCCAGTACGCCGACTTGCAAGCCGGTGTCGATGGCCAGGTGTTTTATCTCGAAGCACCGCGCGCAGGCGGCGGCGGTGGCGGTGGACAAGGTGGAGGCGGAGCAAGCAACGAACTGTGGCGTTATCGCTTGTGCGATCGCCGCGCGACGACCTTCGCGAACGGCGTTGCTGCTTACGAGATCAGCGCCGATCACCGCAAGCTCGTTTATCGCGCGGCAACCGGCGGTGGCGGACAAGGTGGTGGACCAGGCGGCGGCGGCGGCACTCCGCCACCACCGCAGTTGTTCCTCGTCGACGCGGATCGAACTCCGCCGCAAGCAGGCTCGGGACGTCTGAACTTCTCGCTGCGCATGTATCTCGATCCGAAGGCGGAGTTCAAACAGATCTTCAACGAAGGCTGGCGCAATCAACGCGACTATCTCTACGTGCAGAACATGCACGGCACCGATTGGCCGAAGATGAAGGAGATGTACGGGCAGTTGCTGCCGTATGCGATGCATCGCGCTGACCTCAACTACCTGATCGACATCATGGGCGCTGAGATCGCGGTCGGGCACTCGTACGTTCGCGGCGGCGACATGCCGAGCGTGCCGCAGGTGATCGGTGGGCTGCTCGGCGCGGATTTCGCGATCGAGAACGGCCGTTACAAGGTCACGCGCATTTACGACAACGAGAGTTGGAACCCGGATCTGCGTTCGCCGCTCGCGACGCCGGGTGTAAACGTCAACGCCGGTGACTACATTCTCGCCATCAACGGCATCGAGCTGAAAGCGCCCGACAACATCTATCGCTTGCTGGACGGAACCGCGAACCGGCAAACGACGCTGACCGTCAACTCGACTCCATCGATGGAAGGCGCGCGGACAGTCACGGTCATTCCGGTTGCTAACGAGCAAGGTCTGCGCACGAGAGCGTGGGTGGAATCGAATCGCCGTCTGGTTGAGAAACTTTCCGACGGCCAGCTCGCTTACGTCTACCTGCCAAACACGGGCCAGCCTGGCTACACCAGTTTCAATCGCTACTACTTTTCGCAACAGGATAAGAAAGGTGTCGTCGTCGATGAACGATTCAACGGCGGTGGCTCGGCGGCCGATTACATCATTGACATCCTGCAGCGCGATTTCGATGGCTACTTCAATAACGTCGCCGGCGAGCGTTATCCGTTCACCAGTCCTGCCGCAGGTATCTGGGGAGCGAAGGTGATGATCATCAACGAAATGGCGGGCTCTGGTGGCGACTTGATGCCCTACATGTTCCGGCGGCGCAAGATTGGTCCATTAATCGGCAAGCGAACGTGGGGTGGCCTCGTGCACACAGCCGACACGCCGCCGTTCATCGACGGCGGATCGATGATCGCTCCTCGCGGCGGCTTCTTCACACGTGAGGGTAAGTGGGCGGTGGAGAACGAAGGTGTCGGGCCGGATTTTGATGTTGAGAACTGGCCCAAGGACCTTATCGCGGGACGAGATCCGCAACTCGAACGCGCCGTGCAGGAGGCGATGCGGATGTTGAAAGAACGTCCGGTTGATCGAACGGCGAAAGAGCCACCGCCGCCGGTCTGGGGCAAACGCCCATAGCACGGATGACACAGCTCAAGGATTGATCTTTAGCAATCGACTGTATCAATCCGTGTAGATCTGTGGCAAAGTTTTACCGGGGAGAAGTAACAATGAAGTTCCTATCGATCGTTCTGCTCGTCGCGATCTGCTCTGTCGCAAGCGCTCAGCAAGAACCCGAGGTCATCCGGACTAAGACCGAACTGGTCCAAACGGCCATCACCGTGCTCGACAAGAAGGGAAACTTTGTCGAGGGCCTGCAACGCGATCAGTTTGAATTGGTAGTGGACGGCAAGCCGCGGCCGATAGCGTTCTTTGAACGCGTCGCCGCCGGCAGCGCGAGAGAACGCGAACTCGCGACGCTCGGCAATCCCGACGAACCGGCCCCGACACCGGCGACTCCCGTGACTGTTCCCGGCCGCACGATTGTTTTCTTCGTCGACGATCTTCATCTCTCGCCCGACAGCATGAATCGCACGCGCATGATGTTGCAGCGGTTTCTTGAACGAGAGATGAGTTCGAAGGACAACGTTGCGATTCTCTCTGCCAGCGGACAGGTTGGATTTCTGGAACAGTTCACTAACAACCGCGCCGTTCTCGACGCGGCGCTGGCGCGGCTTGTTCCACGCATGTACGACGCGGAGGGTTACAGCTCCGGCAACTCAACGAAGATGACGGAGTACATGGCGCTCACGATTGATACGAGCAGGACCGATGCGAAGGTGCTGAACTTCTACGTCGAAGAATGCATGAAGGGAGCGGCGACGTTTCGAAAAGCACGCTCTGCATTGCAGCTCATGCGTGCGTCCTGCGAAACACAGGTTAAGAACAGCGCGCGGGCTGTGCTGATGCAGGCGGCCCAGATCACGCAAAACACTTACAACTCGCTCGAGTCGGCCATGCGTTCGTTGGGACGCGCGCCCGGACGGAAGCTCGCCTTCTTCGTTTCAGATGGTTTTCTGCTCGACGCTGGACCACGTGCTGCCGCCGTGCGCGACAAACTGGACCACGTGATTGATGCTGCGCAGCGTGCCGGTGTCGTGGTCTACACGATTCATGCACAGGGACTGATAGACACCACGTATCTCGATCCGGGAAACAAGCGACCGATGGATGCGTCAGGACGGCTCGACATCGCCTCCGTGGGAGAGCTCGCGGCTAATCAGGACGCGCTCAGTGCGATGGCGGCGGATACCGGTGGGCGAGCACTTCGCAATATGAACTATTTCGAGGGATGGGTCACAAACGTACTCAACGAGACTTCAAATTATTACGTGCTTGCGTGGCGCCCGGAGAGAGACGAAGAGAAGGTGCAAAAGTTTCGTCACGTGAAGATCAGCGTCGTCGGCCGGCCGGAACTGACGGTGCGCGCGCCGCGTGGTTACGTCGCAGGGCCGGAAGCAACGACGACTGCTTCATCCGAGAAAAGCAAAACGCCAAAGACTCCCGAGACCGAGTTACGCGATGCGCTCGGCGATTTCTATCCTGCCGCTGGTTTGCCGACTCTGCTGTCGTTGACCTATCTCAACACTCCCGCGAACGGCCTCGTAGTGACTTCGTCAATGGAGATCCTCGGCAGTGGCGTCAGCTATGGCAGTGACGGCAAGGCGACGATCAAACTCGCGGGCGTGGTACTGAATGACAAAGGCAAAATCGCGTCGAGCTTCAAGAACGAATTGAAGATCGATCCGCCGAAGTCCGGCGCATCTGATGCGATTTTCTACAATCATCACACGCCGCTCGCGCCCGGGATCTATCAGTATCGCGTTGCTGCACGCGATGAGAAATCGGGGCGCGTCGGGAGCGCGATCCAGTGGATCGTGATCCCGGATTTGACGAAGAGCCAGTTGACGCTCAGCAGTGTGCTGCTTGGCGGGCAGGTGCTGGAAGATAAGGCGCACGCCGAGAATGCGCATGTTCAACTGAGTGTGGACCACACTTTCTCGCGCTCTTCAAAACTCGGTTATTGGGTGTTTGTCTACAAGGCGAAACGCGATGGCAACGGAAACACGCAGCTCACGGTGCAGACGCAGGCTTTGCGCGACGGCCATCCGGTGCTCAACTCGCCGCCACGCAAAATCAACAGCGCCGGACAGGATGTCGAGCGGATTCCTTTCGGTGAAGAGCTCGCGCTGAAAACCCTCGCGCCCGGGAAATACGAGCTCAAGGTGACGGTAACGGATGGCGTCGCGGGCACGACTGCGACTCAGCTAGCTGATTTCGTTGTTCGATAAGAGACAGGATGTACAAGATGTTTCAGGATGTGCAGGATTTATCTTGTACATCCTGAACAATCTTGTAATCCTGTTAACAGTTGTTGAGAATGCTGCGCGCAGTGCCTGAAAAGATCCTCTCCTTTTCTGCCTCATCGATATCAAGCTGCTCTATCGACGTCACCGCACGCTCAATCGACCCGAGCAGGTGCGGGTAATCACTCCCCATCACCATGTGGTCCGCTCCCACCATATCTCGCACCATCTTCAACGTGTGCGGGCTAAACGAAACCGTGTCGTAATAGAGCCGCTTCAAATACACGCTCGGCAGCTTATCAATCTTCACCCGGCAATCTGCGAAGTCGCGGAACCCGTTATCCATTCGCTCCATCAAATACGGCACGGCGCCGCCGAGATGCCCGATGATCCAACGTATGTCCGGTAGTTCCTCAAACATCCCGTCGTAACACATCCGCGCCACCGCAAGACTCGTATCGAACGGAAAGCCGATGATTGGCCCAAGCACATACTCCCGAAACGCCTCTGAATTCGCCGGCAACATCGGATGCAGAAAAATGCAGAGCTTCATCCGATTAGCTTCCTCGAAAAACGGTCGGTACTTCGGCGAGGTCAACGGCTTGCCGCCGATGTTGCTCAGCAGGATCACGCCATTCAGTTTCAACGTGTCGAGCGCGCGATGAAGTTCATTGAGTGCTTCGTCAGGCGCGTCCATCGGAATTGAAGCAAAGCCTTTGAAGCGTGTGGGGTGACGTGCGATGAGTTCGGCGTAGGAGTCGTTGATCATCTTCGCCACTGCCGGTTGATGCTTTGCGTCAGCAAAGAAAACGTTGGGCGTTGACAGTGAGATCACTTCGACGTCAATCCCGACGCGATCCATGTCTTCGAGTCTCTTTGAGACGTCCGTCATCGCAGGAGTGACGCCGAAGAAACGTGCACCTCGGTACGTGATGATCGTTTGCCCGCTCGAGCTCGTGGCGAATGAAAATTCCGACGGCAGATCTCGA
>JBKPPH010000174.1:0-31090 GCA_046733535.1 Acidobacteriota bacterium
GCGCAAGCGTGCGTCCTGGATTGTGTTGTCGCGTCCCGCTCCGTATGTTTCATCGCCGACGACGGGATGTTTCAACCACGCAAGGTGAACGCGAATCTGGTGAGTCCTGCCTGTTTTCAGTTCCACATCTAACAACGTGAACCGCTGGAAGGAACGCCGCACTCGAAAAAGCGTCAAAGCGTTGCGGCCGCCACGCACGACCGCCATGCGCGTACGATTCGAGGGATCGCGTGCGAGCGGTTGATCGATTCGCCCCGAGCTTTGAAGCAAGCGTCCATGGACCAGCGCTTCGTATGACTTGAAAACCGTCCGTTCGCGAAACTGATCGGAAAGATTTTCGAGCGCCGCTTCAGTCTTCGCGACGACCAACAGACCGGAAGTATCACGATCGAGGCGGTGAACGATGCCGGGTCTCACGCCGGCTCCGCTGTCGGGCAGTTGTTGAAAATGGTACGCGAGAGCGTTGGCGAGCGTCCCGGAAGGCGTGCCTGCTGCGGGATGGACCACGAGGCCCGCCGGTTTATTTACGACGACCAGCGTGTCGTCTTCGTATACGATATCAATCGGAATATTCTCTGGCTCAAAACGATCTGTAGGCGGAGCGATCAGCTCCACTTCGATCTCGTCGTGTTCCCGGAGTTTGTAAGAAGGTTTAGCGACGCGGCCGTTTACGAGCACGTCCTCGTTTTCGATTAGTCGCTGAAGGCGCGCTCGACTCCACCCTTCGATTTGTGAGGCGAGATAAGCATCAAGACGAACGCCGGCATGTTCCGGGCCGATTCGTGTACTGCGTGTAATCGGTGGCTCACCCATTCTGCCGTTCGAAGTCTTTCATGAACGACACGAGCGCTTCGACTCCCGCGCGCGGAAACGCGTTGTAGATCGACGCCCGAATTCCGCCCACCGAGCGGTGTCCCTTCAATCCATCAAGTCCTTGCGCTGTGGACTCAGCGACAAACTTCTTCTCGAGTTCCTGATCGGGCAAACGAAACGTCACGTTCATAAGCGAGCGACAATCGGCGTCAGCGTGTCCTCGATAGAAATCGGTCGCATCGATAGCGTCGTAAATTAGTTGCGCCTTCTCTTCGTTCTCCCGCTCCATCGCGGCGAGGCCGCCTTTGTCTTTGAGCCACTTGCAGACGAGTCCGAGGATGTAAATTCCCCACGTGTTCGGCGTGTTGTAGAGCGACTTGTTCTCGACGTGCGTGCGAAAGTCGAGCATCGTCGCCAGTCCGTCCGGAACGCGCTGCAAGAGATCGTCACGCACGATCACAACAGTCAGACCGCTTGGTCCCATGTTCTTCTGCGCGCCGGCATAGATGACTCCATACCGCTCCACTGGAATTTGGCGCGACAGAATGTTTGACGATGCATCCGCGACGAGCGGCACGTCGCCCACTTCGGGTTCGCGCTTCCACTCAACGCCTTCAATCGTTTCGTTGCTCGTGATATGAACGTAAGCCGCGTGCGGGCTCAGACTCATCTCCTCGCGTGAGGGAACGCGCGTGAAACCGCCGTCGGCCATCGTGGCCGCAATGTTCACGCTGCCAACCTTCTTCGCTTCCTTCAGCGCCTTCTTTCCCCAGCTTCCGGTAAGAACGTAATCGGCGCTTCTATCGGCCGGCAGAAAATTCATCGGCACCATCGAAAACTGCAAACTCGCGCCGCCCTGTAGAAAAAGCACATGATAGTTGCTCGGAATACCCAAAAGCTCGCGCATGCCCGACTCAGCGCCGGCGATGATTTCGTCGAACGTCTTGGAACGATGGCTGATCTCCATCACTGACATGCCAACGCCGGGCAAACTGAGCATGTCGCGCTGCGCTTCTTCCAAAACGGGAACCGGCAAAACCGCTGGACCCGCGCTGAAGTTAAAAATTCTTTCCGTCATTACTATTTCTCCACCATTATTTAGACAGGATTTACAGGATTAGACAGGATGAACATGTTAATCCTGTCTAATCTTGTAAATCCTGTTAACTCACTCCTCAAAACGCGAGCGCAGGGCCTTGCCCGCGACCTTCGTCACGACCGAGCGCGGCACGAAGCGTTCTGCCTCGACCGTAAACAAGTTGGTCCAACCCGAGATCACGGTGCTCTTCCGTCGCTCCAACGCGCGCAGTGCCGTTTCGACTACGTCTTCCGCAGTTTCAACTGTACGCATCGGCGGGCGATCGATTCCCGCCGCCTGGAAGAAATTCGTCTCCGTCACACCCGGACACAACGCCATCACGTGAACGCCATGCGACCGGTTCTCATCCCACAGCGCTTCCGAGAACGAGAGGACGAAAGCCTTCGTGGCGGCATACGTCGCCATGTAAGGCACGGCCTGGAATGCGGCAGTCGACGCGACGTTGATGATCACGCCGCGTTTCCGCTCGCGCATTGGTCCAAGAAAGCGGTGCGTCAAGTCGACGAGCGATCTAACGTTGAGTTGAATCATCTCGAGCTCACGATCGAGATCGAGTTTGACGAAATCACCCATCGAGCCGAAGCCGGCGTTGTTGATAAGCATCTCGATTTCAAAGCCGCGCTTACCCGCTTCTTCCAAAAGCAACGCGCCCGCGTCAGGTTGCTGAAGATCAAGCGCGAGATATTGTGCGCGAATGCTCGTCAGCCGGCCGATCTCGTTGCACAAAGCGATCAGCTTGTCTTCGGAGCGAGCGACGAGAAAAACGTTTCTTCCGCGTGCAGCGAGTTTTCTGGCAAAGGCCGCGCCGATTCCCGAGGATGCGCCGGTGATGAGGGTCGTGTTCATTTGCGAAGAACAGAGAACTGGATCACTTCAAGTCAAGCAGATCGAGTTCGATGATGTCCGGGTTGCTTTCTTCAAGCCTCTTGAGGGTTTCTTTACTCGGCGCGTTATCCAAATTGATGCGAGCCACGGCCGCAGCCGCGCCTTCGAAAACGATGTTCTCCATCTCCTGCACGTTGATTTGCTCGGCCTTGATCGCATCGAGCACACCCGCGAGCACGCCGGGCCGATCGAGATGGCGCACGACGAGTCGATAAGTGGCAGGAGTTTGTCGCGCGAGGTTGACCACGTTCGGGACTTTACCCGTTTCTTTGAACTCCTTCACGATACGCACAGTTTCAGCGGCGATCGCCTCCTGTGCCTGGTCCGTCGACGCGCCGACGTGGTGCGTGCCGTACAGTCCTTCTTCTTTCACGATGTCATCGCGAAACTCGCCAGTGCTGCTCGTCGGTTCCAGTGCGTAAACATCCAGACCAGCGCGAATGCCGCGATTGCGCATCGCGGCGACGAGTGCTGCCTGATCGACGACCTCGCCGCGCGCGGTGTTGATGAAGTAAGCGCCTTCCCGCATGGCGTTGAAGAAGTCTGCCCCAAGCAGATTTCGGGTTTCGGGATTCAGCGCGAGGTGAACACTGACGATGTCGGCGGCGGCCGCAACGGCTTTGGGCGACTCTTTCAATTCAACGCCGAGGAGGGCTGCACGCTCTGTGGTTAGGCTTCTGCTCCAGGCGACGACGGGCATGCCGAACGCACGCGCACGCGGGATCATTTCCTGACCGATTTTGCCGACGCCGATCAAGCCGAGTGTGCGGCCGAACAGACCGCGTGCTTTCGAAAACTCTTTCTTGTTCCACTCGCCTCGTCGCAACGCGGCAACGTTGTCTGCCACGCGTCGATCGAGCGCGAGGATCAACGCGAAGGCGAGTTCGGCAACTGCAATCGAATTCTTGCCGGGACAATTCGAAACGTAAATCCCGCGCTTGGATGCTGCGGCGACGTCGATCGTGTTGTAACCGGCGCCCGCACGGACGACGAGCTTCACCGGTCCGGCGTCGAGCATGGGCTCAGTCACTTTCGTGCCCCTAACCACCAACACATCGGGCGCTTCGGTCTTAATGGCCTGCGTCAGCGCGTCATCTTTCAGGTCCGGCTGAAACGAGATCTCGCAGCCGAGCGCCTGCAATCCATCGCGTCCCGATTGTTCAAATTTGTCTGCGATTAGCACCTTCATGAAAGAGAACCTTTTGGCAGGATTACAGCATTTGACAGGATTTACTTGTCATCCTAAACAATTATGTAATCTTTCTTTTAAATCGTGTGAATCAATAAACCGTCTCTCAACTTCGGCTCGAACCACGTCGACTTCGGCGGCATGATCTCATTCGCGTCTGACACCATTAACAGCTCCTCGACCGTCGTGGGATAAAGTGAGAACGCAACCGCCGCTTTACCTTCGTCAACCAGACGCTCCAACTCCTTCGTTCCACGAAGACCGCCGATGAAGTCGACGCGCTTGTCAGTCCTGATGTCCTTGATGCCAAGAATCGGATCGAGCAAACGATCCTGAAGAATACTCACATCCAGCATCGCGACAGTGCCAGCCGGCAACGTCGCTTCCGGAGAGAGTTGTAAGCCATGCCACTTGCCGTCGAGATACATGCTCCAGTTACCGCGTTGCGAAGGCTCCGGACTCGCATCTTCCGTAACGGTAAACTGATCCCTGATCGCATCGAGAAATTCCTCCTTCGAGAACCCGTTGAGATCCTGGACCGTACGGTTGTACGCGAGTATGCGAACCTGCGAATCAGGAAAGATCACGGTCAGGAAATAGTTGTAATCCTCTTTGCCCGTATGTCCGAAGCTTTGTTCTTTCAACTCGGCGCGTGCACGACTCGCACTCGCCGCACGATGATGCCCGTCTGCAATGTAAAGCAACGGAACTGACTCGAAACTCTTCACGAGCGCATCCGTCTCCGGCAGACGCCAGATCGTATGCCGAACTCCATCCGCCGCAGTCAGATCAAACAACGGCGCTGCACTGATCGCTGCGGAAACTTGTTCGTCGATCTCAGGACGCGCTCTGTAAGTCAAAAACACTGGACCAGTTTGCGCGCGCAACATCAGCATGTGACGCGTGCGATCGTCTTCCTTGTCGCGTCGCGTGCGCTCGTGCTTGCGAACCGTGCCGTCGTCATATTCGTCAATGGAACAAACTGCGACAATCCCGACCTGTTCATGCTCGCCCATGATCAGCCGGTAAAGGTAGAGACTCGGCTCGGCTTCCTTTTCGAGTGGGCAATCAGCGATCAGTTTCTCGAAATTCTCGACCGCTTTTCGATAAACGGCATCGCTATGAATGTCTGTGCCGGGAGGCAAATCGATCTCCGGACGCGAAACGTGCAGGAAACTGAGCGGATTTCCGTTCGCGAGTGCCCGGGCCTCCTCGGTATTGACGACGTCGTAAGGCACGCTGGCTACCTGTTGGGCCCGCTCAGGGCGCGGACGCAAAGCGCGAAAGGGACGAATAACCGCCACGCATCCTCCTATCGATTACATTGCGGATTGATGTAAAGGCTTAAGTCAGGTTAAGACAGAGTCGGAAGATTTACAAGTTAGACAGGTTGCCGAAATGCTGTTTAGAATCACGCGAGATGGGGAAAGCGGGTCACTTAATCACGCGCGCCAGTCGTAAGCTGGTCTCACGTCCGGCGGAGGCATTGCTTTTGTGCCGGATGGCGTGGTGGGTTGCCGTGCTGTCGATCACCGCGCGCTGTTATTCATTGCCACGTGCACTGCAAATCGTTGCCGGCAACCAAACCAGGAAACATGCGCGCGCAGCGACAGATGGAGACGAACTCGCGCGCGCGATTGATCTACTTCTCTCCGCAGACGTCTTTATTTTCAAGCCGATCTGCTGGAAGCGCGCGGCCGTGCTTCATCGTTATCTCTCGCGCAGCGGAGTTGCAACGCGCATCGTCTTCGGTGTGCGTAACGAAACCGGCGGTAAGGTCGCCGGTCACGCATGGCTCGAGTTGAACGGAAAGCCGATCCTCGAAAGCGCGCCACCCGATTACGTCGTCACGTACAGCTTTCCTTCAAACGAACACTTAGAACAGGATTTACATGTGCCAGGTTACGGCAGAGCTTCGACGTTGATATAGAACTTAAAACTTCCTGTTTGCTGAATACCAAGCAGGAACCGCACGTCGAGGGTTGCGCCATTGGCAATCGGAGTCGCCAAAGTCACTGTTCCCGCCGACAGCGACGAATTAAAGCCACCGCCGTTTGGTTGTGCCGGAGGTTGTTCCAGTGTCGTGCCCTGAACAGTTACGTTGCTGGTGCCGCTGCCGCATGGTGGACGGTCAACTGTAACCACCACCGCCGTGGACGTTCGCGGCCGCAAGTCGGCAATGCCGCTCGGTGCAGGGAAGGTCGTCAGATCAATTACCCGGAAACGCAAGCGCGTGACGTTTCCACCGGTGTTGTTGATAACCGTCCGGCGAATATCCAACGTACCAAACGTGGAGTTATTCGGCGGATCGGAAGTGAAATCGCGCACCCGGTTCGGCGGCGACGCCGCACCCACACAGGTATCGAGCACATTTTCCGTAAAACTCGCATTACGTTGGATTGGTGAACTCAGATTTTCCGGTCCTGGTGCACCCAGGCGCTGGCCTGCGCCTGCCGACGTGCCGTTGGTGTCGACGAAGACGAAGTCGGCGGCATTGTTGTTGGTGTCTTTGGGAGTGCTTATTGAGCAGAAACCAAACGTCGTGATCGAACCACCCTTGCCGCAGGTGTCGCGATAGAAAGAGTAATTGATTGAGAAGGGTGTGAGTGCGGGATAGCCGGTGCCTTCCTTGTAAGTTGTGTTTGCTTCGGAGGTGGAGCCGACTGCGTCCATACGATTTGCCAGGTTGAAGTTGGCTGCAATACTGGTGTTGAAGATCGCGATACCGGCATTGTCGGGAATGTCAGTTGTGTAAGTTGCATCGCCTGTCGCGGTGGTCCCGTTACCAGCCGGATACGAGGCGAGGCTATATCCGATACTGTTCACGCAAAGATAATGACCGCGATTGGGAATAACTGTGCCGTTTGGAATGACGCAACGCGCTACGCCATTGGAAGCTGCAACGCCGTAACCAGTACCGCCACCCGCGACAGTATGGTCGGCTCCGCTGTTGTTATAGATCTCGATAAACTCGTCGTTCATGCCGTTTGGACCACGCACGCGGAATTCAGAAATGATTAATTGTCCTGCTGCGATTTGCGAAATGCCGAGCATCATCGTGACTACGCCAGCCAACACAATCGAAACCCGAAATAACTTAGACATGCCTGTTGTTCTCCTTTTAGATGGACCACGACGTTCAGTGTGGCGCGCAACCCTAGCATGCCTTTTTGAAGACCGTCAACGAAATTAGAAAGTAAATTCTTGGCGGATTTTGTCGCGATGAAATGCTACGAATCTTGCAAGTCGAATAATTATTTTACTCGCTTCGCATAACGCTTTCGTTGATACCAATCGGCGACTCGATCCCAGTCAATGAAGATGAGATACATCGCGAGTTGATGCGGGAAGAAGATGTTCATCAAGAACAGCGTGGAGATGTGAAATAGGATACCGATTGCGAGAATCCACCAGCGCGCTCGGCGCCAGAAAATCGCAACTGGAAACAGCAGTTCCCACAGCAGGACCAGCGCAACTGCGAACGGCAGATACGTTTTCACCTGCGGTAATAGGAACGCGAAGCGAAAGCCGGTGTCGTGTAAGTTGTCGAGTGAATGAAAAATCGCGAGCGCGGGTAGATTGTCGGGGCTGAGATATTTCAATCCCGCCACGCGCAGTTTGATCAGCGCCGAACTGAAGTAAGTCCACGCCATCAACATCTGCATCAACAGGATCGGATAAGCATAAGCAAACCACGGGCGCGTCTTGTTTGCTCTTGCGAGGCGCCTATCGACTGAAAACGCATCAGCGCAAGGCGTGAACGCCAACACTACGAGGCAATAAACGGCGAGCATTTCATCGTGATTGAAATGTCCGAAGCTGCGCAGCAGACCCTGGTAAAAAACGACCAGCAACAGCGATGTTTTGGTTGAGACGACCGTCAGCAACCCCGCCGTGCTGAGTAACAGCGACAGCACCATCGCTATCTTCAAGGTCATCATTCCCGACGGCGTCTGGAGTTGATCGTAGAAGCTCCACGGCAAAAACTTCATCACGCCAGTGGGCCGCAGGATCGTTGGCGGGAGTGAGCCGAGTGCGGAAAACGAAGTGACGAGAACCGAAATCAAAAACGTGCCGTGCACCACCGTGCGCACGACACCCAGGGCGAAAGCGCTCGACGGAACGACGCGATTTACAATTCCTTGCGCCACGATTCTATGAACTTGTCGTAATCAGCGTAGCGGCCGCTTTCCCAGCGATACATGTCGAGCCGGATCGCTTTCAGTCGCTGCGGTGAGGACGCCGGCTGTTGCTTATTGTAGAGATCGCCCCATGCCTGGAGCAGATCCGGGAGACGCGCGCCCGGCGGAAGATTTTCCACTCCGCCGTAACGACGCACGAGCTCTTCGTTATCGGGATGAGTCGACTTGAGCCTGAAGCTTTGGTTATCGATCGTTGCGTTGACCATGGTCCAGGTGCGGCTGTAGAGCGCATTCGTGAGCTTGATCGGCCGGATTTCGATCGTCTCACCGGAAACGGTTTCGCCTCTGAGAATGCAATAGCTGCGGCCACGTTCGAGATCGCCGCCGGCCATCATCACATTCCACGCAGTGAATGGATAAAGATTTCGCACGAAGAGGAACGACCAAATGAGTGGCAGGAAGATGGCCGCGGTGAGGAAGGCGTACTTGATGGTCAGTCGCCGATGGCCAGGTTCACTGCCGGGCGCTGAGAAGTTTGTAAGTTTGGAAATTATCAACGATTCGTTCCACGCTGAGCTTAGCTTTGTCGAGCGCGACTTCGTAGCTGGACGTGATGTCGGTGGCAATCTCCGTAGTCGTCTTGCCTTGTTCGAGGCCTTTCCAAACGAGCATCGCGGTCTCGTTCAGTTGATAGTATTTCTTCGTGTTGAGATCGACGAGTATTCCTTCGCCGCCATCGAAATCCGTAGCCACCACGTGTTTGCCCGGCGTTAGATTCATGATGAGTTAAGCCTTTTCTGTTCGAGCAGACGATAAGGCTCCAGCGCCCACCGTTCTGCCATTTCACGAATAAGATCGGAAGCCACTTGCTGCTTTGCGTCAGCGTCGGCGACAAACGCGCGCGTGCCGGAAGATTCTTTCGAGTAGTTCCGGTTGCCGCGCGCGATTGTTTCCATCTCTTCAGCCGATGGATTGACGTTGAAGACGGGCAACACGTCGAATATTACAGGTAAAGACAGTTGCTTGTAATTAAGCAAAAGCGCCGCGTCGTCCGCAAGACGATGCGCCAGCGAGTAGAAGCTGCCGATCGTTCTGGCGCACAGCTCTTCGAGTCGCATCTCGGCGACTTCTTTCGGTGAAGTGCCCGTGATCGATGCTAGCACGCGCCGATCGTCGTCGATCAGCCATGGAGGAACGTCGGCGATGTTTGAAACGATGGTTTCGACGGGATCGCGGTAAAGGAAGATCCACGGCACGCGCGGCCAGATGCGTCTGATGCGTTCGATCTGCGCAAAGCTACAACACGAAAACTTGATGAACAGGTGTTGTTCGTTTCCCGTCCGGCGTTGACCTAAAGCATGGACCACACCGCGCAGAAATACCGAGTAGAGTGACTCTTTGACTTTGTCCGCCGCGTCAGTGATAAACCGCGCGACGAGCTTGTCGATCGCATTCGCTTCCGAAAGAACGATCGAGTTGGTGAGGGCGCGGCAGGCATTGGCGAGGAGTGTTGAGCCGCAGCGTGAAGAGTGGAAGATGAAGCCGGAAGGCGCAACGCTGTCCAGCACGTTTTCCAGTTGCAGCAGCGCATCAAACTCGGTGAACAACTCGCGACGATTGTTCTCCGTCTTCGCGCGTTCGACTGTTTGTTGGAAAAACGGCTCGGTCAGACTCACGCCAGTCATATCCAGCCACAGCAGACCGGGACGACCATTAACGACGACAGCATCGACCGGAAGAAATCCTGTAATCCTGTCTAATGCCATGGGATCTTACCGAAGCTTTGCAGGCAGAACAGACAAGGCGAACCCGTGTAGAGATCCGGATTTAATCCCTGCGATCGCAGTGCTGCCAAGGCAGTTTTCCTTCGCTCCGATTGCCTCCTAGCGAGCGACACAAACCTCGCGTAAGCATCGGCGAACGACTCGACGTTCAAATCCGCGATTACATCCTGCTGATCATCACCACCCCGAAATCCCGACAGGTTGCAGCAAAGCGAAAGCCGCCCGCGATAGTCGATATTCATGCTCGTGCCTGCGAGCGGCGAGCATGGCGGGCGTTCCTCATCGATGTTGTAGTAACCGACGTCGAGCCCGATCTTCATCTTGAAGATACGTGCGAGCGTGGCGATCTCCTGCTCTGCCAAACGCTGCTCCTCGAGACTCAACGCAGAGTCATCCGCCACTGCGTTCGACGTCGGCATCACGTGCACGAAGTTCAGCGAGGCCGCGCCCATTCGCGCCGCGAAGATTGCGATCAGTTCGAGCTGGTCCACCAGGTCACGTCGAATCACAATCTTCAATCCAAACGGAAGGTTCGACATGTAGCAGCGCGAAAATGCTCGCACGAGCCGATCGAAAGATCCTTCGCCACGCCAGCAATCGTGAGTCTCGCGAGTCACACCGTCGAGGCTGAACGCGACATGAGAGAGTGCAGCGCGATTAGCCTGAATAGCGGGCCAGACACGATCGAAGTGCCAACCGTTCGAAACAAAGCTCGCACTCAAGCCTGACTCGGCGACTGTTTCGAGTGTGTTTGCAAACTCGGGATGAAGAGTTGGTTCGCCGCCGGTGAAGTTGATGTGAGTGACATTCGCGAATGTCCGCGCTTCGTCAATCACCCGCCGCAGAAGATCGACCGGAAAAAATTCGGCGTGGGGGCTGTAGAGATTCTCATCAGCGCGGAAACAATAACTGCAATGTAGATTGCAGATGTTGGCGAGCTCCACGCTCAAACGCCGTGGTCCATAGTCGCCACTGAACGTAGTCTCTGTTTCCATCATTGATCCGCGGCTCGAAACTTGACCCGACGCTACCGCGTTACGGTACTGACCCTATCACCTAAGTCACCTTGCCGGAGGCAACCGCGTATGGTGTTGGCACGATCATCTTGGACGCTTTTGTTGGATAGGGTCAGTACCGTAACGCCGTAGCGTCGGGTTGACCTCGGTATTCAGATATGTCGACAACAAATCCGAAGCGAAGCTTCCAAGCAGGTCGCGTCCCGCGAAAAGATCGAACCCGCGTGTTTGCCGTGTAAGCCGCGACAGCAGTTCGAGATTCGGCGCGGCGATCGCGGTGTCGTACGTGGCCCAGGGACACGCGCGCAGCAGCCTCGTCATTGTCTCAGTTTGCTTGAGCGAGTCCAGTCGAGTCTTCTCCTCACCACTCAGACTGATAAATAGCAAAACGCCCGGCACAGCGCTCACTCTTCGGCTCGATCCAAAAGCCGCCTCAGGTTCAAAGCACGTCCTAAACTCTCCGTTTGACTCATCGCGAACCGCAAAAAAACTGCGAAACCCACGCGCTTCAACTGCGCCTTCGCTCAAATTCAGCAACAGTTCATCATCCGAAAGATACGGCCAACCTGAACTCGCTAACTGAAACGCGAGCGTCGATTTCCCGCTTCCCGATGGACCAACAATCAGAACACCTTGTTCACTGCCCGGATGGACCATGCCCGCCGCATGAAGCTCGAATAATCCATGGCGTCGCAACGCAGCACAAACAGCAAACGACGCCGCTCTCGCGACCATCGCGCCACCTGAACCAGGCAGCTCACGAATCCAAACACCAGCACTCCCGTTCTGCACCTGGACCATCGCATCGCCGAGGGCGAGATAATAGTCTGCGCCATCGGTGTAGCACTGCCCGCCCTCAGCAATTTCAAACCGGTTCAGCTTTTCGGGAACCACCGGCAACGCGCCACAAAAAAATTGAATACGAATGTCAGGCGATCGCTCGGGAAAAGAAACTCGCGCCAGTTGCCAGCCACTAAAAAGTTGTTCGATCAGGTTACCTAATCGATGATCGAAACTCTCAATAAATAACAACCGACCGGCGACCTCATAAAAGCTCTGGGACGCCGGCCGGTCGGAGACCTGAATAACTTTCATGCAACCGGATTGTGTGTTAGTTGGTCACGCCGCTAGTTGCCGCCTGAAAGAACGTGGTCGCTTCAAGAACATCAACAGGAACGGAGATTGCCGGTTCGACAAACGCCTTCTTGCCTTCGCCGCTCTCGCCCGCAACCGCATTCCCGCTCTGCGCGCCGGCGAGTTCTTCCTTGATAATCTCGTTTTGCTTGGACAAAATTTAGCCGCCCTCCTCAGTCATCGTTGATTAATATAGGTTCTTGAGCGACATCATGGCAACAGAAATGTTGGACCAGCGCGCCGGCTCAAGCTGTAATTCAACGGTCCTACTGAGTCGTTTTTATTGGCTCAGCAAGGACCAACCGCAACACTCGTTTTTCGGCGCGTGTAAGATCGGCACGAAGGAACAGCCGAATATGGGGGGACAGTTGGCGCAGCGCATCCTCTACCGGGAGTTTTGAGATGTCAGCATCAACTATGGCCATATCCTGATTCTGAATATCAACCGGAATGCCCAGCTCTTCTCCGATCTTTAGCAGCACTAAAGCCAGCGGTTGCTTCTTCGCCTTCACGGTCAACGTATTGTTCAGGAACGACACGCGCAGAGGTTGTTCTTCAACCTTCTTCTTCTCGTCATCATTCGCCGGCTCGACACCATCCTCGGTGTTGCCCTCGATCAGAAGCGACTGCGTCGAACCATTCACAAGGGCGGTCAGCGGTGGTTCGCCCTCATTGGCATCGTAAAGATAGATCGCGAGTGCTTTCGGAGGCGCACTCGATCCGGTGTCGATTTCGTAGTCGACATACACGACCGGCGACATCAGTTGCAGTGCTGGTTCGAGTGTCAATTCACTGAACTCGATCGAGATCGTTTCCTTCTGTCGTTGTTGTCCAAGGAACACGAGCGTCTTGAGCTTCTGCGACAACTCATCAGCCACCTCGGAGATTTTTGCCTTATCAGCCTTGAGCGAAATGTTCAGAATCGGCTGCTTCTTTACGGTCAGCACGAACGAAGGTTTTGCAGCGGCAGGTTTGGCGGGCTTTTGCGCGAACGTGCCGGCAGGCAAAGCAAGGCACAGCAGGACAGCCAAGCCGATACCCGTCGAATAGTGACATAAAACTGCGCGTTTCAAGCGGCAAATTTAACCACGGATAACACGGATTGTAAATCGGATTTAAAATCCGGGGTTATCCGTGGTTACTGACCTCGTCCAAGCAGGCGAAAGGGTCGAATGAGGTAATAGGCGAAACTCAAGCTGCGTGGAATCGCGCGTGCGCCGAGATCGCTATCGGTGGGACGAAACATGTGAACCACATAACGCGCGCGTGCGCTCAAGGTTTTGCGCACGCCGATATTGTATTTGAAGATCTCGCGCGATGTAGCGGGCACGTGCGTCGTGCCGTTGAAAAGATTTTCGATCACGCGATCGGCGAGTGGGTTCAGCCGTTCGTCGGCATCGCATCGTTGCTTCACCTCGGCGGGCAACGGCGCATCCAGCAGTTTTTCCGCGAGAAACAGACCGAGCAGGAACATTCGGTCGTTGTCTGCGTCTGCTGCGCGTTGCAGCAGTGTGGTCCAGTTGAAACTCTGCCGCGAGATCAATGCCGCGATGTCGCAGATCCAACTCAAACGTTCCCAGAGGTGTCGCGAGCCATGCACACACAATGAGAACAGCAGATCGTTGGGCGAAAGAGTTTTTAATTCGATGCCGTTGATGTTGATGGTCGTGAGGTTGCGCCAGAGTGTCTCTGCGTCGACAGTCGAGGCAAATAGATGCGGCGCGACTTCCCAGTGCAATTCGATCAGCAGGCGATGGTTGTCACGCGAAAACTGCATGTTGTGTTGCGTGCGCAGCAAGAGCTCCTGACGGGTGAGTGAAAGCGACTTCGTTGGTGTGTAGCCTTCGGCCGCGAGGATTTCACGGGCTTGCAACACGTCAGTCTTTTTAACTATCACATCGAGATCGACGAAGCGCCGCAAGGCAAGATTGTCGTAGGCGAACAGCGCGAGCACCGGGCCTTTGTAAGGAATCGCGTCGATGCCGCGCTCGGCAAGCAGGGTGATTAGCCGGCAGAGCTCGGCCGTAAGCACTGTGTTGCGTGCTGCGTTTTCGAGGTAGTGTTTCTTCAGTTGTTGAAGGTGCTCGTGAGGGACAAGGTCAGACGCGTGTCGCTGGAGTTGAAGGTAGAGCAGCGGTACAACTGCATGACGCCGCGCGAGCAGAAACAGGTACTCCCAATCAACTTCACCCGCCGCAACTTCACGCACCCGCGCCCGCGCCGCATTCGTCCTCGCGCAACACAGTAATAGCTCCTGTTCCTTCATCTCGTAGTAGAACTAACCGCGGATTACACAGATAAAAATCCGGATTTTAAATCCGCGTTTATCTGTGGTTACTGATTTACTCGTTGACTTTCAACACGGCGAGGAACGCTTCCTGCGGGATCTCAACGCGGCCGACTTTCTTCATGCGCTTCTTGCCTTCCTTCTGCTTCTCGAGCAGCTTTCGCTTGCGCGTGATATCGCCGCCGTAACACTTCGCAATCACGTTCTTGCCGAGCGCCTTCACCGTCTCACGCGCGATCACCTTGTTTCCAATCGCCGCCTGGATCGGGACTTCAAACAGTTGTCGCGGTATCAACTGCTTCATCTTTTCCGCCAGCGCGCGACCCTTCGGTTGCGCAGTGCTGCGATGCAGAATCAGCGACAACGCATCGACCGGCTCACCCGCGACCAGCACGTCGAGCTTCACGAGATCGCTCTCCCAATAACCCGCGAGGTTGTAATCCAGCGATGCATAACCACGCGAAACCGATTTGAGTCGATCGTAAAAGTCGAGCACGATCTCGTTGAGCGGCAGTTCGTAAGTGAGCATCACACGGTTCGACGTGATGTACTCAAAACCTTTTTGCATGCCGCGCTTCTCTTCGAGCAGCGGAAGAATGCCGCCGAGATGTTCGTCGGGCGTCAGAATCGTCGCGCGAATCACCGGCTCTTCGATCTTCGCGATGCGCCCGGGATCGGGCATCTTCGCCGGCGAGTCGATCTCCACGACCTGCCCGTCAGTCGTCGTGACGACGTAACGCACGCTCGGCGCGGTGGTGATCAGATCCAGATTGAACTCGCGTTCCAAACGCTCCTGCACGATCTCCATGTGCAGCAGTCCGAGAAAACCGCACCGGAACCCAAAGCCGAGCGCTGCGGACGATTCAGGCTCGTAAAAGAACGACGCATCGTTCAGCCGCAACTTGTCGAGCGCGTCGCGTAACTCTTCGTACTGCGCGGTGTCCACCGGATACAAGCCCGCGAACACCATCGGCTTGATCTCCTGGTAACCGGGAAACGGTTCTTTCGTCGGCCGCGCGGCTTCCGTCACCGTATCGCCGATCTGCACATCAGCCACAGCTTTGATCGACGCAGTCAGAAAACCCACCTCACCGACGCCCAGTTGATCGATTGGCGTCGGCGTTGGACGATTTACGCCGAGCGTCTCGACCTGGTAATCGCGCCCGACGTTGAAGAAACGGATCTTCATGCCGGGCCGGATCATGCCGTCGATCACGCGAAACAGAACGATCACGCCGCGGTACGAGTCGTACCACGAATCGAAGATCAAAGCTTTCAACGGCGCGTTCGGATCGCCTTTCGGCGGCGGCACGTCGCGCACGATCGCTTCGAGCACTTCGCCGACACCCTCGCCGGTCTTTGCGCTCGTGAGGATCGCGTTGTGTGTTTCGAGTCCGATGAAGTGTTCGATCTGTTCGATCGCCTTCTCGGGCTCGGCGCCGGGCAAGTCGATCTTATTGATCACCGGGATCAGTTCGAGATTGTTTTCGATTGCGAGGTAAGTGTTCGCGAGCGTTTGTGCTTCGACGCCCTGCGACGCGTCGACAATCAACAGCGCTCCTTCACACGCGGAAAGTGAACGCGACACTTCGTACGAAAAATCGACGTGGCCGGGCGTGTCGATCAAGTTCAACACGTACATCTTTCCGTCCTGAGCTTTGTAATCCAGCCTGACGGCGTGAGCTTTGATGGTGATGCCGCGTTCGCGCTCGAGATCCATGTCGTCGAGCACCTGGTTTTCCATCTCCCGCTCAGACAGAGCTCCGGTCAACTCGAGCAGGCGGTCGGCGAGCGTCGACTTACCGTGATCGATGTGGGCGATGATCGAGAAATTGCGAATGCGAGATGGATCCATTTTTGGCCACTAAAATCTACTGAGGGAAATTTGTGTTTACGTAAGCACGAGCTTTCTCGGGCGTGTTCAGCGAACTGATGAAATCGGTGTTGCGTATGACCCAGCCGGCGTGCTCGACGACGAAGTCGGAATATTTATCGCCGGGCGTGTAGTCGGCGTCCATCACGCCAATTGCGACTGACACGCGTCGAAGCAGTTCCTGATCGCCCGTCATCAGGGCAGCTTGATAGAGTTTGTGCTTATCCTCGTCTGAAAGCGAACTCGCCGACGTTGAAGTTGAAGGAGAAGCCGAAGTAGACGAATTGTAATTGTCGTTGCTATTTGAATTGTAATTTCGGTTTGCAGTATTGGTGTTGTAATTGTAGTTGCGATTCGCGGAATAGGTGCGGCTAAGACTGAAGAAATAAATAAGCCCGGCAACGATTACCACGACGATCAATCCCAAACATCCCGCGCCACCACAACCGAGAGCAATCTTTTGATTTCGGGTCATCTGTTACGCCTCTTTAGCTGAACTTAAAGAACTCGCCAAAACTTACCTGACAGTTTTCATCCATGCCACGCAACGCTCGAGATGGTCGCGCATAGCCGCCGCATCGCCGCGATGAATGTCGCCGTGACCCGGCAACACCCACTCGAATTCGTAATTCAAAAGCTTCTCCATCGATCGTGTCTGCTCCGGCCACGAATACCACGCGACGCTGCGAAAAGCCGTCAGCGTTTGTCGCGCCGGTGACCAGGCGAGGTGATCGCCGGTGAACAGAAACTTATTCCGGTAAAGATAGACGACGTGACCGCGAGTGTGTCCCGGCACCGGAATCATGAGCAAATCGTCGTCGAGTTGCACAGGTTCGCTGCCGTGAATTACGTGCTCGAGACCGAGACGCGCAGCTCCATCATCGGCATGCATCAGTCGTTCGCAGCCGAACCGCTTGTGAAACAACTCGTGATCCGCGACGTCGTCTTTGTGAGTCAGCAGCATTCGACTGACGCCGCCCAGTGCCTCGATCCGTTTCAGCAGTTGACTCGCGAAGCGCGGTGAGTCGATCAGAATGTTGCCTTCGGGGCGAGTGATCAAATAACTCCACGCGCCGAAACTCGATTCGGCCGTGAAGCCGCAGAAGTAAACGTTCTCGTCGAGTAGCAGGGGAAAGGCATCGATGCCGAGATGCGCGTCGTGTCGTTCAACGGCGCCGATCGATCCGGTCGGGCACGACACAAGCGCCATCATCGCGAGCCGCGTTTCGTCGAACGTCTCAGGCTGGTGATGAACGCTGCACTGGTTGCCGTGATCGCGAAAGATGCCGGGCGCGAGTTGGCTGCAAGTCTCGCAGTCGATGCAGGTGGAATCTACAAAGAAGTCACCCGGGACGTTCTCCGGTAAGCGCTGTTGCAAGTTCGCCATTCGTTCCTAAGTATAAAGTAAAGTCGTAGCCGCAGATGAACGCGGATGAACGCAGATCGATCTGCGTTCATCCGCGTTCATCCGCGTTCATCTGCGGCTAAAAACCTAAAGATCGAATTCGTTGATCAGCCTGTGCAAGTAAGATCTGCTGATCCCCAACTTCTTCGCGGCTGCAACTTTGTTCCCTTCAGACTGCAAAGCACTCACGATCATGCGGCGCTTCACTGCTTCAACCGCGCCTTCCAGAGTGCTCTCGTCGCCCGGCGTAATTCCCGGAAGCGCCCGCAGCATCTTCTCGGGCACAAACTCGAGCCCGAGTGTTGAAGTGTTACTCAGCACCACTAACCGTTCGATCAAGTTCTCCAGCTCGCGTACGTTCCCCGGCCAGTTGTACTCCAACAACACCTCGACGAGCGCCGGTTCAAGCTCCGGCGTCGGCTGCCCGTACTTCTGCGCCGACTTCGCCGCGAAGTGCGCCGCGAGGATCGGAATGTCGTCCAGTCGCTCGCGCAACGGCGGCAGCACGAGCGGAACGACGTTGAGCCGGAAGAACAGGTCCTGCCGAAACCTTCCCTGTGCAACTTCCTTCTCGAGATCGCGGTTCGTCGCAGCGATCAAGCGGATATCGACGGTTAAAGTCCTCGTTCCGCCGACGCGTTCAAACTCGCGCTCCTGCAACACGCGCAACAGTTTCACTTGGACTGCCGCACTCAGGTCTCCGATCTCGTCGAGGAAAAGCGTGCCGCCATTCGCGAGTTCGAAACGACCTTTGTGCGTTTGCGTCGCGGAAGTAAACGCGCCTTTCTCATGGCCGAACAATTCCGACTCAATCAGCGCCTCGGGTAACGCCGCACAACTCACTGCGACAAATGGAGCACTCGCGCGCGGACTCTCCTGATGAATCGCGCGCGCAAGCATCTCCTTGCCCGTTCCATTCTCACCACCCAACAACACCGTCACACTCGTCGCGGCGACTGACCTTGCCTGCTTCAGCACTCGTTCCAAAGCCTGGCTTGTTCCCATCAAGTGTAAAAAGCCGGGCGGGCGCGACAACTCCTGCCGCAGTTGCCGATTTTCCATTTCGAGCTGCCGCATGCGCGCAGCCTGATTCACGATGTGCAACAGTTCAGCCGGATCGAGTGGCTTCTCAAAGAACCCATACGCGCCGCGCTTCACCGCTTCGAGCGCCGCGCGTTTCGAATCACTGCCGGTGATGACGACCACTTGAAGCGGCGGATCCTGTGCGCGCGCCACGTCGATCAACGCCAGACCTTCCGCGATGTCGTCGAGATTCGGTGGCAAGTGCAGATCGCTTACGACCACTTCGATCTCTTCGTTGTTGATAAGCGCGCACGCCTGTTGGCGAGAGCCGGCCTGCAACACGTGGTAGTCGGAAGCCAGCGCCCAATAAAGACCACTGCGCACCGCGTCGTCATCGTCGACGACGAGGACAGTTCCTTTGGGCTGTGTTTGACTACTCATCTCTCGAACCGGTTTCCACACTGACAGATTGAGCCGCACACGTGCGCCTGGAAAAGCCGGGGCAGGTACTGCTAAGAGGAACCGGCGTAATGGTATGTTTTGTAACTGGGCCTTGCCGCGCCCTTGTCAGTTAGCTAATTACGCCCGTCGTGTGGAATGGATGGTAGCACGACGCGAAAAGTCGTTCCAGCGCCTTCGACTGAGTCTACTTCGATCGATCCGCCACTCGCCTTTATCACTTCGCGACAAGTGTAGAGTCCGAGACCAATGCCCGTCTGTTTGGTCGTGGAAAACGGGCGAAAGAGGCGATTCTCCACAAAGGCGCGACTCATTCCGCGTCCTGTGTCGCCGATGGAAAACATCGGCGCGCCGGTGGAAGTTTCCCCGGCTTCAACCGTGAGCGTGCCGCCTTTGTCCGTCATGGCTTCGAGAGCATTCAGCACGAGGTTCTCGATGACTTCTTCAACGCGCGCCGCATCGACGAGCGCGTGGAGAGTTGGCGGCAGTCGCGTGACGATCGTGTGTTTACCGCGCTGCGGCTCGGCCGTCAGCGCCACAACGCGCTTCAATATCGGAACGAGATCGACGTTCGTGGGGCGCTTGTGTTCACCGCTCAAACTGCTTACCGGCTTTGAGAGGCGGGCGACGAGGCCTTTCAGTTTGTCAGTCGCGGTGTTGAGACCCTTCAGCGCGTCAGCACGAAACTGCGGATTGTCGAAATGGCGCTCCATGTTGCCCACAGTCAACGACAGCGCCTCAATCGCATTCTTCAGATCGTGCGTCAGCATGGCAGACAGACGCACAAACGATTCGAATTGGCGCGACTCTTCCTCGCGCGCGATCTGAGCGCGCAAGCGTTCCGTGACGACGTTGATGTTGTCGGCGAGACCGCGTGCGTCGTCACTGGATTCCAGAATGATGCGACGGTCCAGTTCGCCTTTCGCGATCGCCGACAGGTCCTCCGTGACGCGCTCCATGCCCGCGGAGCGGGCGCGCACGTGGCGTTCTAAAACAAACCCCGCGATGAGACTGATGAATAATGCGACCAGCAGGTTGGTGATTCCCCAGCGATGAGCCGCGGAGACGAACTCTGCGCGACTCCGCGCGACTGCAACAGCGACATTTAATCGGGGCAACGGCGAGTAGGCGGCCATGTAAGAACCGGAAGGCGAGTTGAACTGGCCCATGCCGCTCTCATTCGCCATCATGGCCTTTGAGATCGTTTCAAAGCCGGGGATTGGTCCAGACTTGAGTGCGCGATCCGAGTGATAGACGACTTTGCCAGTGCGGTCCAGAACAACCACCACCGATTTTCTGCTCGACTGCAATCCGCGCGCCGCGCTTGCGAACACAGAATCCAGATCGAGCACGCCGACAAGTGCGCCCACGTTGCCGGTGCCGTTTGCATCGTGGATCGGCGCAGTGTATTCGACGGTCGCAGGCGAGCTGCCGGGATGATCGAGCAACACGTTTCCCTGAAGCCCCCACACGCGCTGGTCGGGTTTTGGTTCGGCAGGCCGGCTGTTGGCGATGCGAAACAGTAATGCATGTCGATCACGGTCGAACAACGTCAGACTCTTGAAGTACTCGCTGAGATCCAAAACAGAGTTTAGCCGGCTGGCATCAGCTTCGTTTTTACTGGCGACGATCTGCTGCACTTCGGGCGTCATCGCTAGTCGCAGCATCGCGCTCTCCTGCTCGCGAATTACGTGGTCTACGGCGACGTTGAGGGAGTTGAGATCGTTTTGGACGATCGTGCCGATGGTGGAGTCGACGGTCCGCAGCCCGTTCCAATAATTAAGGCCCGCCAACAGCAGCAGCGGTATCGCGCAGAGCACAAGATAAGTTAGAAAGGGCTTCGGGCGGATCATCGGGTTAATCCGTATTCATCCGTGCAGATCAGTGGCTGGTTTTCGGCCAAACTCTTCCAATAACGGGGCCAGCGTTGCGATGATCTGTTCGTGGCCCACGCCATTGCTGGCGACGAGGCCGTTGCGGTTTTGCACGTCAGGAACGTTGTAGTTCAAAGGATAGCCGAAGAGATCGCTGACACGCCCGCCGGCTTCCGTCAAAACCACTTCGGGCGCGCACGTGTCCCACTGCTTCGTTCGCGGCGACAGATGGATGTACACATCACACTGCTGCTCGACCAGCAATCCGACTTTGATTCCCACCGAGCCGCGCTGCACCTCTTCGCGAAAACCAAAACGCGTGACGACCGTGTTCATGCGTGAACTGCGGTGCGAACGGCTTGCGGCCAGGCGCATGCTCGATAAATCTGTCTGATTGGAAACGTGAGCGCGTTCGGGTTCAAACTGCGGGCGTTCGATCCACGTTCCTTCGCCACGCACCGCGCGATATAAAACTCCGGTAAGCGGTTGATAAACAACTCCGACGACGCATTGGCCTTCTTCCGCGAGTCCGATCTGCACCGCGAAGTCGCCGTTGCCGTCGATGAAACCGTTGGTGCCGTCGAGTGGATCAACCATCCACACACGCGACTTCCCGAGCCGGCGTTTGGTGTCGACCGACTCTTCCGCGAGGATTCCGTCATCAGGAAACTCGCGCTTCAAGCCGTTGACGATCATTTCGTTGGCGATGCGATCAGCCTGTGTGACGGGCTCAGCGTCGTCAGCGGAGTGCTTTTGTTCGACGCGGATTGGCCCGTCGTAGTGTTCGAGAATGGCGGCGCCCGCCGCACGCGCCAGATTGATTGCGATGTAAAGCTCATGATTGTACATGGAACTTTTGTAGGGGTGGCCCTCCGTGGCCACCCCTGCAATTAGCCCTAACGCTGCGCGAGATCTTCTCCGGCTTCGCGGATCGCCGCGACTGTCTCATCGATATCTCGTTGCGTGGTGCGAAAGTTCGTGATGCACGCGCGCAACGCAAAGCGCCCGGTCACCGTCGCATTCGAAACGTAAGCGCGCCCGCCCTTCTGCACCAACGCCATAATGCGCTGATTGAGTTGATCTAACTCTGCATCCGAAATCCCCGGGGCCGGCACATACCGGAAACAGCAGATGCTCAACTCGACCGGCGCGAGCAGTTCGAAGTCTTCCGCCTTCGACACGATCTCGCCGAGATATGCTGCCAACGAAATGTCCTCGCTGATCGTTGCGGCGATCCGGCGCGTTCCGTAATACTGTAACGTCAGCCACACCTTCAAAGCCCGGAAACGCCGCGACAGCTCGACGCTGTAATCCCAGAACGCGAACGCTTCCTCGTCGCTGTATCCATGCGTTTTGATGTAGTCGGCGTCTTCCGTGTTGAAGGCCGCCCTAGCCGCCGCCGAGTCGCGAAATAGAAGACAGCCGGCATCGACCGGAACGTACAGCCACTTGTGCGGATCGAGCGACACCGAATCAGCGCGTTCCAAGCCTGCGAAGAGATCTTGCTTGCCCCGATCCAAAACACCGGGCGCGCCGTAAGCGCCGTCGACGTGAAACCAGAGGTCAAACTCACGCGCGACTTCTGCGATCTCCGCAAGCGGATCGACGACTCCCGTGTTGACGGTGCCCGCGCTGCCGACGACGCAGCAGGGTCGCAAACCCTCGCGCACATTTGTCTCGATAGTTTTGCGCAGCGAGTCGACGCGCATTCGCTGCCGTTCGTCGCACGCGATCACGCGCACGTGGTCGCGTCCGAGCCCGAGAATATCCACCGCTTTCGCCACTGACATGTGAACTTCTTCCGAAGCGTAAATCGTCATGGGCGGGCCGGCGTTCCAAAGCCCTCGCCGCGAGATCTCGGCCCCGCCCTTGCGGCGGCTCGCGATCAGCAACGCGATCATGTTTGCCATGGATCCGCCACTCGTCAACAGACCTTTCGCGTGCTGGTCGTAACGAATTAATGACCCAAGCCACTGCACAATCATGCGCTCGATCTCCGTGCCGGCCGGGCCGGAACGCCAGCACGTGATGTTTGCGTTGAGCGCTGAAGCGATCAGGTCGGCGTACGCGCCGATCGGAGTGGAAGGTGAGGCAACGTAACCAAAGAATCGCGGATGACCGTTGTGCCGGCTGAGATCCATCACGCGGCGACACTCAGCAATCAATTGGTCGAGCGGCACGCCTTCCGTAGACAGTTCCGCATCGATGGCTTCGGTGGTCTTGCCGGCGTAGTTCTCGGCTCGAACGGGTCGCTCGGAAATCGTCGTCAGATACTCAAACACAAGCTGCGTGGCCCTGGACGAGATCTCGCTCAGTGCCTCCTCGGTTACATCGAGAGAGGATTGCGTTCGCAGTGACATTGTGGTCACAAACTAACATATTTAAGCCGCAGATGAACGCAGATCTGATTTGCGTTCATCCGCGTTCATCTGCGGCTTAAACTGAACCCGTGTTAATATTTCGTCTCGATGCCAATCAATTGCGCTACACCTCAAAGCACTGCGCGCTATCGCGAACGCTTCGCCGACAAAGATTTCCGCGAGCAACAAGGCCTCGTGCTTTCCGCGATTGGTATCGGCACGTATCTGGGAGACGCGGACGAACGCACAGACTCAAGCTACGCCGAGGCCGTGGTGCGAGCGGTGCAGCTTGGTTGCAACGTCATCGATACCGCCGCGAACTACCGTTTCCAACGAAGCGAACGCTCCATTGGCCAGGCGTTGAAGACACTCACAACCGAGCACGGCTTCGCGCGCGACGAACTCGTCATCTGCACGAAAGGCGGGTATCTCCCCTTCGACGGCGCGCCGCCGCGAAACGTGCGCGAGTATGTAAACGAGACTTTCGTTAAGCCGGGCATAGCTTCATTCGACGACATCGTCGGCGGCATGCATTGCATGACGCCCGCTTACCTGCAAAATCAACTCGACCAGTCGCTGCGAAACATGGGTATCGCGTGCGTCGACGTCTATTACATTCACAATCCGGAATCGCAGCTAGGCCACGTCTCGGAGCAGGACTTTTATTCACGACTCAAGCTCGCGTTTGAACGTCTCGAACAAAACCGGCGTGAAGGGAAGCTCGCGCATTACGGTGTCGCGACGTGGAACGGGTTTCGTGTCCCCGCAGGGTCGCGCGGGCATCATTCCCTGCAACGGATGATTGATGCAGCGCTCGAGGCCGGCGGCGATAATCATGGCTTTCGTTTCATCCAGCTCCCCTTCAACCTCGCGATGCGTGAAGGGCTTCCCGTAATCGAAGAAGCACAACGCCTGGGCGTCACGGTAATGACGAGCGCATCGATGCTGCAAGGGCGCATCGACCCGCAAACTGCCCTTCGCTTCAATCTTTCAACACCGGGAATCACAACCGCGCTGATCGGCATGAGCCGCGTCGAGCACGTCGAGGAAAACTTAGCCGCAGATCTTCGCAGCTGAACGCGGATTGATCTGCGTTCATCTGCGAAACTCTGCGGCGAAAATCATGAGGGAAGAGCGCTACAAATCATTCACTGAATTCTGGCCGTTCTACCTTGCGGAACACAGCCAGCCCGGAACGCGCCTGCTCCACCTGATCGGCACAGCGGCCGGTATCACGTTGCTCATCTACTTCATCGCGATCGGCAGGTGGTGGCTCTTCCCGCTGGCGTTCGTGCCGGGTTACGGTTGCGCCTGGCTCGCGCATTTCCTGATCGAGAAAAACAAACCGGCCACATTCAAATACCCGCTCTGGTCGTTCATCGGCGATTACAAAATGATCGCGTGGATGCTCATGGGGCGAAAGTTCAAATAGCGTTGAGAGGCAACATCCCCATCCCCGAAATTCCCCACGGCGAAGACCTGTGGCTGATCGTCTTCGTGACCTCTGTGCGAGAGCGCCGCACGCAGCAGGGCCGCCTCTTCTGCGATGCCTCCGCGCGCAACGCCAGCGGCACCATCGCGCTCAAGATCTGGGGCGAAATCCTTGAAACGCAGAAAGAGATCAAGCCCGGCCTCTGGGGCATCACCGGCAAGCTCGAAACTTTCCAGGACCGCTCGCAATTTGTCGTCGCCGAGTATCGCCCAATCACGATCGAGCAGTATCGCGAACATCAAAAAGCCGATCCGCGTCTGCCGCGCGCGTACACGTTCGACATCGAAACAATCACGCTACCGGACTTTCGCGAACGAGTCGGACCGCAACTCGAGCGCTCGATGCGGCTCGGCAACATGCGCGTCGAACAACAGCAGCGTTACCTTGAAGACATCGCCGCGGAGGAAGAACGTTGCTACGCGCTCGGCGCATTGAGCGCGACTTCCGGGCGCGTGCTGTCGATTGCGCTTCACGTCGGTCCGATTCCGGGTGTGGAGTTTCCCGGACTGGGGCCGGACAGCAGCGAGCACGTGTTCGGCATTGACGAGGAAGGTTACGAACAGGACGAGAGGCGAGCACTGCAGGATTTCGTGGGCTTCATGAAAGATTTCGATCCTGACTGCGACGAGCTCGTCGGGCATAACATCATCGGCTTCGATCTTCCGTTTGTTTTCCAGCGCTGTTTGGCGCACTCGATCAAGGTGCGGCCGTTCGTAAACCTCGCCGATTACAACGTTCGTGGCGTGTTCGACACGATGCATCGGTGGTGGTTGGGCGCGCGGCGTCACGTCAGTCTCGACGACCTCGCGTGGGCGCTGGGCATCGAGTCGAGCAAGACGTCGGACGTCGAAGGCAGCAAGGTGTTTGACCTGTACCAGGCCGGCAAGCTGGATCTGATCCGCGAATACAACCTCAACGACGTGCGTGTGACGCGGAAGGTCTACGAACGCATGGTGGCCAGCTTCGGGAGATAAGCTTCAGCGTGCGAGCACAACAAATTGTGACCCGTGGGCGGATAAATCGCATAACTTGTGCTTTTTTCTGCACCGTTGCGCCAAACGAATGATAGAATCCGCCGCATGGAAATCGTCTTCCCCGTGTCGATGCTGGCCCTGGGCCTACTCGTCGGCACTGTCTCCCTCTGGTTCATCACCCGGACGAAGCTGAAATACGAATTCGATCGTGGCCGCGCCGACGGTGAAACTGAACGCGCCACGCTGACCGAGCGTCTCGCTCGCAAGGAAGATCAACTGCGCGAACTGCGCGACGCCCTCGATCGTGAAATCGACCACGGCAACGAGTTGCGAGCAGAAGCCGCGCGCACGATGGCCAACTTCTCGGCCCTGCAAACGCGGCTCGAAGAAGAACGAAAGGCCAGCCAGGAGAAACTCGCTCTCCTGAGCAACGCCGAAGAGAAGCTCACGCACGCGTTCAAGGCAATCTCGGCGGACGCTTTGCGAAACAACAATCGCTCGTTTCTCGATCTCGCAAAGCAAAACCTCGAGACGTTTCAACAGAACGCGAAAGGCGAACTCGAACGCCGGCAGCACGCGATTGGCGATTTGATTAAGCCGCTGAAGGAGTCACTCGATAAAGTTGACTGCAAGATCGGGGAGCTGGAAAAGACACGCGCCGGAGCGTATTCGGAGTTGCGCGAACAAGTGAAGGTGCTGGCTCAGTCGCATTTACAACTTCAGTCGGAGACCGGCAACCTCGTCAAAGCGTTGCGCGTGCCGCACGTGCGTGGCCGCTGGGGCGAGATTCAGTTGCGCCGCGTCGTCGAGCTGGCGGGCATGCTTCAGTATTGCGACTTCACCGAGCAGGAGACAGTGGCGACGGAAGACAGTCGCATTCGTCCGGACATGATCGTGCGACTGCCCGGCAACCGCACGATCGTCGTTGACTCGAAAGTTCCGTTCGACGCTTTCTACGAGTCGATCTCAACCACCGATGATGAAATCCGCATCGCGAAACTCAAAGATCACGCGCGGCTCGTCAGGACGCACATCACTTCGCTCAGCCGCAAGTCGTACTGGGAAACAGTGCAACCGACTCCGGAGTTTGTGTTGTTGTTTCTGCCCGGCGAAAACTTCTACAGCGCCGCACTCGAAAACGATCCGAAGTTGATCGAAGACGGCGTGAGCCAGGGCGTAATCATTGCCACGCCGACGACGCTGATTGCTTTGTTGAAAGCGGTGTCGTACGGTTGGCGCCAGGAACAGATGGCGGAAAATGCGCAGGAGGTGAGCGACCTCGCGAAGACGCTTTACGATCGCCTGCGTGTTTTCACGGGCCACTTCGACGACATCGGCCGCAACCTCGATCGCTCTCTCGAGGCTTACAACAAAGGCGTGCGCTCACTCGAGAGCCGCGTGCTGGTCACGGCGAGGCGTTTCAAAGAGCGCGGCGCAATCGCGGGCGAAGAGATCGAGATACTCGAACCCGTCGACAAGGCTGCGCGGCCGCTCGCCTTCGATGACGGCGGACTGTTCCCCGAAGACGATCGGCCGCTGCTGAGAGCCCGGACGGCCAAAGCTCAACGATAATTTTTGGACAGGATTTTCAAGATGTTTCAGGATTAACAGGATCTTGTTAATTCACGTATCTTGTTAATCCTGATGAATCCTGTAATCTTGTGAACGAGATCTGGTTAGGCCCGCTGCTCAACGACAATCGTGCGCTACTCATCGAGCGCTGCGCTAAACTCGTAGCCAACAATCAAACCGACTCCTTTATATATCTCGCGGCCTCGTATCCCCTCCTCGAACAGGTCACGCAAAGTATTCTCGACGGCAATCGCAATCGCGGAGTTTGGGGTGAGCTGCCGGTCTATCTCTTTCGCGGACTCGTCCGGCACGTTTTGTATGCGGCCGTCGATGAGAAGGATGAACGGCTCCAGCCACGCATCCCGATCGATCGCGACGAATTGCCATTGAAGCGCAGCCTGATCTCGCAGGTGCTGCTTCATTTGCTCGCTACGAACCAGTTGAAAGCGTTTGCGCCGCTCGCCACGCGCGAAGGTTGCGTGAATAGCATCGCCACACTCCTCGGCGAGATCCAGCGCGCCGCCCGCACGCCCGCGGAGCTGATCGACATCCTCACGACGCGCGCGCGCGACATCGAAAAGAGCGGTGAAGCCCGCGGCGTCACGCAACTCGATTTCGATCGCGAAGTCGCACTCATCTACTCCACGTACGACGAGCTGCTCAACCGGAACCAGTTTACGGAAGACGACTCGGAGCAGTTGCGCGCGCTGTGGGTGTTGCGCGGCATGATCGACGAACGCTTCGTGCGCGTGCCGTGGCTGTCGAAGGTGCAGCTCTTCATCATCGACGGGTTCTTCGATTTCACCCCCGTGCAGGGCGAGATCCTGCGCCAGTTGCTCCCGCGCATTCCCGAGACGATCGTCAATCTGAATCACGACGACAGTAATCCCGAGATCTTCGTTCCGTTTCAGGAGACGATTGGCCAACTGCAAGGCATGGCGAAGTTCGACACCGTTCACACTCGCGATTACATGGCGACGAATGGCGTGTTGTCGTCGCTGCGCGAGAATCTTTTCAATCCTTTGAAGTCTGACGCGGTGTCTGACGAGCCGGAGTTTGTCGCACACGAGATTCGACACCTCGAGTGCGGCGATCGCGACACGGAAATCCGCACGATCGCGCGGGAAGTAAAACGTCTCGTCCTCACAGAGAACTACAAGCTCGCCGAGATGGCGCTCGTCGTCCGCAAACACGAGACGTATGCTTCGACGATTTCGCGCGTCATGGTTGAAGAATCGATTCCGTGCAACATCGAGTTGCGCGTCGACGCTGCCGACGTTCCAGCCAGCCGCGCTGCGCTCAAGCTGCTGACGCTGCTCGAAGGACTCTCCACGGAAGAGAACCAGGGCACGCGGATCGCGGAGATCGCAGACCTCATCAAGTCTGAATACTTCCGTCTCAGCGACGAAGAGTTGCGCACCCTCTCAGCGCGCTTCGACGAGCGTCACCTGGAGTTGTTGCGCAATGACGCGCAGACGCTCACACCTGAAACCGTGCACCGTTTGAAAAATCGATATCGCATCGGCATGTGGGACGCCGATGCACTCGAAAATGCGTTTGCTTACGTCGGCAGCGACTTGAGCGTGAGCGCCTGGTTGACGCGCGCGCACAAGCTGTTCACCGATCTTCCCGGCGCCGCCGCCACGAAAGAGATCCTGAACATCGATCCGGGCGCGCACGATCGCGACAGCGACATTGCCGACAACGTCGAGAACGCTGAGACCGCAAAGCTCGACGAGAAAGGTGTCGAGAAAAAGCGCCGCCCGTCGCGCGACATTCATCCGTCAGCGCTGGCCTGGTCCGCGCTTGTGGTCCAACGCTTTGCGGAATTGCTTCACGCCGTGCCGCGCCAGGGCAAACCCGCGGAGTTGCGCACGGAGTTGATGCGGCTGCTCGATCGTTTTGGCTTTCGCGATCAGATTGCGGAGCCGGTGAGGACGACGACTGACGAAGAAGAGTTGCCGCAGGTGATGCTCAACTTCAACGCGCTCGAAGCATTGCGTCGCGCGTTCGTCGCCGCGATCAAGAGCATCGAGATTGCTGCAAACACGGCCGCGTCCACGCGCCTCTCGAACTTTCTTCAGGAAGTTCGTCGGTCGCTCGGTTTTCAGTCGCAGCTCTTCGGCGCGCCCGATCGCAACGGCCTGCGCGTGTTCGAAGCGACTGACGTGCGCGGCCTGTGCTTTCGCGCGATCTTCCTCGCTGGGCTAACCGAAGGCGGCTTTCCGTTGAGTGCATCGCGCGACTGGATCTACCCGCACGAAGAGCGCGATCGCCTGCGCGAGTATGGCCTCACGCTCGAAGACATCTCACCAAACACGTTGCTGAAGGAAGAACATTACTTTTACCAGGTGGCTTGCCGCGCGACTGAGCGTCTTTACCTGACGCGCCCGCTGTTGCTGGGAGACGATTCGGAGACGGTCGCTTCTTACTACATCGACGAACTGCGGCGCGCGATTGCGCCGTTCAGAATCGAGACCGAGATCGTGCGTCGCGATTACGAGGGTACGCACCTCGACGAGGTATCGAGTCCGACTGAAATGAAAGTCGCGCTCGTGCGACAGCAGGAGCGCCATCTTCATCGTGGGCACAGAGAAGGACTGTTGCCACAACCGCGCATCACGCGCCTGCTCACGCTCGCCCGTAACGACGGCTTCCTCAGCGACGCCGCGTTGCGACGCATCGAGATCGAGCGCGAACGATCGAGTCCACGTTGGGGTCCGTACGACGGCGAGATCACGAATCCGGATCTGCTGCAGTTGTTGCACGACAAGTTCGGTCCTGATTTTGTTCACAGCGCGAGCGGTCTCAGCGTGTACGGCAATTGTCCTTACCGTTTTTATGCGCAGCGCGTGTTGCGCTTCGAGCCGCGCGGTGAGGCCGCGCTCGATCTGCAGGCGATCGATGCGGGAAAGCTGCTGCACGATATTCTGCGCCGGTTTTTTGAACGGCACCGTCGCGAGGCGCTGCACCGGCTCGACCGGAAGAAATTGCAAGCAGAGCTGGCGCTGATCGCCGACAGTGTGTTTGACGAACACGAACGCGTCGTGCCACCGCTCAACAAACAGATTTGGAAGATCGATCGCGAGATTCGCAAGATCCTTTTGGACCAGGTGCTGCTGTACGAGCTGGAGATTCAGGAGGAAGCGGAAGCGCAACAAGTGCGTCCGGCCTACTTTGAAGTCGCATTTGGCGGCACGAGATCTTCGGCAAAGGATCCTGATTCGAAAGAAGAGCCGCTCGAGCTCAGTCGTGAGACGTTTGTCGGCGAAGAGAAGATCAAGATCAGCGGGCAGATCGATCGCGTGGACGTCGCGCGCGACGACACGCTCGTTGCTTACGACTATAAGTTATCGACTGGCGCGAGCAGAAGCGACATCACCTCGGGAAGAAGTTTGCAACTGCCGATCTATCTCGAAGCGCTCGAAAAACTGATCCTGCCCGATCAACCGATCGCGGGCGGCGGATACTACGTGATTCGCGGCGCGCAGGACCGGCGCAACAAAGGTCTGTATCGTGCGAGCCAGTTGGAGTACCTGCGGCTGCGTGCGAAGAACTCCGTCTTCACCGACGAAGACTGGCAGAAGATTCGCGCACAGGTGGTCGCGAGAATCTGGGAATTTCTCGACGGCATGCGCGCCGGAAAGTTCATCGTCGATCCGTCAGAGAAGCAGAAGACGTGTCGCTTTTGCGATTACGGCGCCGTGTG
>JBKPPH010000175.1:0-8971 GCA_046733535.1 Acidobacteriota bacterium
CTGCATCATCACCGACGAAGAGCACACATGCGCTGCTCCGCTGATGGCGGACACATTCTCACATACTCAAAAAGAGTTGCGACCACTTCTCGAAGCCGACGTTGTTCCCGTGCTGGGTGGATTTTTCGGAGCGACAGCGACCGGAGTAACGACAACGCTCGGACGCGGCGGCTCTGACTACACGGCAGCGCTCCTCGCTGCCGCGCTCGGCGTCGACGAGTTGCAGATCTGGACCGACGTCACAGGAGTGTTGACAGCCGATCCGCGGGTAGTTCCGGAAGCACAAACTATCGAGCGACTTTCCTACAGCGAAGCAGCCGAGCTTGCTTACTTCGGCGCGAAAGTCCTGCATCCAAAAACCATTCAACCAGCGATCGAGAATTCTATTCCCGTGCGGATTTGCAATTCGCGCGCGCCCGCAGAGCAGGGCACGCTCGTTGGTCCACAGACCGAAACGTCTCCACGTACCGTGAAAGCCATCGCACACAAAACGGGTGTGACCACAGTGCAGATCACGTCGGCACGCATGCTTGGCGCTTACGGTTTCCTGCGCGCACTCTTCGAAGTTTTTGAACGGCATCGCACCGTGGTCGACGTCGTTACGACTTCTGAAGTCAGTGTTTCGCTCTCGTTGGATGATGCGAGTGCGTTGCCGTCGATAGTTAACGAACTGGAACAACTGGGAACTGTGCGAGTCGAAAAAGGACGCGCAATCCTTTGCGTTGTTGGTGAAGGTTTGCGAGGGACCCCGGGAATTGCGGCGCGCGTGTTCAGCACGATCAGCGATATCAATGTGACGCTGATCTCGCAAGGCGCGTCGAGTATCAATTTCACGTTTGCGATCGAAGAAGAACGCGTGAACGAAGCAGTCACGAGATTGCACGCGGCATTGTTTGCGCCACAAAAAGGCACAAGGAACACAGAAGCAGAATGAACCTTTTTCGTCTAACGCGGGAGCTCATTGATATTCCGTCGCTCACGGGAGATGAGCTGGCTGTGGGCCAGTTCCTCACGAGCTGTCTCGAACGACTCGGCTACCGCGTTGAGAGACAGGAAGTGGCGGCGGATCGTTACAACGTGATCGCCACGACCGAAGCACCGCCGCGCATCGTCTTCTCCACGCACATGGACACGGTGCCGCCGTTCATTGAATCGAGTGAAGACGAAGAGTTTATTTTTGGGCGCGGGTCGTGCGATGCGAAAGGGATCATTGCGGCGCAGATCTCTGCCGCCGAGCGTCTGCGTGCTGAAGGTGTAAACGACGTCGGACTGCTGTTCACAGTTGATGAAGAACTGTCGAGCCTGGGCGCGCAGGCCGCAAACAATCATCCGTTCGCGCGCGAGTGCCGTTTCTTGATCAACGGCGAACCGACTGATAATCGTTTAGCGACCGGCACGAAAGGATCGGTGCGCGTCATCATTACGACCGAGGGCCGCGCGGCGCATTCCGCCTATCCGGAAGCGGGCGAGTCGGCGATCGAAAAGCTGCTCGACATTTTGCAGGACATACGCGCGTGTGAGTGGCCGGAAGATAGTTACTTCGGCACGACGACGTGCAACATCGGCGTGCTGAGTGGCGGCACGCGTCCGAACGTAATCGCAGATAAAGCGCGAGCGGAATTGCAAATTCGGCTCGGGATCGATATAGAGCACGTCACGAGGGTGCTCGCAGAGGTGGCAGCGAGCCGTGGTCATCTCGAATATGCGTCGGCGCACAATCCGGTGCGACTCTTTTCTGTTGCCGGATTTGAGCAGTGCGTAGTTCGCTTCACGACAGACGTTCCGTATCTGTCGAATTGGGGAAAGCCGTTGTTGCTCGGACCCGGATCGATCCTCGACGCGCACACGGACCATGAGCGTATCTCGAAGCGTGAATTGGAACACGCTGTTGAGATTTATGTGAACCTGGCGAAGAAACTGTAGGGGTGGCCCTCCGTCGCCACCCCTGCGTGGAATCTAACCAGGGGTGGCCACAGAGGGCCACTCCTACAAAAATATGAAACTGGCATTGATAGGCTTTGGTGTGATGGGCCAACTGGTTGCCGATGCAGCACGCAAGCGCGGCGACGAAGTCGGCGTTGTGATCACGAGCAAAGAAGATCTCGCCATTAGTCAGTTGACGGAAAAACTCCGCGGTCACGATGCCGCCGTCGATTTCTCTACTGGCGAGGCGGTTCTCAAAAACATCGAAGCATGCGCGCGTGCGAGAGTACCGCTCGTCGAAGGAACGACTGGTTGGAAACAGCACGAAACAGAAGCAAGACAGATCGTCAGTGAACACTCAGGCGCGCTCGTCTACGGCGCAAACTTCTCGATCGGCGTCAATCTCTTCTATCGCGTCGTCAAATACGCCGCATCGCTCTTCGCCGCCGTCGATGACTACTCGCCATTCATCGAGGAAGCGCATCACAATCGCAAACGCGACGCACCTTCCGGAACAGCTCTGAAACTGCGCGATCTGATGTCAGAACATCTTGGACCAGACATTCCCACGACGTCGACACGCGCCGGCCACATTCCCGGCACGCACCGCGTCGGTTTTGATTCGGAAGCCGATCAGGTCCTGCTCACGCACACCGCCCGCTCGCGACAGGGCTTTGCGAGCGGCGCGCTACTGGCTGCGCATTGGATCAAAGGACGAACAGGGGTATTTGAATTTGCACAAGTAATCAACGACATACTTGCCGATCACATGCTCCACGAGATGCTTGACCCTCGCAACCCCAGAATGGAGGAACCATGACAATCCAACTCGACTGGCTTCGCGGATGTGCAACAGCCCTGGTCACTCCTTTTAACTCCGACGGCGCGATTGACGAAAAGCGTTTGCGCGACCTGATCGAATATCAGATCGCGGGCGGCGTTCGCGTGCTCGTGCCCTGCGGCACAACCGGCGAGAGCGTGACGATGTCTGACGAAGAGAACAAACTCGTCATCAGCACGACCGTCGAACTTGCTCGCGGACGCGCCAAAGTCATCGCCGGGACCGGCAGTAATTCAACCGCCGTGACGATCGCTCGCTCGCAAGCGGCGCGTTCACTCGGCGTCGACAGCGTGTTGACAGTCGCTCCTTATTACAACAAGCCCACGCAAGAAGGTCTGTACGCGCACTTCCGCGCGATCGCCGAGTCAGTGGACGGTCTACCGGTTGTGATTTACAACGTCCCCGGCCGCACGTCTTCAAACATTTCTGCCGAGACAACGCTGCGGCTCGCTCGCGACGTGGAAAACATCGTCGCCGTTAAGGAAGCTTCCGGCAATCTCTCGCAGATCATGGAAATCCTGCGCAGCCGGCCGGAAAATTTCCGCGTGATCTCAGGTGACGACGCGTTAACGTTGGCGATGATCGCGCTCGGCGCGGAGGGTTTGATCTCCGTCGCTTCAAACGAAACACCGGAGTTGATGTCGCGGCTCAACGATCTCGCGCTCGCAGGCAACTGGGACGAAGCGCGCGCACTGCACTTCCGCTTGCTCCCGTTGATGGAGGCTAACTTCATCGAGTCCAGTCCTGGTCCAGTGAAAGCGGCGATGGCTTTGATGGGCCTGCTTGAAGAGAACCTGCGTCTTCCGCTCGTGCCGGTGCAGGAAAAGACGCGCGCTCGCCTGCGAGAAGTTTTAAGTGAAGCCGGTTTACTGAAGGAACCTTCGCATGCCATGGCGTGAACAGATGCGTGAACAGATCGAAGCGCTTGCCGCACGCGAGAGTAAGGAGTTTTCCCGCGACGACAGAAGTGTGTTCGAAGAGTTCAAGCGCGCACTCAATCGCGGCGAAGTTCGTGCTGCTGAAAAAGACGCTGATGGCAAGTGGCAGGTGAACTCGTGGGTCAAGCAGGGGCTGCTGCTCGGCTTTCGCATGGGCGCAATCACTGACATGTCCACGGGGGAGAGCTTCAAGTTTTTTGATAAGGACACCTATCCGGGACGCCCGACGAGGATAGACGATGGCGTGCGCATCGTTCCCGGCGGGTCGACGATCAGGGATGGCGCTTACATCGCGCCGGGCGTTGTGTGCATGCCGCCGATGTTCGTGAACGCCGGCGCTTACGTCGATCAGGGAACGATGATCGACAGCCACGCGCTCGTCGGTTCGTGTGCGCAAATCGGCAAACGCGTGCACATCTCGGCCGCGGCGCAAATCGGCGGCGTGCTCGAGCCGGTGGGTGCAGTGCCTGTGGTTATTGAAGACGATGTGCTTGTCGGCGGAAATTGCGGAGTCTACGAAGGCGCGATCGTGCGCGAGCGCGCCGTGCTCGGCTCGGGAACGATCCTGACTGGCTCGACTCCTGTTTACGATCTGGTGCGCGGTGAGATCTATCATCGAGACGCGAATGCGCCCCTCGAAATTCCCGCAGGCGCCGTTGTTGTTCCCGGTGCGCGGGCAGTAACAAACGAGCGCGGACGGAGTTGGGGTCTTTCACTGTACGCGGCGATCATCGTGAAGTATCGCGACGAGAAGACGGACACGGCCGTGCGATTAGAGGACTACCTGCGTTGAATAATTTTGCACCACCGAAACGACTGCAGGGAATCGACAGGAGTGTCATCAGACAGATGCTCGATCGTGCGCGCCCCGGCAGCATCAACCTCGGCCTGGGCGAGCCCGATCTGCCGACCCCGGACGTAATTCGGCGCGCGGCCGTTAAGGCGATCGTCGAAGAGCAAAACGGTTACACGACGCACGCGGGCCTTCCAGCGTTGCGCGAAAAAATCGCGCGTGATTATGCGTATCTCGAGGGCAAGCCGGAGCGCGTTGTCATCACCGCGGGTTCGCAGGAGGCTTTGTACCTCGCGCTGCTTGCACTCGTCGAAGAAGGCGATGAAGTGCTGCTTCCCAATCCGGGGTTCGTTGCGTATCCGACGATCGTGCAGATGGCCGGCGGAACGTCAACATTCTATCGCTTGCCACGTGAAAACAGTTTCGCGTTTGACGTGGATGAATTTCGCCGCGCGCTCTCGCCGCGAACAAAGGTGGTCGTGTGTATCAGTCCATCGAACCCGACCGGCCGTGTGTTGTCGCGAGATGATCTCGCGGCGATTGGCGACGTGTTGCGAGACCACGGCGCTTACCTGATCAGCGATGAGATCTATCGCGACCTTTATTACGCAGCGGAGCAGCCGGGTTCGTTGTCATCGTTTTATGAACGGACGATAGTTATCGGCGGTCTTTCGAAATCGATGAGCATGACGGGCTGGCGTTTGGGTTGGTTATGCGGCGAAGAAACGTTGGTCCACGGAGCGCTCGTGCTGCACGGATACGTGACGACGTGTGCGTCGACTGTTTCGCAAAAGGCGGCGTTGGCGGCGTGGAGCGAAGAGGCTGAACAGGCGCGAGCGGGGTTTCGTGAGACGTTTCACGCGCGACGCGACCATCTGCTGTCGTTAATCGAGTCTGAGTTGGGGTTGCGAGGGGTGATGCCGGAAGGTGCGTTTTATACGATGTTGGATGTGAGTGCTTATGGGCCATCGATGAAGGTGGCAGATGCACTGTTGGAGCAGCGTGTGATTACGGTTCCGGGCGTCGGGTTTGGGAGTGAGGCGGAGGGATTTTTGCGCGTGTCGTTTTGTGCTGATCGCGAGACATTGACTGAGGGCGTCAGGCGCATAAAAAACGGATTACAGGATTTCAGGATTGAAGACGGATTCAAATGAAATACAGAGTTGGGATTTTGGGTGCGACGGGCATGGTGGGGCAGCGGTTTATTCAACTGCTCGCCGACCATCCGCAGTTTGAAGTCACTGCTGTCGCGGCGTCGGATCGATCGCAAGGTAAGGCATACGGCGATGCCTGCACGTGGCGTCTCGGAGGTGAAATGCCGGCGTCAGTTCGATCCATGCCGGTGCAACCACCTGCTCCGCCACTCGACTGCGATCTCGTGTTTTCGAGTTTGCCCGGCGATATTGCCCGCGAGACGGAAGGCAGCTTTGCGGCTGCGGGTTTCCCGGTGATCAGCAACTCGTCGGCGTTTCGCATGGATGAAGACGTGCCGTTGCTGATCCCCGAAGTCAATCATCAACACCTCGGTCTCATTCACAAGCAGAAGTATTCGTCGGGCGGCTACATTGTCACGAACCCGAATTGTTCGACAATCATGCTGGCGCTTGCACTCGCGCCGCTGCATGCATCGTTTGGTGTCTCCGCGGTTGCTGCTACCACACTACAAGCGCTTTCAGGTGCGGGTTATCCGGGGGTGGCTTCGCTCGACATTCTCGACAACGTTTTGCCGTACATCGGCGGTGAAGAAGAGAAGATCGAAACTGAGACGAGGAAGATTCTCGGGCGCTTCGTCGATGAACGGATCGAGTTAGCGGCAATGGCGGTCAGTGCTCAATGTCATCGCGTCAACGTTGCTGACGGACACATGGCCGCAGTGCGCGTGAAGTTTGCGCGCAAGCCTGAGCTGAAGGAGTTGCGGGAGTCGTTGGAGTCGTTTAGTTCGTTGCCGCAGGAGCTTGGGTTACATTCTGCGCCCGAGAAGCCGATTGTTGTCCGTGATGAACCGGATCGACCGCAGCCGAAGTTGGACCGTGATGCGGGTAAGGGAATGACGATCACTGTCGGACGCTTGATGCCTGACTCAGTGCTTGATTATCGGTTCGTGGTGTTGAGTCACAACACGATACGCGGTGCTGCCGGCGCGGCGATCCTGAACGCGGAGTTGTTAGACAGGATGAACAAGATTTTTAGAAGATAGGACCGGATGAAAAGATTAGCTAGCGTCCTTGCAATTGCTCTCGTGCTGAGTATCTCGACAGCAGCACAATCTCTCGACGATCAGGTAAAGAGTCTCACCGGTTCGTTCAAAGGGAAGGTGAATCTGTTCGCGAAGAACCTCGACACAGGCGAGGCCTACGGGCTTAATCCCGACGAACGCGTGCGGACCGCCAGCACGATCAAGATCGCGGTCATGATCGAAGCCTTTGCGCGAGTTGCCGAAGGCAAGGCGAAGTGGACCGACGAAGTCGTACTCACGAAGGAGAAGAAAGTCTCCGGCTCGGGAATTCTCGGTGAACTATCAGATGGTCTAAAGCTCACGTTGCGCGACGCTGTGAATCTCATGATGATCCTCAGCGACAACACCGCTACGAATCTCGTGCTCGACGTCCTCACCACTGACGCCGTAAACGTGCGCATGGAATCGCTCGGCTTCAAACAGATCAAGATCATGAGGAAAGTCGGAAGCGGCGGCGAAAGCATGGCCGGCAAAGATCCGGAAAACAAAAAATTCGGACTGGGCTTTGCCACGCCGCGGGAGATGGTGCTCGTGATGGAGAAACTCGAGCGCGGCGAAATCATCAGCCCTGCTGCTTCGAAAGAGATGATCGACCTGATGAAACGCGAGCAGGGGCGTAACGCGATCGGGCGTTCCCTACCGAACGTCCCGCTGGCGAGCAAGTACGGCGCGTTGGATCGCCTGCGCAGTGCGGTCGGCATTCTCTACACGAAGCAGGGAAGAATCGCGATGGCGATCTCCTGCGACGACATGCCGGAAACGATATGGTCGGTAGATAACCCCGCGTATCTCCTCATGTCGCAACTCTCAGAAGTGCTCGCCAACGGGCTTGCCAAAAAGTAGGCCTGCCGCAAACCAGCAACCACCAAATTGACGCTCTTGTGACCCCGTAAACCTGAATTTCTATAGACGATTCCAGATTTTTGGATATACTCTCAGCCCTCTGTTCACTCTAATATTTGCTTGAACCTGAAAACGCGAGGATTTACTGCGGGTGTCGTCGAGATCCCCTCGCGGAATGGTATCTGCAAGAGCGGTGGCGAACAAACAAAATAGCTCACGAGTAATCCGCCTCATTATTTTTGGATTCAGGTTGATAGAGTTCGCAGTTCGAATCCGGTTTTGCCGCATTATCGGGGCGGTAACAGTGATCAAGAACTCGAGCAGTAACCCGCAAAATTTGTATCGGAGGACTCAATGAAAACAAGAATCTTCTTGAGAAGTGCCGCCCGGTTTGCCAGTGCTCTTCTGGTTATCGGGATGTGTACGCTGGCCGTTCTCGCGCAGCAGGGGACTTCCATTGTGCGCGGTACGGTTAAAGATCCACAGGGGAACGTGGTCCCGGGTGCGTCGGTCAAGCTCACCAGCCTGGCCAATAACTCAGAGCGTACGACCACGACCACAGGCGATGGAGTATTTTCCTTTGAAGCCGTTCAAGTCGGCGACTACAGGCTTGAAGTCGAAGCCGCAGGGTTCAAGAAAGGTGTTGTTACTGACATTCACGCGCAGGTAGCGACTCCCACTCCGGTAGATGTCCAACTGGAGATCGGTAACATTGCCGAGTCAGTAACTGTTTCGGCGACTTCGGCCGAGCTCCTGGTCAACAGGGAAGACGCCACGCTGGGCAGCACCTTTGTGAACAAACAAATCACTCAGTTGCCCCTGGAAGCGCGCAACGTTCCCAGCTTGCTCACGCTCCAGACGGCGACCACCCGCGATGGTTATGTTGCCGGGTCGCGTGCAGACCAGGCGAACATCACGCTTGACGGCGTGGATATCAACGAAGCCCAGACCAACACGATCGTCGGCGCCGATCCGGCAGCCGGAACCGACATCGAAAACCTCAGGCCCAACAATTCAACTGTACTGCGTCTCAACTCGGAAGCGATCGAGGAGTTTCGCGTAACGACCACTAATCCGAATGCTAATCAGGGCCGTTCGGCCGGAGCTCAGGTTCAACTCGTAACCAAGAGCGGAAGCAACGACTGGCATGGCGCGGCGTTCGAGTTTTATCGCACGTCTGCATTCGCAGCGAACAACTTCTTCAACAACAAGTCTGGTGTCGAACGATCACCCCTCATTCGACACACGTTTGGCGGCGCCCTCGGTGGGCCGATGGTCAAAGATAGGGCCTTCTTCTTCTACAGCTATGAAGGCGATCGCATCACGCAGTCCAGTTCCGTGCTGCGCACTGTTCCGTTGGCGAGTCTGGGCCAGGGCCTGGTTCGTTACAAGACAAC
>JBKPPH010000176.1:0-20561 GCA_046733535.1 Acidobacteriota bacterium
ATGCAGGAACGCCGAGTTCCTATGCAGGAGCGCCGAGTTCCTATGCAGGAACGCCGAATTCCTATGCAGGAACGCCGAGTTCCGATGTAGGAACGCCGAATTCCGATGTAGGAACGCCGAGTTCCGATGTAGGAACGCCGAGTTCCTATACAGGAACGCCCAATTCCGATGTGACATTTGCGTATTCCGGGATGGAAATTCACGTCTCCTAGACGTTAATTGCGAGCGGCTTGTGCCTCAAAACTCCAAGATCATTCTTGGAGACGGTCAGTACAGGGAGCAATAGCGACCTGGTCGACGATTGGAGTCAAAAATCTTTAGGAAATATCGCATGCTGATCACTGACCAGGTCGCTACCGCTCCCTGTACTGACCGTCTCCAAGCCTGACGTCCGACTTTGGGGCAAGGGTATTGCGAGCTTGAAAGCCGCACGATATAAATCTGATTCCAGGCACAAAGAGGCACAAAAAACACAAAAGTAGAAAGGCATTCTAAGGCGTTCAAATAGATGTTTCTTTTTGTGTCTCTTGTGCCTCTTTGTGGCCTTGCAAGCCGTGTTATCCTCAGTGTCCCATCATGCTTGAAGTGTTTGGCCCGGACGGATTGATTGCGCGGGCGCATCCTGAATATGAATACAGGCCGGGCCAGGTTGAGATGGCGCGGGCGGTGATGCGCGCCTTTGAAGAGAAGCGTCATTTGATCGTCGAAGCCGGGACAGGCACTGGCAAGACTCTCGCTTATCTCGTCCCCGCAATTGCCGCTGCGCTTGGCGGCAATGGTCGCGTCATCGTCTCCACCGGCACGAAAAATTTGCAGGAACAGTTGATGGAGAAAGACATCCCGTTTCTCCAGAACGTCCTGCCGAAACCTTTCGCCGCGACCTACATGAAAGGTCGCAGCAACTATCTCTGCCTCAACCGTCTCGCGCGCGCGCAATCGATGCCGGTGTTGGAAGGCCTCGACGACGTCGATTACTTCGACGAGGTCTGTCACTGGTCGAAGGAGAGTGAGACGGGCGATCGAGCGGAACTTGCGAACCTGCCGGAGTCGCTCTCGTTCTGGCGTCACATCGACGCTCGCTCCGAATCCTGTTTGGGCCAGAAGTGTCCTGACTTCGATCCGTGCTTCATCACACGCATGCGCAACCGCGCGCAGGAAGCAGACATCGTCGTCGTCAATCACCATCTCTTCTTTGCTGACCTGAGTTTGCGCGGCAGCAACTACGGCTCGGTGCTCCCTGAGTACACCGCGGTAATTCTCGACGAGGCGCACCTCGTTGAAGAAGTCGCGTCTGAATACTTCGGAGCACAGGTTTCGAATTATCAGATCGACGACCTGGTGCGCGATCTCGGAAGACTGACGATCGAAGACGCCGAAGTCGACAAAGAACTTACCCACAGCGTCGCGCGTCTATCGCGCTTTTCTGAAAACTTCTGGATGGGTTTTCGCGACGGGCGCGGCGAAGATGGCCGCTATCCCATAATCCCCGGAACCTTCGCGCGGAAGAATCGCGATGGTGAACTGGAAGCGACGCCGCTCGGCGAGCTGTACGTCGTCGTCGAAGGCGCTATCACGCGCACGGAAACAACGCTCGACGCTATGAAAGAAAAACCGCCGGACGTCGAGAGTCTGATTCGGCGGCTGCGTGAGATTCGTTTTGCGCTCGAGTTTATCGTCACCGGCACGGACAAGAAATTCGTTTACTGGCTTGAACGACGCAATCGCGGCGTGTTCTTACGCGCTTCGCCCATCGACGTTGCGGGACTGCTGCAAGACAAGTTGTTCGAAGAAGTGCCGACAGTGGTGCTGACGTCGGCAACGCTTTCGAGCGGCGGAAATTTCGCGTTCATTCGCGACCGGCTTGGTTTGGATACGGCCGACGACCTGATTGCCGAGTCGAGTTTCGATTACCAGAGCCAGGCGATTCTTTACCTGCCGGCAAAGATGCCCGATCCGCGTGACCGCGAGTGGACGCCCGCGGCTGCGGCTGAAGTCATCCGCATTCTCAAAGCCACTGAAGGTCGAGCGTTTGTATTGTCGACGAGCCTTGCGGGTATGCAGGCGCTTTACGAAAACGTGTGGGCCGAGATTGATTATCCGTGCCTGGTCCAGGGCAGTGCTGCAAAGGGCCAACTCCTCAAGCGCTTTCGCGAGACACCGAATGCAGTGCTGTTTGCGACGTCGAGTTTTTGGCAAGGCGTCGACGTGCGCGGCGAACAGTTATCGTGCGTGATCATTGATAAACTGCCGTTTGCAGTGCCGACGGATCCAATCGTCGCCGCAAGGCAGAGGTACATTGAAGACACGGGCGGCTCGAGTTTTTACCAGTACAGCGTGCCGCAGGCGATCATCGCGTTGAAGCAGGGACTCGGGCGACTGATTCGCAGCACGACCGATCGCGGCGTGTTAGCGATACTCGATCCGCGTCTGCGAACGAAAGGCTACGGGCGGACGTTCCTGCAGAGCCTGCCGCCGTGCCGTGTCACTTCGCGAATCGGTGACCTTGCGAGTATCTTATCTACAAATGGCGGGACAATTTGAAGTGATGATCGAGCGGAATTTCTCCAGCGCGCACCAACTGCGCGGCTACCGGGGCAAGTGTGAGAATCTGCACGGGCACAATTACAAGATCGAGATCTATGCACGCGGCCGTGAGCTGGATAATGTCGGGCTGCTGGTCGATTTCGTGGAGTTGAAAGCGGCGGCCGACGAGGTCGTGACGTACCTCGATCATCGAAACATCAACGAGCTGCCGCCGTTTGACGAGTTGCAGCCGTCGGCTGAGAACCTCGCGAAGTACGTATTGGAGCGCGTGGCGAGACGCGTCGGCGATGATCGCGTGCAGATCTACAAAGTTCGTTGCTTCGAAACACCGACGAGTGTTGCAACGTACCAGCTCGATTAACCACAGATAACGCGGATTTATTAATGCAGACCTGCGCAGATCTGCTTTAAAAGATCCGTATTATCTGTGGTTCAAAGCTTCCGGTAGATCCGCCACCGTGTAGGCCATCACTGCCATCGTAGCGACGCACAGCGCGAGTTCGCGCGGATTGACTTTGTCGAGCGTGTCGGCGTGGGTGTGGTGAATATCGAAGTAGTGCTCTCCGTCGACATCAAGACTCGCGCCAATCACTCCCTCACGCATCATTGGACCAATATCAGAACCGCCGCCATCCTCAGCAATTCGATCAGCGCCGATACCCGACAGAAGTTTCGCGATCTCCTGAAGATTGGACCGCACTTGCAACGGAGCGGTCGCGGCCAGTCCAAAACCTTCCGGCCGATAAACACCTGAATCAGATTCGATAGCGAAGATGTGTTTCGGGATTTCTGCCCGATGCGCATCGCGATACGCGTTACCGCCGCGCGTTCCGTTCTCTTCATTTGTGTAAAGCACGGCACGAATGGTGCGACGCGGCCGCAGCCCGAGCTCTTTGAGCAATCTCACCGTTTCCCACGCCACGATGGCGCCGCCACCGTCATCATGCGCGCCCTGGCCCACATCCCACGAATCAAAGTGACCGCCGATAAGAACTACTTCGTCCGGCTTTTCAGTGCCTTTAATCTCTGCGATCACGTTTGCCGACTCGGCATCAGGCAGGAACTTCGCTTCCATCTTGAGTCGCAACGTTGGGTGATCGCCGTGATCGTTCATGCGCTGTAAAAACTCGGCGGCTTCGATCGTGATCGCGGCAGTAGGAATCTTTGGTTGATCGGCATCGTACTGCATTGCACCCGTGTGTGGTGTTTGCAGGCTCACGGGCGTGATCGAGCGGACCAAAGCAGCCACCGCGCCGTAGCGCGCCGCGCGTGAAGCGCCTTGCAAACGATAAAGTACGGTTGTTCCGTAGTTCGTAAAGGGCGCGTTGTAGACGACGATCTTTCCGCGCACGTGCTCGCCCAGACGATCGAGCTCAGCGAAGTCACGCACGACGACGGCTTCCGCTGAAACACCTTCGGCCGGTGTGCCGATGCTGTTGCCCAGTCCCAGCATCTGAAGTTTTCTCGGCACGGGCGTTAACATTTCGAGACTCTCTTCGCCACGCACCCAGTGTGGCACCATCACTTTCTCCGCCCGCACGTTGTCGAGACGATCGCGTTTCATTTCGGCAAGCGCCCACTCGATTGCGAGCTCGAGGTTTTTCGAGCCGCTGAGACGGTTACCGATGTGATCGGTGAGGTGCGCGAGTCTTGAATAAGCGCGATCGCTGGTGAGCGCTGCGCCGATGATGCGCCCCGCGGCAGTGCGATAGGGATCTATTTTTACGGTCGGCGGCGGTAGCGGTGTCGGCGCCGGCGTCTGTGCATAAATCAGCGTGGAGATAAGGACGAGCAGTAGTAAGCAACGCACGCGCAGAGATTCCTCCGTGGACCGGGTGGGAACATTTGTAGGGGCGACCCTCCGTGGCCGCCCCTCGATCGAATTCCGCGCAGGGGTGGCCACGGAGGGCCACCCTTACGAATGTTATGCCGACACTAGTGACGGCACGTCGATATTGTATTTTCTGATCTTGCTGTACAGACGCGGCCGGTAAATTCCCAGAAGATTCGCCGCTGCCTGCTTGTTCCCGCCGGTTCGCTGGAGCGTTCGTTCAATCACCAGCCGCTCGATGTCTTCGAGCGTCATGTTCGGTGGCACGTCCCATTGCACGTTCGCCGACGTTCCTTCGGGCAGTGTCCCGTTGTCGAAAGGAAGATCGATCGGCTCGATCTGCTTGTCCTTTGCCAGCAGCACTGCACGCTCAATGACGTTTTGCAACTCACGCACGTTGCCGGGCCAGGAGTGACCAAACAGTCGTTGATAAGCTGCCTGCGAAACGCCGGTGATGGGTCGCTCATACTTTTGCGCGTACATGTGCAGGAAGTGTTCAGTTAGCAATTGAATGTCTTCACTTCGTTCGCGCAACGGTGGAACGTGAATCGTGATCGTCGAAATGCGATAAAACAGGTCGTCACGCAGCAGCCCATCGCGGATGGCGTCCGCGGGCGGCCTGTTTGTCGAACACACCAGACGGAAGTCGACAGCGTAAGTCTTTTCTGATCCGATCTTGCGATAACTTCGTTCCTGCAACACGCGCAACAGCTTCGGCTGCAACTCGATCGGCATCTCCGCAATTTCATCGAGCATCAACGAACCGCCCGCGGCGTGTTGCACGAGTCCTTCCTTGTCGGCATGCGCGCCGGTGAAAGCGCCCTTCGTGTGACCGAAGAGCTCAGACTCGATCAGTTCTTTTGGCAGCGCAGCGCAGTTGACTTTGATGAACGGCTTCTTCGAGCGGAGCGATTGATAGTGAATGGCGTTCGCGATCAGTTCCTTGCCTGTTCCCGATTCGCCAACGATCAAAACGTTGGCGTCAGATTTTGCGACTGACTCGATCGTTTCGTAGATCGTCTGCATCGGCTTCGACGCGCCGATGATGTTGAAGTACTCAGCGCGTGTCGACAGTTGCCGCCGCATGTTAGCCGTTTCCGCAACCAGTTCACGACGTTCGAGCGCCTTCTCCACCAACGGCTGCAACTGATCGAAATCGAAAGGCTTCTCGACGAAATAGAAAGCACCGGCCTTTGTCGCTTCGACCGCTTTTTGCACCGACCCATAACCGGTGACTACAATCACTTCCGTTGTTGGCCGCGCATCTTTCATGTGACGCAGCACTTCGAGACCATCCATGTCGGGCAGTTGTAAATCGCAAATCGCCAGGTGGTGACCGCCCTGATCAAACAGCTCGATGGCGGCCGCTCCGGTTGCCGCGGTATCGACGGAGTATCCTTCCTCAACAAAGTTCTGCCGTAGAGAATCGGCCATCGTTGGTTCGTCGTCTACAACAAGAATCCGCACTTCTTTGTTCTCCACCTTTTTCTCCTCTCTCGAAATCGCTGCGCCTTGGGGCATGATTGCTTACTCCTTTTAATCGTTATCAACGAGCGGAAGCTCAACCACGAATTTCTTGTCTATGTATTTTGCCGACCCACCGTGGGCCTCGATTATCTTTGCCGCTAACGCCAGTTTCACTTCGTCGCTTCCGGCAAATGAACGAAACGGATCGCGATCGACTTGGCGCAAGCCTGACCACTCAAGAACAGCCCGCGGACCAGTTACTTTGGCACTCACCGTAATCTGACCGGCTTCATTTTCGTTTTGCCGGTGCTTCAGCGCTCCGGCACATATCCACTTCAAAGCGTCGGTGAGCTTGAAGTGGTCGAAACTACCCTGAACACCATCCGAAGCGTCGTCCCAAACTATCTGCGGATCGAAATTCGTGCAGATCGTGCGGAGCACTTTGTCGACTTCAAACCCCGGCTGCTTTTTCAACTCGACCGGCTGCGCGTACCGCACAATCGTCGACAGATCCTCAGCCGCGCGATCGAGCCCGCCAATCAATTTGGTAATTGTTTCCTGTTCATCCTCAGGCCGCTCACTCTTCTCAATGCGTCGTCGTAAGAACGTGGCATAGAGTTTGAGACCATTGAGCTGATTCTTGAGGTCATGAACTATTTGCATTGAAGCTCGCCCGAGGTCCTGAAGTCGCTCAGTCTCTTCGGGCTTCGACATTGCAGTCTTCATCAGGTGCAAATCTCTCCAAGGTCTTGAAGAAGCCGTAGGGGAAGGGGGGACCCTCACTGCCAGTAAGTGTATGAATTGAACGCTGGCCTAAGATCTTTTTGTGTTGCGTTTCGGTGCGGGATGTTACCAAAAAAGGCGTCCGTATTCTAGTGATACAGCAAAATCAATGACTTGGAGGCGGTTTTCGGGTTAAAAGACGGTCCGCGACGAGCTCGAAGCCGACGATCAGAAATGAAAAAGCAGGACGAGCAAGCTACGGTTTTGCTGGTGGAAGACACCGAAGACAATCGCTTCATGATGCGGCGGCTGCTGGAGATGTCAGGTTACCATGTGGTCGAAGCGACGAACGGGGAGGAGGCCGTGAAGGTTGCGCGGAACGAATCGCCGCGACTGATCCTGATGGACCTGAGTCTCCCGGTCATCGATGGTCTGGCTGCGACTCGCTTGATTCGTAAGCTGCCCGACTGTCAGAAGACGCCGATCATCGCCGTTTCCGCGCACGACTCCTCCGACTTTCAGTTGGACGCATTGAATGCCGGATGCAACAGTTACATCACTAAGCCGATCGATTTCAACGAGTTGGAAGAGTTGATTGTGCAATTGCTGGCGAAGTGAATCTATCTCACAGCCTCGCAGATTGCATTGCCTCAAAAGTCGGACTTGGAGACGGTCAGTAAAGGGAGCGGTAGCGACCTGGTCAGTGATTAGCCTCCGATACTCCTAACAATTCTTGACTCCCATCGTTGACCAGGTCGCTACCCTCCCTGTACTGACCGTCTCCAAGAATGATTTCGGACGTGGAGGCAAAGTCCTCACAGATTGCTGATCTGTGTAATCTGTGGATGGTATGCGGACTTTAATTGCAAAACTGTTTTCACGTATCTACAATTCCTTCCACTATGGCTGTCCCAGACCGGCGGATTGAAGCGAGCGAATCGAATCGAACCCTCATCATCATCGTGGCAGTTGCGGCCGCAGTCGTTATCGCACTCCTCTTTTATCTTTTAATGCGCGCCGGTGGGGCCAGGCCCGGAGAGCCTACCTTGGAGGGCGCGATTCGCGCCGGCTCACCGCAGTTTGAACAGTACAAGTCGCAAATCGTTCTGGACGATCCGGAAGCGACTGAAGCGAAGCGCGCGCTGGGCGATATCGTGATGACCCTGCAGACGACCGTCCGCAATCTTACGGGAAAGACATTGAATGGACTCGAAATACGCGCGGCTGTTGTCGACTACGAAGGTCAGCCCGTGAAACAGAGAACCGTGGTCGTGATCCCGGGTCGCCATTCGGAATTGCCGCCGAACAAGACGATGGAAGTTCCGGTCATGTTGGAGGGGATGAGCGACAAAGACGCGCGCGCGAACATCAAGATGGAAGTAGTCGGGTTTAAGTTCAAGGAGTAGTGTTCGAGCAAAGGCGCAAAGAAGGCAAAGGACGCAAAGAAGAACAGTAGGGTGTTCTTTGCCTCCTTTGCGCCTTTGCGCGAAATTTTTCAGCTTGGAGTATCAAGAAACAGTTCTTCCAGCGACTGCGTCACCGGCTGAACTGAAACAATCTTCCCGCCGACTTTCCGCAACGCTGCCAACACCTCATCAATTTGATTCTCGGAATCTACTTCGATCCGCAGTCCTCTTGGTGTCGGCACGATTTCTGTTTCCGGAAGATGGAGACTCAGTGTGCGAGCGTCGGTCCCGGTGGCCATAACTTCCATCCGGTTCGGACCTTCAGTCTTCCGGCGGAGTTCGTCCAGGTAGCCAACCTGAGCAAGCCGACCGCGTTTGAGAATGGCAACGCTGTCGCAAAGCACTTCGATGTCCGAAAGAATGTGAGAACACATGAAGACAGTCTTGCCTTCGTTACGCAGCTCTGCGATCAGATCGCGCACTTCACGACGACCAACGGGATCCAAACCACTCATCGGCTCGTCGAGAAAAACGATCTCGGGATCATTTATCAGCGACTGGGCCAGGCCGACGCGTTGCAGCATTCCTTTTGAAAACTTTCTCAGTTGCGTGTCCCAACGCTTCTCGTCGAGCTTGACGCGCGCCAGCAGATCCGCCGCGCGCTTCTTTCGCTCAGCAGCCGCGAAGCCGAAGATCTGCGCACAGTAGTCGAGAAACTCGCGTGCGGTGAGGTAGTCGTAGAAGTACGGGTTCTCGGGTAAGTAACCGATGCGTTCGTGCATGCTCACGTCCTGAATGTCGCGATCGAGAATGCGCGCCGTGCCGGCGGTGGGAAAGATGAGGCGCATAAGCAACTTCAGGGTCGTCGTTTTCCCGGCGCCGTTCGCGCCGAGGAAACCAAAGATCTGGCCGCGATCGATCGAGAGCGAAAGGTCATCGAGCGCGCGCACTTTGCGTTTGCGCCAAAAGCCGACTTCGTAGTCTTTAGTGAGATTTTTTATTTCGATAACTTTCATAGGTGTTTGGACGCACACGAATCACTTCACGGGAATTCCAGACTTCAGATCCAACTCAATCTCACACGTGCCGGATCGCAAGACGTAAGGCACGCCTGTCGGATCGAGAGGTGCTCCCGACGCATCAACAGGCACTCGAAGCGCGCGGAATGCAGACTCAAGCTCCTGCCAATTGTTTGGACAGTTCCCGGTGCGCGCTTGAAATACGTTCAGGAGTTTTCGCAAAGCATCGCGCTGGTCCAGTGAATCCAGTTGCAGCAGCCGCTTGTGCGCCATGTCCCGGACCTGATCGTCAGTCGACTGCTTGTACATCTGTGTGTAGATCTCGCGCGCGGTGGATCGGCTTCCACCCTCGGCAGCCATCTTTGCTTTCAACGCCTCAATCCACGCCGGCGCGCCGGGAATCTGCGCTCCGCGGCCGTACGTTTCGCCTGCCGCCTTGTAATCCTGCTGCTGCCAGTAGATGTACCCGAGGTGGTGATAGAGCTTCCACGCATTCGGATTTGACTCAATGCCTTTTTGCGCAATGCGAATCGCCTCTCGAACATTGACCGACGGCAGTACGACGGCCGCGTATTCGTAAGGAGGTAGAAACTCCGGATCGAGCGTCGTCGTCGTGTCCAGCAATGGCGCGAGTAACTTCATATCAAGCTGCCCGAGATTGTCGATCGGAACGTCTCCACTGTGGTTAATGACTTTCCTACCGACATATTGGAGTGAACGCATCCAGTACCAGTCAGCCGCCAGACCGTTGAAGCCCAGGCTCATTCTGCGTGCTGTTTTGGGAGTCAAGTAAAGACTCTCGTCGAGGACGTTTGGATCGGCCGGAGGACGCAGTGTCTCAGTCCAACGAACGAGCAAGGCCGCGCACGTGATCCCGACCAGGACCAGCAGTCCGAGAGTGACAGTCTTCTTTCGATCGTTCGCGCTGGGGCTCATTATTTAAAGTTGCGACGGCTGAAGACGAGTGTCGCCGCGGCAAGGATCACGATGATGTAGACGAGGGCATAAAGTGCGGTCGCAAAAACATAAGCCGGTGAAGGCGCGTGACCATGAGCAGCCGGGGTAATGAAGCTGTAGTTAGCGAGGTTGGGCAGCAGGTAGTAGAGCCCGCTAAACAGCCAGCCCGCGCTGGTGCTTCCCAGCGAGGTTGCGAGACTCTTCAGATCAGCGCTGAAGTGGCCGATGATGAAGACCATAAACGTCAACAAAGCGGAGAGTGCGGGCGACGAGAATGAGGAAAAGAGAAGGGCGACTGCGGTTAACAGCATCAGCTCGAGGTAGATCAATAAAACTGCCGGCCAGATCGTAAGGATCAACGGGTCCCAGCCGCGGCTGACGTACACGAGCGCGAGTGAAACTCCCACCGCCATCACCAGCACGTTAACCAGCAATGTGAGACAGAGTCCGAAGTACTTTCCGACGAGAAATTCGCCGCGTCCAACGGGCTTCGAAAAAACCGCGTAGATCGTTCTGCGTTCGATCTCTTTGTAGACGAGTCCGACGCCGACAAAGATCGCGATGAACACTCCAAAGAGCAGCATCGCGCTCAGCCCGAGATCGACGATCACTTTCCGTTCCTGTCCGCCTGACAATTCGCCGATGAAGATCGAAGCAGCGGTGAGTAACAGAACGAAAAGGACGAGGTTGTAAAGCACGCGATCGCGAACCGCTTCGCGAAAAGCGTTTCGCGCGATCGCGGCGATACGCCAGAGACGATTGCTTTTGGCTTCGGTGCGCGTCTTTGATTGTGTGATGGCTGCGGTTGTGTCCATCCTGTGCTCCGAAGGTATGTCGCGCAAGAGCGCAAAAATCTATTGAGTCAGGTTCCTCTTTGCGTCCTTTGCGTTTTTTTGCCCCTTAGCGTGAGAGAAAAATAGAAGAATCATTCGCCGAGCTCTGCTTGCCACGTCATCGTACTGGCCGGTACCTCGAGAACTTACTTCACGGTCGTTTTTTTCTTCGCCTGAAGGGTACCGCGAGACTCCCGATGATCATTAAACCGCTCAAACTGGCTATTGTCGAGAATTTAGTTCGTCGCGGTTCGCGAAAATTGAGTTCGACGGAAGTGGCTTGCTCGGGAATTGAAATGAGTAACGCGCCGTCTTTATCCGGACGCGTGGGCAAAACTCTTCCTTCGCTGGTTGCAATCCAGTGTGGATAGTAGAAAGTTTTCACGCGCGCTTCAGTGGCTGGACCATTTACTACTGAGAACTCTCGATGCTCTGATTGCCATGAACTGACACTCACGGAGCGATCGCCCACTTCGACCGCAGCCGGCATTTTTATAACATCGGCGCGAGCCCAGATAGGGAACCAGTAGTTTATACTCGGAGTACCGCGTACACGGCTGAGCATCGCCTCAAAACTCTGAGGTGGAAAATACTGCGCTTCACGCACGACATGTGAAAGCGTAAACACAACTGAAATCGCCATCGCGCCAAACAGCACGATCTGTGTTTTACGACCTAACTGTCTGAGCAGCGGTAGACCTGCAGCGGCAAGGACCGAGCCCGCCATCGAGATCAGAGCCAGCCAGCGCCAGGGAAACTGTGTCTCCTGCAATGGTTTCACGACGGTCCAAATCGGGCGGCTGAGAGGAACGGCCATGAAGACTGCCAGAGCCAACAATGCCACGACACCTTTGCACGACGTTTTGTTGCGTTGGCGTCGAGTGAGGAGAAACAAACCCGGCACGAACAACAGCAGCGTCATCAGTGCAATGATGTTCATCCACCAAACGTTCAGATTGTCCGGAGAAAACGTCGAGAGCAGAAAGTTCAAGCGATAGTCAACCGACGCATCGCGTTCAACTTGGTTCAGTCCGATCCAACTCATTTCCGCAACCATCGTCACCCAGTAAACCGCACTGAGGCTCAATCCGAGACCCGCTGCGAGCGAGAGCTTCGCGAGTTTGCGAAGCCTTGTTGGTCCATCAACTCTTGCTAAGGCATAAACCAGCAGAGCGAGCGACCCAATTACCGACAGGGGGAGATGTGTGAATAGCAGGAGGCCGTAAGTAGCCGCGAGGCCTGCAATGTCTCTCGGCTTGCCTCGCTCACAAACCCTTTCGACGAAGCCGAAGACAAAAGGCAAGATTGCGCCTCCCGCCCATTCGGCGAGCAACGTGGCCTGATAGAGTTGATTAACGTGATAAGGAGCCAGAGCGTAGAAGAAACTGGCCCACATTGCAGTCGAACCCGGCAGGATCGACCTGGACCAGAAGTACATCCCGAGGCCACTGATAAGAGAAAGCGCGACGAAGACAACCAGGGTCGCGCCATACCAGTTGCCGATCACGATCCGAGCAACACCGAGCAGGTAGTAAAGTCCGGGAGGATAGAAGCGAAAGCTCGGATCGCCGTATCCACCATTCGATTCCGCCAACCAGCTCGGGTACACATCACCAGCCGCTAGTGCATCGTAGAAGGGAAGTGCATAACGAAAGTGATTTGTGAGATCGACGTTAGAAGGAATTCCCCACACAATCGCGGGAACAAGGACGGCAAAAGAGACAGCGAGGACGAAACCGATTGCAGCTTGCCGGGTGCTAATTGCCCCTGGCGCGGAATCGGTGTTAACAGAGGTCGATATTTGGCAATCGGCAACAGGCACAGGTCTAGTTTCCGAGAACAGGCAGCGCTCCAATCTCAGCAATCGTGTTTGGAATCGCGCTTATGTCAGTTTCACCGCGCATAATACCGACCTGGGTTGTGCCAAACCGGCGTGTACCTGACTGTGACATACCGGTAGTAATTGAGGGGAAGGCATAGACGCCGAACACAGCAAGGGGACCAGTGCCGGATGCTTCCACGATTTCGAAGTCATAGCCGCTTTTAGTGCCGCTGGCCAACACTGAGTCGATCAAGTTCTGCGTCCCCAAAGCCGCTACGGTGTCGGCGTACTTCCCGTTTCCCTGCGTGGCTTGAAACGTCACCTGAGCGCTATGGATCGCGCGGAGTGATGCCTGGGCTGATCCTTCGTTTGCTGCTCGACGTGATGCAAGAAGATTGGGGATTGCAATCGCGGCAATGATACCGATGATCGCTACAACAATGAGTAGCTCTATAAGGGAGAAGCCTTGTTGGCGATTGGTCTTCATGTTGGTAATACTCCTTACCGGGTGAATTGCGCCCGAAGCGTAATCTTGACTCGTTTACAACAAAGTGTGTGCCAGACGCGTGTCTGCGTGCTTTGACTCGGCTTGGTTACACGAATTGACAAAAACCGGCAGCAGTCTGTGTCGCAATGTGGCATGCCCGCGGGCGTGAATATTGGACCAAACAAAAAGAGGGCGGAAGCGAACCTCCACCCTCTCGAAGTAATGCTCGTTAGCCGGGTTAGTTACCCAACGGAGTCCACTTGGTGGAATCGATGGCGTCAGCGTGAGTCGCTGGACCGGCGTCGGCTACTTCACCACGAAGCACACCATCTTCCGCGATCGTAAAGCTGCGATTACCGGTTCGGGTAAGGGCTGCGGTGTTCGACGGCTTGGCGGTGCAATAGAAGTTCGGCGGCGGTCCTGCGGCCGGGGTGCAAGCGAAGGTGTAACCACTCTTGGTTCCACCACCGAGAACTGTGTCGATCAGGTCGTTGTTCTTCAGGGCTGCCAGGTCGCCGAAGCTTCCGTTACCAGCGGTCGACTGATAGACGGCCTCTGAACTGTGAAGTGTGCGGATTGAGGATTGGGCCGAACCTTCGTTCGCGGCACGGCGTGAAGCAAGGAGGTTGGGGATAGCGATCGCGGCGATGATGCCGATGATCGCGACGACGATCAGAAGTTCGATCAACGAAAAGCCTTCTTGGCGTTTGGTAGTCATGCTAATTTGGTGCTCCTTAAAAGATATTAGGGTTTCCTCGTTATCGCGCCACCGGCTTTCGTTTGCTGTGAGCCGCGCAAAGCGCGAAGTGTCGATGGTCTCCTAAACAACCGGTATGCCATTGGCGATTTTCAGAAAACGATGAGAAAAGAGATCGTTTTTGATCGAAATTTTGCGTTTTGACGAGGAACAGGAAATGGCCTGACAATTTATGGCACAGACTGCATGACGCTTTCCGGCAGGACCACGAAGAGGCACAAGAGGAAAAGCCGTTAGCCACAAAAAGGCACAAAAAGCACATAAGGAAATTTTTTTAACTGAGGAGCGTTAGGGAAGTCTGCGGCTTTATCTGTTATGTGCTTTTGTGCTTTTTTGTGGCTAATTACCGTCTCCGGCGCCGGCGGCGAATTCGCCCTCGTCTTCTGCGCGTCGGCGAGGACCTTGATCGGTAGCACGGCGGCGCGGAGTGGAATCCGGACCACGACGCTCGTCGCGCATTTGTGCAGTTAGACCACGAGCACCGTGTTTGTCGAGTAGGTGGCGCAGGGAACGCACGGACAGGCGTAATAACTCCGCCGCATTCGTCTGGTTGCCGGCGGTGCGGCGCAGCGCCTCGAGGACGTAGGTCTTTTCCAGTTGGTCGAGGTGTGCAGTGAGGTTGATTCCTTCTTCGGGAAACTCCATCGCTTCTGCGACGCGATACGGATTGTAGTTGGAGATCTTTTCCGGTAAACGTTCCGGCTCGATCGAGCCGGTGCGTTCGAGGGCGACGGCGCGTTCGATCGTGTGTTCCAACTCACGAACGTTACCGGGCCATGAGTAATGCTCGAGCAACCGCATCGCGTTCTCGCTGATCGTCAACGAGCGTCCAGTGGGTTCGCAAAACTTCTGCACGAAGTGATTGGCGAGCTCGGAAATATCTTCCGCGCGCTCGCGCAGAGGAGGCAGCTCGATCGGGATGACGGAAATCCTGTAGTAGAGATCCTCGCGAAACGTGTTTGCAGACACCATGCTGGCAAGGTCGCGATTCGTCGCGGCAATGACGCGCGTGTCGACGGTCGTTTCCTCGGTCGCGCCGACGGGCCTCACCTTGCGTTCCTGCAACACGCGCAGAAGTTTGACCTGCATGGCGGGCGACATCTCGCCGATCTCGTCGAGGAAGATCGTGCCGCTGTTCGCTGCTTCGAAGAGACCCTTTCGATTTGCGTTCGCGCCGGTGAAGGAGCCTTTGACGTAACCAAACAACTCCGACTCCAGCAGCGTTTCAGTGAACGCGCCGCAGTTTACCGACACGAACGGCTTCTCGGCGCGCGGGCTCAGATCGTGGATTGCGCGCGCCACGAGTTCCTTTCCAGTGCCCGATTCGCCTGTGACTAAAACCGTCGACTGGACCTGCGCGACGGTTTCAATCATCTGGTAAAGCGCGAGCATCCGTTGACTTCGCCCGATGATGTTTCCGAGTTTGCCGCGCGTGCGTTGTCCCTGAATGAGTGCCTTGTTTTCTTCGAGGAGGGCTTCCTTCTCTTTGACGAGTGAGATCTTCTCGAGCGCGCGTGTGACTGTTTCCTTGAGAAGGTCGTTGTCGAACGGCTTCTGAACGAAGTCGTACGCGCCGAGGAGAAATGCCTCACGCGCCGTATCGACGTTCGCGAAGGCCGTCATCATTATCACTTCAACTTCCGGAAACAACTCCTTTGCGGCGCGTAAGAGATCCACACCGCCCATGTCAGGCATTCTGATGTCCGAGATGATCAGATCCGGGGCTTGTTGCTTGATTTGAGTGAGCGCGTCGTTTCCATTTTCCGCGACGCGCACAACATGCCCTTCGCGTTGGAGTAAATGCGTCAGGAACTGGCGCATTCCGAGTTCGTCGTCAACAATCAGAAGGTTAGCCATGATTCATTTCCAAATTGCGGTTGCCAATTGCCAATTTGTTGGTTTGAGAAATTGGCAATCGGAAATTGGCAATCGGCAAGGACATTGTTAGTGTGACCCTTCGTTAGGGAGGTCACCGTTCGTCGCCGCAAGCGGTAGCTCGACTGTGATCGTTGTTCCTTGTCCCACGCGGCTGCGCACGTTGATTGTACCACCATGATCACGAATGATTTGATAAACAATTGAGAGGCCCAGTCCTGTTCCGCCCGTCGTCGAAGAGAAGGGCTCGAACAGGTGCTCCACCTGATCGGGCGACATGCCGCAACCCGTATCTGAAAACGCAATGCGCAGTCGATTGTTTGAATTCCTGTCGAGTGTCGCGCGCAGCGTTCCGCCTTGCGGCATCGCCTGCAACGCATTGCGCGCGAGGTTCCAGAAGACTTGCTTCAACTGCCCCTCGTCTGCTTCGGCGAAGAGCGGTTCGTTCGGCAACTCCTCGACGATGCTTTGATTCGCGCCGATCTCCGGACTGTGCCGCATCAGCGCGAACGTTTGATGAAGCAGGTCGCCGACGTCGACTGTCGCCTGGGTAAGGGAGCGAGGCCGAGCGTAGTTGAGGAAGTCAGTGATGATCTGGTTCAGTCGATCAGACTCACGCAGAATGATCTCCATCAGTTCGGTTTGCGATGAGTCGTTGTCCATCTCGGAACGCAGCATTTGGATCGAACCGCGCATGGCGGCGAGTGGGTTTCGAATCTCGTGAGCAATCGAAGCCGCCATGCGTCCAATTGCCGCGAGACGATCCTGGCGCCGCGATGTCTCCTCGAGACTTCGCACATGCGTCAAATCCTGGAACGTGATCACCATGCCGGTGGTTTGGCCTGACTCAGACGATAGCGGCGAGATGTTGTAGCCGAGCCGCAGGCGCATGCCCTCTGATGTGAGACAGTTCGTTTCGAAGCGCGGGCTTCGCTCACCGGTCTCGCGAGCGCGAAGAGTCTCGGCGATGTGTTCCTTCATCTCGCCGAAAAGAATCGATGCGTCTTTGCCGCGGATCGCCTCTTCCTGATAGCCGGTGATCTCCTGTGCCGCCGCGTTGAAAGAAAAAATACGACCCTCGAGATCGGTGGTCACGAGCCCGGAACGAATGGAGGCGACGATGCGCTCGTGCAGGGCGCGCAAGTTGGCGAGTGATTGCGTTGCGGCGAGCAGCCGCACGTCGGACCGCGACTGTCGTTCGGCGAGTCGCGCGGAGAGTAGTCCGACTACGAAAAACGAGACGTTGAAGAGTCCGACCCATTGAACAGTTTGCGATAAAGATCCGCCGACCAGCTTCGCTGGATCCGTTTGTCCGGTGAGGCCTGTGATTTGAAGGGCGCAGGCGGTGAATGCGACCGCGCATCCGACCGACGTGACGACTGCTTCGCGTGGTCCAAGAAACAGGCTCGAGATGGCGATGATGACGATGTAAAGCGCTAAGTAGGGCGATTGGATAACGTTGGAATCCCAAACCAGCCACGTGACAAGTAGAACGTCGACGGTGAGTTGGAACCTCGCCTGAGCGAGAATGTTTCTGGAGAGACGAAAGATCAGTGCGTAGAGAATCGTGAGGCAGGCGACGATCGTGAGCAGGCCGAGACTTTTATTGATCGACTGCGGCGCTTCACCTGCTCCGGTCCAAAGCGTTCCGACGACGCTGAGCAGCAGTGCGACGGCGAGGCGACCGGCAATGAGCCAGCCGAGCTTCGATCCCGCGGTCCGACTCCACTCGCCCGTCTGTTCCAGGGTGGCCATCGGGCGCAAAGCGTAACAGTATTTTCGGACAGGATGAACAAGATTTTTCAGGATTTACATGTAATCCTGAAAAATCTTGTCCATCCTGTCTAAAACAACTACTCGTATCTCAACGCGCTCAGCGGATCGATCTGCATGGCCCGTCTCGCCGGTAAATAACACGCCAGCAGTGACACGATTACTAACACTAACGAGATTGTCGTGAACGTCGTCACGTCAACTGCCGTAACTCCAAACAGCAGTCCTGATAACAAACGAGTGAGCGCGAATGCGGCCGCGAGTCCAAACACAACGCCGACAATCGTCAACACGAACCCTTGTTTCAGGATCAGGAGCAACACTTGTCGCGGCTGCGCGCCGACTGCGAGTCTCAATCCGATCTCACGAGTGCGCAATGCGACCGAATAATTCATCACGCCGAAGATTCCGACGGCCGACAACAACGTGGCGAGTGCGGCGAAGAGTGCCAGCAACAGCGTGTTGAAACGAGATCGCGCCACCCATTCAGACATCACCTGGTTCATTGTGCGCACGTCGGAAATCGGTTGATTCGGATCGAGCCCGCGAATTTCTCGCTGTACCGCAGGCGCGATTGCCGACGGTTCGCCGTCAGTGCGAATGACGAGCGTCATGAAGGAATAAGCAAGATCCGGATGCGGGAAGTAAACCGCCGGTGGTAACTCATCGATCAAACTGTCGTACCTTACGTTGCCGACAACTCCGATGATCTCCGCGGGCGTCGGCTTCTCAAACATCGCAACGTCGAGGCGCTTTCCAATCGGATCTTCATCCGCAAAATACTTTCGCGCCAGCACTTCGTTGATCAGTATCACGTGCTTCGGTTCTTTGAGTTCGAGGTCTGAGAAGTTGCGACCACGCAGCAGGGGAATGCCCATCGTCGGGAAGTATCCCGCATCGACAACGCGGACGTCAGTGCCCGGACCTTGTCCCGGCGGCGGCTCCGGCCGGCCCAGAATCTTGAAACCGGTGTTAGAACCGAGGCCGCCATACAGCGGCAGGTGGTTAACCATGCCTGCCGACCGAACGCCCGGCAACTGCCGGATCCGATCGAGCGCCTGAGCAAAGAAAGTAACGAGCTGAGGGTCTTGTTGATACTTGGCTTCCGGTAGCCGGATGACCATCGAAAGAATGTTGTCCGTTTCGAATCCGCGATCAACTTGTTGCAGACGCACAAAGCTTCTAATCAGCAACCCCGCACTGGCAAGCAGTACAACGGCAAGCGCGATTTCGGAAACGACGAGGGCGTTGCGCAACCGACGGCTTCCGCTCGCCTGGCCCGACTCTGACTTGCCGCCCTCTTTGAGTGAGTCGTTGAGATTGAGTCGTGAAATGTGCAGCGCTGGCGCGAGCCCGAAAATTATTCCCGTCAACAGAGATACGCCGAGCGTCCAAAGCAGCACAGTCGTGTTCAAGCTGACGGTTTGTAGACTCACGAGATCGCGCGGGCTAATCAGCATCAGTGCCTTGATGCCGAGCCAGGCGAGTCCGAGTCCGAGCACGCTGCCGAGCAGCGCGAGCAGCAGGCTCTCAGTCAACAACTGCCTGACGATTCGTCCGCGGCGCGCGCCGAGTGCAGCGCGAACGGCAATCTCTTTTTCGCGTGACGTGGCGAGCGAGAGCAGCAGGTTCGCGACGTTCGCGCATGCGATGAGCAAAACGAACCCGACCGCGCCGAGCATCAACCACAAGGGGCGTCGAACGTTGCCGAAGAATTGTTCGCGCAGCGGCAGTACTTCCGCCGAGTAGTTTTTATTGAACTGCGGCGCCTCATCGGACAAGCGCGCTTCGATCGTACGCAGCTCCGCCTCGGCATGCTCCCGCGTAACCCCCGGCTTCAATCGACCCACCGCGGAAAGAAACCGGCCTCGTTCGTTTACACCTGGTCCGGTGGGCATCGGCAACACCGTCCAAAGTTCTGCGGGACGGCCTGTCCCGGATCGCTGTTTGATGTGAAACTGAAAATTCGGCGGCATCACGCCGACGATCGTGAATTTAAAAGCATTGAGGGTTATCGTTTGACCAATGATGTTGGGCTGTCCACCGAAGCGCCTCTGCCACAGACCATAGCTGAGAACGGCGATGGCAGGACTCTCGGGTTTATCGTCTTCGGGTAAAAACGTTCGACCGAACAGAGGATCGACTCCCAGCACTTTGAAAAATTCCGCTGTGGCAAACTGCACTGAAAGTTCTTCCGGTTCTCCACTGCCGGTCAGGTTAAGACGTTGGTCCGTGAAGGCGGCAACGTTCTCGTAACTCGTGCTCTGTTCGCGCCAGCGGCGAAAGTTGGCGCGCGAAGTGGTGTTCTGGTGCCGGCCTTCGGGTGTCACTTCCCACAACATCACGATCCGTTCCGGATCGCCGTAGGGAAGTGGGCGCAGAAGCAGTTCATTGACGACTGAAAAGATCGCTGTGTTAGCGCCGATGCCCAGCGCAAGCGTGATCACGGCAATCGCGGTGAACGATTTGTGTTTGGCGAGCATGCGAATGCCGTAGCGAATGTCCTGCATAAGCGTTTCAAACACTCCGCCGCCCTTTACATCGTAAGCCGCATCGACGGCCCGGTTCACGTTCCCGAAACTTCTCATTGCCTTTTCTCGTGCTTCCCCCGGCGACATTCCCGCCTTGATATTTGCTTCGACTTGCAACTCCAGATGCGAGCGCATCTCGCGATCGATGTCATTCAGGACCGTTTCTCGCTGCCGCAGTGCACGCAGCCGATCCCGCAGTATGTTGAACCACTTCATTTGAATAAATCCTTCGTCTACCTTGTTGTAACCCTCTGGCTGATGTTTTATGTGGCCTGTCGCACCTTCGCGATCGCGAGCACGAGCCGGTCCCAACTGGCTTCCTCCGTCTCGAGCTGTTTGCGGCCTGTCCGCGTCAGTTTGTAAAACTTGGCCTCACGTCCGGTCTCGTGCACGTCCCATCGCGCCGAAACCCAGCCTTTCTGTTCGATACGATAGAGCGCCGGGTACAACGATCCCTGCTCTACGTTGAGCATCTCGTCAGACAGTTGGCGAATGCGCTGAATGATCCCGTAGCCATGTAACTCCCCGAGCGAGAG
>JBKPPH010000177.1:0-8852 GCA_046733535.1 Acidobacteriota bacterium
CCATTTCGATCGCAATCGCATCTGAGTTGCGGGATTTCAATCTCGGTGCGGCAGCCGCGTACGGCGTGGTGTTGATTGTGATCATTTCGATCAGCATGGTTGTGGCAGGTAAGTTAGAAAGAAGATAAACACGATTTTCACCGGATTAGAAGAGTGATGAGAGTTCAACACATACGAAAATATTTAGCTCTCCTGCTGGTTGTTCTACTGCTTCCGTTTCAATATTCGAAAGCGCAAGTAGCCAAGGATACCGTTGCGACGGAGAAGCTTGATAAAGCAGAGCTGCACCAGGCGCTGCTCGATCTCACGAACCCATGGACCGTCATGTGTGTCGCCGCGCATCCGGACGACGAAGACGGCAGCACGTTGACTGTGCTTCGTCGCAAATACGGAGTTCACACCGTCTCTCTCTTCTCGACGTTTGGCGAAGGCGGGCAGAACGCGGTCGGACCTCAGCTCTACGAAGAACTCGGCGTGATACGCGCGCGCGAAACGATGGCCGCCGCTGAAGTGCAAGGCTCCGAACCACACTTCCTCGGCTTTCGCGATTTTGGTTTTTCGAAGTCGGCTGAAGAGACGTTTCGCGTGTGGGGTGAAAGAGAGCTCCTGCGCCGCATGGTGTTACAGATTCGTTTGCTTCGTCCCGATGTGATCATCACCAATCACGACACGACGAGCGGTCACGGCCATCACCAGGCGACCGGCCGCACAGTTTTGCAAGCATTCGACGCCGCCGCCGATCCGAAACAGTTTCCCGAACAACTTGCGCAGGCAGGCACGTGGCAGGTGAAGCGACTTTTCGTTCGTTCACGCGGCCAGGCGGCAACGCCGTCGAGCACCGAAGCTCAACCGCAATCTTTTACGATTGATCCAAACGAAACCGATCCGGTCCGCGGCGTTACTTACGCGCAACAAGCACTCGAAGGCCTGCACAAGCACGCGACGCAGGGGCCATGGCCCAAGACAGTCCCGCCCGGCGGCGCTCGTCAGATTCGTTACAGCCTTGTACGCCAGGTTCAATCTGCGCCTCCTCTTCCTGCAAACGCGAAAACACCGCTTGATGGTCTAACTTTGCCTGAAGCCGTTGCTGCGAAGCTGGTCGCGCCCACGGTTGAAGGCAAACCGTTGACGGAGCTCGTCGATCGCCGTCTCGAAGTGCTGGTGGCGCTGCTCAACGCACACCGGCAGGGTAAGTACACTGTGCCGAAAGAAGTCTTCGATCTCGATCCACAACGATTCAAACTCATGGCGTTGCGACTCGACAATGCGCTCGCAACCGCCAGCGGCGTATCGGTGAGTTTGAGCGAGGAAGGCTCTGCCCTCGTTCCCGGCGAAGAGTCTCAACTCGCAGCCGTGGTTTCAAACGGCGGCGTCGGCGAGGTTCGAATCAAGCAACTGCGCTTTCACGGCCTCGGCGTGGACAAAACTCTTGATGCTGCCGAAAAGATCCTTCCTGGCACGGAAACGTCCGCGGAAGTAAAGGTCGTTACACCGAAGACGACGAGCTTGACCGTGCCGTCGTCGGAACATCTTTACGATGGCCGCTTGTTTGGTGAACCGCTGAAAGTCGAAGCCGAACTCTCGATCGAAGGTGCGTCGTTTTTGATTGAGAACGAAACCCGAAGAGAGGTCGCGCCGGCAGTTGAAATCGTCGACGTCGATCCCTCGCCATACGTCAGCACGCCGGCCACTTCTCAGAAGCCACTCGATTTCACGATCACGGTGAAAAACCACCTCCGGAAAGACTTCCGTGGGCTGTTGAGAGTACGTGGCCAGAGTTTGGAGAGTGGACGCGAGATAAGTCTGCGTCCCGGCGAATCCTCGACTCAGAATCTCGTCGTCCGCACGGCGTTACCGCTGACCGAACAGACTCAGGGCTCGAACGTTGCCGTCATCGTCGATCTGCCGAACCCGAAAGAGCCGATCGCGAAGAGAAACATTCCGTTGGTCTATGCAGATGCCGTGGTTGTGAACGGACGCAAGGTCGGCTACCTGCCGAGCTCCGACGAAACGTTGCAGCGCGCGCTGGCAGCGTTAGGTGTCGACGCGAAGCAGTTAACGGTCGACGAGATTGCGAAGTCGGATCTGTCAGGCTTTCACACGATCATCATCGACAACCGCGGCTACGAAGCGCATCAGGATCTAATCCCGATCAATAATCGACTGGTGAAGTTTGTCGAAGACGGCGGGACGCTGCTCGTGTTCTATCATCGCGTGAACGAGTGGAATCCCAACGAACGGCGGCCACAGCTCGCGCCGTATCCGATCACCGTCGGCGACGAGCGCGTGACGGAAGAAGATGCGCCGGTTGTGTTTCTGCAACCGCGGCATCCGCTGCTCAACTTTCCCAACCGGATCACGCAGAAGGATTTTGCGGATTGGGTGCAGGAACGAGGACTGTATTTCCCGCGCGAGTGGGACCAACACTACACCGCGATCCTCGCGACGAACGACAAGGGCGAGCCGCAGCTACGCGGCGGACTGCTCGTGGCGCCTTACGGTAGGGGTAACTACATCTACACGAGTTTTGTTTGGTATCGACAACTGCGGGCGGGATTGCCAGGTGGGTATCGGATGTTCGCGAACCTGATCAGTTACGGACGCCGAAAGGAAGACTAACCGCGGATGACACCGATCAAAGCACGGATTTAACGCGGATCTTAAGCGGGCGAGTCGAGCATTGCTTCTGAGTCGAGGGATTCTTCGGCTTCGAGTTTTACGCGCGCGCGTTCGAGGAATGTTTTGATCATCTCGCGGACGCGTTTCTGCATCTCGGCGCTGATCGCGCTCTCGCCAACCAGTATCGCAAAGCGATGCAGGTCCTTCGCGTGTTGTCGTCGTAGCTCGACGTGCTGGACGATCTTGATCAGCACTTTGTGCCCGCGCTCTTCAAACGCTGCCGCGTAGCGCAGGTAGTTCTTCATCTCAGAGCGCGCCGGTGACCATTCGAGACGCTGGGGCGAATCTTCCGTCTTCTCCACGGTGAACGACGCCTCAACAGCGCCGATGACGGGCACTTCAGTGCGTACCATCCAACGCATGATGCCGCCGGCTTCTTTGCGTATCCCCTCGATTCCCGGCATCAGATCCGCGAAATTACGGAGCTCGCCAAAAAACTCACGGGCCCGTTCGACGGTCGTCCGTAATTCCAGTTGATCTGCGTACGAGGCTTTGATTCGAAACATTTGTTCTCCGTTAACCGTTTTTCCAGGACATTGATGCGAGGTGACGACGACTTGGTTTCCCGTCTCTCCATTGCTAAGTTACACGAGGACTGTTTGGTAGTAAATATCTATTTATTATGAGTAGTAAGCAGAGTTGCCCGCGTTGCGAAAAACCCGGGCTCAAAGGGTGGAGTGAACTGACTGACGAAGAGCGCGAGGTGGTGAAGCGACTGCCGCTTTCGGCGCGCTACCCGCTCGCAGAACGCCAGGCCAATCATCGCTGGTGCACGCGGTGTTGGTGGGAACACACAGACCGGGGCGCTGTTAATGCGTGAGTGTAGTTGTAGGGGCGGCCCCTCCGTGGCCGCCCCTTCGCTGAATCGTTTCGACGGAGGGGCGGCCACGGAGGGCCGCCCCTACAAAACGATTCGAAGGTAAGCTTCGCGGATTGCGCGCATCTGCTCGCCGAGCGTCTGCTGTAGCTCGTCAACGGATCCAAAGCCCATGCGTCGCGCAACATCACGCGCCGTAACGTGGTTCGGATCCGGCAGACGCGTCGAGCGCCCGACAATCAATCGCAAGTTGTGATCGAGCGAACGCAACAAGCTGTAACCGTTCGTCAACGTCGCGCAATCATCCTCGGTAAGCGAACCTTCCTCGCGCAGTCGCTCCAAAGTAAACGCCGTCGATCGATCTTCACCTTCGTCCGGCACTTCATCGCGCAACTGCAAATAGCGCACGGCAAAATACACATCAAGCATTCCGCCCGGCCCGTACTTGATATCAATCCCTGCCTTTCTGCCGCGTCCACCCTTCTCTTTTTCGAGCCGATCTCTGACATGCCGCGTCACCGTCTTCAACTCTTTCGGATCGAGTCGCAAAGCGTTCGCATGTATGCGATGGCGTGCGTGTGTCTCGACCATCTTTCCCATCTCATGATCGCCGCCGACTGAGCGCAGTTTGACGTACGCGAGCCATTCCCACGGCGCGCTTTCGTCTCGCAGATAATCGAGAAAACCTTCCGAGCTGGTGACGAGTGGTCCATTCTTTCCGTGCGGCCGCAGACGCAAATCGACGCGGTAGAGATAACCCTCTCTCGTGATGCTCGAAAGCGCGGCGATCATAAACTCCACGAGCCGCGAGTATGTCTCGTCCTGTGTTAACGTCTTTATCGGCGACGGAACGAGCGAATCGTAAGTGATCAGAATGTCGAGATCGGATCCGTAATCCATGCCGCCCGTGCTGAGACGTCCCAAACCGTAAAACGCCACTCGCGGACCGCCGCTGAATGAACCATACCGCCGCGCCATCTCACGCCGCGCGATTAGATACGCGACGTTCATGCTCGCGGTCGCGAGGTCCGTTTGTAAATTGTTGGTCTCGGAAATCGAGAGCTCGTGTGAGACGTCGAGTGCGCCGATCTCGGCGATCAACTCCGCCCATTGCAAACGCAGCGCGGCGAGTTCTGCCGGAAAACTTCGCTCGCCGTCGATCGCGGAGCGAAGAATTGCGCGATAGTCGCGGCGCAGCGACGCGGTCGCGGACGCACCAAGCGCCGTAATCAACGCCGGGTTCGCCGCGATCATTTCCGCGAACGACTCGGAGGAACCGCAGAGTTGCAACAGCGCTTCGAGATTGGCTTCCGTAATTGCTACCGGGCGATCGGTTTTTTCGAGTGAAGCGGCGATACGAGCCGTCTGGACCAGCGCACGATGCGGATTGAGTGATTTGTTCGCGAGCGCGAGCAGTCGATTTGGCAATCCCCTTGTTCGTTCAGTCATGTACGCTGCGAACACGCGGGCTGACACCAATGCCAGCGCCGTGTCTTTATCGACTCTGTCGAGATCGGCGGGAGCGTCGCCGGCAACGACCTCCGTGCTGGTTTCGACGTCGGAGAACAGCCGATCGTAAGTGTTACGCACATTCGTCGTGTGCGCTTTCAAAGCAGCGGCGAAGGATCTTGCTTCCTTGAAACCCATGCGACGGGCGACGAGTGCTTGCGCCTCTGCTGCTTCAGGCACGGTGTGCGTTTGCAGGCCATGCTCCATCTGGAGCCGGTGTTCGAGATAACGCAGAAAGTAGTAAGCGTCCGACAACGCGCTGCGTTCCGGTTGTGTGATGAAACCGCGATCGGCAAGCCTGCCGAGACTCACCAGAGTGTGCGGCACGCGCAACCAATCGTCGCGACCGCCGTGGGCCAACTGAAGCGCCTGCGCGATGAACTCGATTTCGCGAATGCCGCCGCGGCCGAGCTTCACGTTGAAACCGCTCTTCCGCTCGACTTGCCTGTCGATCTTCTGCTTCGCCAATCGAACACTTGCAAGCGCTCCGCTCACCGAAACGTTGGGCCGAAAGACAGCGGGCGTAACCGCGTCTTTGAAATTTGAAAACAGTTCCGCCGAACCGGCTGCGGCACGCGAACGGATCAACGTCTGCCGTTCCCAGTCCTGCGCGGATTGCATGTAGTAGCGCGTCGCTTCCTGCAACGAGCAGGCAAGCGCGCCGTCGCGGCCGTGCGGACGAAGTCGCAAATCGACACGATACGGCGCGCCCTCACCTCCCGATTGGCCAACCAATCGTGCGAGCGTCTCAGAGAGTTTGACGAAGTACTCGCGATTCGTGACTTCACCGCGTTCACCTGTCGCGGCTGTTCTTCCCTCGTCTGAGTAAAGAAAGATCAGATCGATGTCGGAAGCGTAGTTGAGCTCCATCGAGCCGAGTTTCCCGAGCGCGATTACGCAGAACTCAGCAGTCGCGCTGCGACCTCGTTCGTCAACATGCCGCGGTAGACCGTAACGATTGTCGAGATCCTGGCGCGCCAGACTGAGCGCGTAATCCAGAATCGCATCCGCAAGGTTCGACAACTCCTCCATCGTTTCGACGAGCGTTTGCGCGCGGCGAATGTCGTGCAGGTAAGTGCGCAACAACTCGCGTCGTCGAAACCGCGCGAACAACAACTGCGCATTAAGCGAAGAATGGGTGAGAGCGAAACGTGCGAGCGACTCTTTGAACTCGTCGCGCGTTCTGACACGCGGATCGGCACGCTCGCGCGATAACCAGGAGAGATATTCCGGGTTCTGCTCGATCGTCGTCGCCAGCAACGGACTCCACGCAGCAAGCGCGAGAACGTCGGAAAGCAACGCCGGTTGTTTCAGTAGATTTTGGTGTGCGCGCGGCTGCTCTTTCGCCAGCCGCTCGAGAAAGAGGCGGGCGCCATTCTGATCCGGCAGATCGCGAAGGAGAAATTCGAGGTTCGTTTCGCTTTTAGGCATTGTGGCCACGGATGAACACTGATTTTAACTGATCAGTGTTCATCCGCGTTCATCTGTGGCCTAAATATCGTAGTAGAGCGAAAACTCCAGCGGGTGCGGCCGCATTCGCATCGGGGTGATCTCGCGATCGCGTTTGTAGTTGATCCAACGCTCGATCAGTTGCGGGCTGAACACGTCGCCCTTCAAAAGAAAGTCATGGTCTGCCTCGAGCGCTTTCAGTGAATCGTCCAACGTACCCGGCAGAGTCGGAACGTCCTTCAATTCTTCCGGCGACAGATCGTAGATGTCCTTCTCGAGTGGATCACCCGGATCGATCCGGTTCTGAACACCATCAAGTCCCGCCAGCAACATCGCCGAAAACGCGAGATACGCGTTGCACGACGGATCGGGCGGACGAAACTCGAGCCGTTTCAACTTCGGATTCGTCGAGAACATCGGAATGCGAATCGCCGCCGAACGGTTGCGAGCCGAATACGCGAGATTCACTGGGGCTTCAAAACCCGGCACGAGACGTTTGTAACTGTTCGTCGTCGGGGCAGCGAAAGCGACAACCGCGGCAGCGTGTTTCAACAAGCCGCCGATGTAATAGCGAGCGGTGTCGGAAAGCCCTGCATACCCGTCGCCGGAGAAGAGCGGTTTCTCACCCTTCCACAACGATTGGTGACAGTGCATTCCCGATCCGTTATCGCCATACAGTGGCTTCGGCATGAACGTCGCCGATTTCCCAAACTGGTGTGCAGTATTGCGAACTACATATTTAAATATTTGAAGATTATCGGCTGTCCCCAACATCGTTGAGTAGCGAAAATCGATCTCACACTGGCCCGCAGTCGCCACTTCGTGGTGATGACATTCGACAGTCACGCCACACTTCGCCAGCGTCAATGAGATTTCGGAACGCAAATCGGTTAACGAATCAGTCGGGGCGCAGGGAACGTAACCTTCCTTGGCACGAATTCGATAACCGAGGTTCGAACCGGCAAACTCGTTTGCGTCGCGGCCGCTGTTCCAGTGTGCTTCATCAGAATCGATCGAGAAGCCGGCGGATTGCTGGTCGTTATGAAACTTTACTGAATCAAACACGAAGAACTCGGCTTCAGGACCGAAGTAAGCGGTGTCGGCGAGTCCGGTGAATTTGAGGTAGCTTTCGGCGCGCTGTGCAACCGAGCGCGGATCGAAGGCGTACCCTTCTTTTGTTATGGGATCGACGGCGTTGCCGATTAAGCAAAGCGTAGGCTGTTCCGCAAACGGATCCATCCAGAAGCGCGTGGCATCGGGCACGAGCAGCATGTCTGACTCGTGGATTGCAGCCCAGCCACGAATTGAAGACGCATCGAAACCGAAGCCGTCTTCGAATTGGTCTTCCCCTAGTTCGGCGATTGGAAAGGTAAGGTGTTGCCAGGAGCCTGGTAAATCCGTGAAACGGACAGAGACGAATTTAGCGCCCTGGTCGGAAGCGAATTTCAAGACAGTCTTAGGGTTCATGTGATCTCCTAAACATTAAGGGAGTGTTGGGGGTGCTCTTCGCCCCGGCGTGATGTTTGGTGCGAAGTATGATCGGGTGCTTAACGACTCTAGGAAAACAGTCGTACCGCATTGAAGGAGTAGCCGCGTAAAAAACTGCCATTATAGGCACCGTTAATTTCGTGTCAAGAGGAAACTGGAAAACTTTATCCACAGAATGCACAGATTGCCGTAAAAATCCGTGTAATCTGGGGACGGATTTGCCGTAAAAAGTTATAGACCAAAATGGACGTTTTCTGTTACATTGCGCGGCTAAAGCGTTCCACCCAACACAACTCCGCAACTCGACCGGAAAAATGTACATCTGTGTTTTAGCTATGGGAATTCATATCGATCAAGTTTTACTTCTAAGCCAGGAGACCGCTAATTGACCACGGCAATCGAGCAAACGCTCGAAACTTATGGAATCGAAAACTGGGGCGCTGGCTACTTCGATGTAAACCGGAAGGGAAATCTGATCGTCCGCCCCGTCGAGGGAGATCCCCGCACAGCGGACTTGAAAGAGATCATTGACGACCTTGCCAAACGCGGCATTACCGCGCCCGTTCTCCTGCGCTTTCCGCAGTTAGTCGCAGCTCAAGTAAGAAAACTTCAGCGCGCTTTTAGCCGCTCGATTCGAGAGTTTGAGTACCAGGGAGCGCACATGTGTGTTTACCCGATGAAGGTAAACCAGCAGCGCGCGGTCGTCGAGGAATACCTGCGCGAAGGTTCTCGTTATGACTTCGGACTGGAAGCCGGCTCGAAACCCGAGCTCTACGCCGCGCTCGCGCTCGAACAGCCCGCTGACAGCCTGCTCGTCCTCAACGGTTTCAAGGACGAAGAGTTCATTGAACTCGCATTCGCGGGCGCGAGAGTTGGAAAGAAAGTTGTGATCGTGATCGAGAAGCTGAAC
>JBKPPH010000178.1:0-11229 GCA_046733535.1 Acidobacteriota bacterium
TCAGGTGCAGCAGATCACAAATGCGCCGTCGTCGGCGACTGCCGAAGTTGTCTCTTCGCTCAATTTCGACGGTTCAAGCATCGCGTTCAATTTTCCACGTGTTCTTTCCGGGCCTGTTAGCGATGATGACCTGCGAAACAATAGCGAGATTTATGTAGCGTCGATTGCGCCGCGTCCGGAGTTTGGTGTGGCAACCGTTCTCAACGCTGCCGCACAGGGACGTGAGCCCGAACGCACAAAGATCGCGCCTGGAAGCATTGCGACGATGCGTGGTAGTGCGCTGGCGTGCAGATCGGAAGAGGCGAGTTTCGCCGGTGAAGATCCGCCGTTGACAGTTGCTGGAACGACCGTGAAAGTAAACGGAGAACAGGCGCGCGTGTTTTATGCATCGTCTGAAGAAGTCGTGTTCGTCGTGCCGCAGGGTTTATCAAATGGACCGGCAGAGTTTGTGGTAACTAACGCAGACGGGTTCTCGTCAAAGGCGGAAGCGAGTATTTCTAACGCAGCTCCCGGAGTGTTCACGGTTACCGGTGATGGCCGTGGCGATGGAGTCATTCTCGATGCGGACAAGATTACGCCCGGGCCTTTTGATCCTTCGCAGCGGCAGTTAAGACTGTCGATTTTTACGACGGGCGTTGTCGGGGCGAAGAACGTATCCGTCACGATCCGCGGACGCTCCACGTTAGTCGAGACAGTCGCCGCCGCTCGACTCGCCGGACTCGACGAGATCCACATCCTCGTACCGGCTGAGTTAAGCGGCGCAGGAAGATCTACACTCGTCGTTACTGCCGATGGTGTGCAAAGCAATCCGGTGTCGCTTGTGATCGGAGGGAGTGCGCCTACGCCAACGCCAACGCCCACACCGACTGCGACACCGACAACTACTCCCACTCCGGCTCCGACACCATCTCCGAGCCCGACACCAACTCCGCTGCCGACTCCGACGCCATCACCCGATTCATCACCGAAGCTCGTAATCAGCCAGATTTACGGCGGCGGCGGAAACTCAGGCGCGCCGCTCCGAAACGATTTCATCGAAATCTTCAACCACAGTACTTCCTCAGTGAATCTCGCCGGCTGGTCTGTGCAGTATGCGAGCGCCACAGCCTCGACGTGGTCAGTGACGCCACTCACACCCGTAACGCTGTTACCGGGACAGTACTACTTGATTCAGGAAAGTTCAGGAGGCACTAACGGGATCTCTTTGCCAACGCCCGACGCCACCGGCACCATCTCAATGGCCGCGACTTCGGGCAAAGTGGCACTCGTGAAGACTTCGACCCCGCTGACCGGCGCCTGTCCTAACGACTCCAATGTCGTCGACTTCGTCGGTTACGGCAGCACAGCGAACTGTTTCAAAGGCGCCGCGCCCGCCGCAGCCGCCAGCAATACAAACGCTTTGCTACGTGCCGCGAATGGTTGTACCGACACGCGCAACAACGCTCTTGATTTCATCGCGGGGTCGCCTAATCCGAAAAACACAAACTTTTTGCCGCGGATTTGCACCGATCCTTAGAATCGGTGTTCACGGATCTGTAAATTTCGTGTTATAGACTCGCGCATGCACTCTCTCGCAGATGCTGTCTCTTCGCTCCAAAAGCACTTCGGCTTCGACGACTTTCGCGAAGGCCAACGCGAGGTGATTGGATCAATTCTGCAAGGCAAAGACGCCGTCGTCGTCATGCCGACCGGAAGCGGCAAGTCTCTCTGTTACCAGCTCCCCGCCATGGTTCTCGACGGAGTCACGCTCGTCGTGTCGCCTCTCATCGCATTGATGAAAGATCAGGTGGACGCACTGCGCGCGCGTGGACTCCCGGCCACGTTCATCAACAGTTCCATTTCAGAGTCAGAACAACGCGCGCGGATCGAGTCGCTGCGTCGGCGCGAACAGAAGCTGGTGTACATCGCTCCCGAACGTTTTCGGAGCAGTCGCTTCAACGCGGCTTTGCAGTCGATCCCGGTTTCGCTTTTTGCAGTCGACGAAGCTCACTGCATTTCAACGTGGGGACACGACTTTCGTCCCGATTACCTGCGCTTGAGAAGCGTGATCGGCTCCCTCGGACGCGTTCAAACTCTCGCGCTGACCGCCACCGCGACTCCGTACGTTCGCTCCGACATCATTCAACAGCTAGGTCTCAAAGAGCCGCAGACGTTCGTCAGCGGTTTCGATCGTCCCAATCTTTCAATCGAAGTTGTTCACACGGAGAAGGAACGCCAGAAGATCACACACATCAGTCGACTCGCGAAGAGGCAGCCCGGCTCGGGAATCATTTACACGACGACGCGAAAAGCTGTGGAGCAAGTCGGAGCGAAACTGCAAACCGCCGGCCTGAGCGTCTCGACGTACCACGCAGGCATGCCTGATTCGGTTCGGATCAAGGCGCAGGACAGCTTCATGAGCGGCCGCACGCAGATGATCGTGGCCACGAACGCGTTCGGCATGGGCATCGACAAACCGGACATCCGCTTCGTGGTCCACTACCAGATGCCCGGCTCGATCGAAGCCTACTACCAGGAGATCGGGCGCGCCGGCCGCGACGGGCTGCCGTCAACCTGCGTGTTGCTCTTCAATTACGCCGACAAGAACACGCACGATTTCTTTATCGAAGGCTCGTATCCTGACTTCAAGGTAATCAAAGAGGTCTACGACACGCTGGCAGTAACGAAGTTGAGACGCATCGAACTCTCGACGGCTGAGATCGCGTCGCGCATTAGCACGGGAAACGAGATGGCGGTGCAATCCGCGCTGTACGTGCTCGAACGTGCGGGTCACATTCAACGCACGGCGGCAAATCGCGAGGACCGCAAGTCACGACAAAGCCGCAGCATAATCATGCTCGACAGCGTGCCCGCGAAGCAGCTTCGTATCGAACCCCGAGACGTTTCGCGACGCGCCGACCTCGAGCGGCGGAAGCTTCGCGAGATGATCGACTTCTGCTACACAGACTATTGTTACCGCGCTCACATCCTCAACTACTTCGGCGACCGTCATCATGAGCGGCAATGCGGCACGTGTGGTAACTGCCGGCCAAAAACAACTGGGGCGCCGCCTGCTCCTTCCGTGCCCGTCGACTTTTCTCCACGCACACTCACCGACGACGAATTGCTGCGCGTGCGAAAAATCCTCGCGTGCGCGAAGCGCATGAATGGGCGTTTTGGTAAGACGATGCTGGTTTCTACTCTACGTGGTTCGGCAGCCAAGCAAGTGCTCACTGCGCGTCTGAATGAGTTGTCGACGTATGGCTTGCTGAAGGAGATGGCCCAGGACGAGGTCCAATCTTATGTTGATGCGCTGGTAGAAGCCCGTTGTTTGCGGGTGAAGGGTGGAGCATATCCGACAATATCAACGACTGAGCTTGGTGATCGAGTAATGCGTGAACAGGAAAAGATCCCGCTACCTCTTCCGCTAATGGACAGGATTAACAAGGTGTTTCCGGATTAACAAGAATCCTGTACATCCTGAATCATCGTGTTAATCCTGTCTAATTCAACCTAGCGAATCACTCCCTGCAACGGACTCGACGCACTCGCATACAATCTCTTCGGCATTCGACCCGCGAGATACGCCAATCTCCCCGCCTCAATCGCCAGCCGCATCGCCGTCGCCATCTTCCCCGGATCTTCAGCCGCCGCGATCGCCGTGTTCATCAAAACTCCGTCGGCGCCAAGCTCCATGGCTATCGCTGCATCGCTTGCTGTACCGACGCCCGCGTCGACTATGATCGTCGCGTCCGGCAACTGTTCGCGCATGATGCGCAGGTTCGCCGGGTTCTGAACACCGAGCCCCGATCCAATCGGCGCCGCCAGCGGCATTATCGCCGCGCAGCCGGCGTCGAGCAGTTTCTTCGCCATGATCAGATCGTCGTTGAAATACGGCAACACGACAAATCCCTCTTTAACGAGGATGCGCGCCGCCTCGAGTGTCTGCTCGTTATCCGGAAACAGAGTAGTCTGATCACCGATGACTTCGAGCTTAACCAGATCTGTTTGCAAAGCTTCGCGCGCGAGCCGTGCGGTTCGGACCGCGTCTTCCGCTGAATAGCAACCGGCGGTGTTTGGCAGAATCTGAAGCGCCGGATTCAGGTAGTCGAGAAAAGATTCGCTGCTGCGATCGAGTGGCACACGCCTCACGGCCACGGTCACTATTTCCGCTCCCGACGCATCATGAGCGCTGCGCATCTCGTCATGAGTGCGATACTTCCCTGTCCCGATAATCAGCCGCGAAGTAAACGCGCGACTACCGACAACAAGTTTTTCACGATCTGCTTTTGCAACTGCTGTTTTCATTTGCCCCCACCACCGACGAAGTGAACAATCTCTATTCGATCGTCCTGCTGGAGAATAGTACTGCTCCACGCGCTCCGACGCACCACCTCGCGATTCAGTTCGATCGCGATGCGCGCGGCCGGAAGCTCAAGCTGGTCGATTAACTCTGCTAAGGAAGGTGTGCCGGAGATCTCTTTGCTCTCGCCGTTTATGAAAACACGCAACCGTCTAAACCCCTCAGTGCGCCGGATGAATGATACGCCGAAGTTCGGCAGCCTGGTCCTTCGTCACGGCACGAATCAGCACGGCGGCCCGGCCGGAAGTGAAATGTGGAATCTGTGTCGCCACCGTCGCCACTCCGTCAATCTCCGTCTTCACCGAATAGATCAACGGCCTGAACGTCGTGCCGAGAATCTTCACTGACACCGCGGCATTCGCCAGCGGCTTCTCTTCGCCTCGAACGTGATTACGTAAATGCACCCGCAGCGTATAACCATGGCCGGAGTAGAACTCCTCATCGTCGAGAAGAGTTATCACTAAGCCCTCTTCAAGAGGAACTTCACTCGCCAACTCCTCGGCCGGCGTTTCTTCTGCGGGCGCAGACTCCTCTACTACTTCGTCCTGCGGTTCAGCTTCTTCAACAGTCGCGACTTCTTCAGCCGGCGGTGGAGGCGTCCACTCCTGCGAGATCGGCCAATGCTCGATCTGGAAAGGCTCTTCTACAGGTTCCGGCGCGGACGCTTCAACTTCCGCCGGAGCTTCATCAACAATCTCCTGCTCAACCGGCGCATCTTTCCGGCGCCCGCTCATTCGCTTCAGATCGTCCAGTCGACCCGAGTAAATCGCAGCACAGATCAGCTTGTGTTGGCGCTTCAAACGTTCAGCCAGCACTTCATCGCTAAAACCCTCGGCGATCAAGTCCTGGTAAGGCGAACGCTTGCTCGCCAAAATGGTGCCGCCAACATAGACGAGTGAGAGGATAATCGGTGAGTCGAGCCCCTTGTCCTCGGTTTGCACATGATAGACAACGCCCTCATGTTCGATATCGCTGTTGAATCCGGTAATCACTGTTTCGAGGACTTACGGCCCCAGTGTCCTTAGGTTGAAATCGAGAGGTCTTTCCAAACCCGCTCCGAAGCGGGTTTTCCTGAACGGTAACACAAGCATTTTTTCACGGTCAATGAGCATTTTTTCTTGCCTGATCCTCGCGAGAAAGCTTGCTTGACACCCTTGAACAACTCGTCTAGCATCAGCTTGTACAATGATTCTCAATCTCGTGGATCGAGTGACGCCGACCGCATACGAATCAGTCTGCGGCCGGTGAGGTTTGTTTGAAATGCCGTTTCGTCTTTACGACTACTTGCCGATTCTGTTGATGTTCATCGTGGCCGGCGGCTTCGCCGTAGGCAACGTTGTCCTTTCTCAATTCGTCGGGCAACGTAAGCGAACGAGAACGAAATTGATGCCTTACGAGTGTGGTAAGGACCCGGTCGGATCCGCGCGAGAACGCTTCTCGGTGAAGTTCTACCTCATCGCAATGATTTTCATCTTGTTCGATATCGAGGTGATCTTCCTGGTGCCCTGGGCGGCAGTCTTCAAGACGCTCGCAGCACAGGGAGACGCGATGCGCCGGTTTGCGTATGTTGAGATGATGGTCTTCGTCGGACTGCTCTTCGTCGGCTACATCTACGTAGTGAAGAAGGGTGCGTTTGACTGGGGCGAGAGGGCGCGGCGTGAAGCAGAAGCTGAGGCAAGAGCGTTAGCGGATTTAGAGGCGCGGCGCATTGAGCAGAAGAAGCGCACGGCGGCGTGAGGAAGTATTTAAATGGGTTTGGAAAATGTCATTGCCGAAGCGTTACCCGAGGTGTTAACCACGAAGCTCGACTCGCTGATTAACTGGGCGAGGAAGTCGTCGCTTTGGCCGGCAACGTTTGGTTTGGCTTGTTGCGCGATCGAGATGATGAACGCGACTTCGTCTCGAAACGATCTGGCGCGGTTTGGGTCGGAGGTCTTTCGCGCGAGCCCGCGACAGGCTGACGTGATGATCGTCTCGGGACGCGTCTCGCGAAAAATGGCGCCTGTGCTGCGACGAATCTACGATCAGATGCCGGAGCCGAAGTGGGTGATCTCCATGGGCGCGTGTGCGACGTCGGGCGGTGTGTTCGACAACTACGCCATCGTTCAAGGTGTCGATAAGATCGTTCCCGTAGACGTTTACATTCCGGGCTGCCCCCCGCGACCCGAGATGCTGATTCATGCCGTGATGATGCTCCAGGAAAAAGTAATGAAGGAGAGCGTGCGCGATCGTCGAGACGTACCGGAAGACGAAGCACGAGAAGCCGTTGTGCCGGGCACTCTGCCTGTGACCGATGGATCAACTGCCCGGTCAAATACGCTGCCGGAGTCGCGGCCTTATACGATCGCTTCGAGACACGAACGGCGACGTTCTTCGTAGAGAGTCGAGCAAACATCGCGGATGCAAGCAGGCCCCGAAAACATCGCGCCTTCAACTGAACCCACCCCAAGTTCCGAAAGTGCAGCGCCGTCACCGTTAGTGGCGGCGTTGCAGCATGAGCACCCGGAATGGATTGGTGAAATCATCAATGCTTTTGGTGAGACGACGATTATCATCCCGCGGGAGCACATCGTCGACGCGTGTTCGTTTTTGAAGACCTCCCCCGAAACGCGCTTCGATTTTCTCTCTGACATTTGCGGCGCAGATCGTGGGCCCGAAGAGGAACCGCGCTTCGAAATCAACTACCATCTTTTTTCAACGACTAAATACCATCGCGTCCGGTTGAAGGTGTTGCTGAACGAAGAAGATGTTCACTTACCGAGCGTGACGGGTGTCTGGCGCACGGCCAATTGGCACGAGCGCGAGACGTTCGACATGTTTGGAGTGATTTTTGACGGCCACCCTGATCTGCGCCGCATCCTGTTGCCCGACGATTGGCAGGGACATGCGTTGCGCAAGGATTTTCCGTTACGAGGCTACGAACCCTATAGCTTGAAATAAATGATCCGTGTTTTTGATCCGCGTTCATCCGCGGTTAGATATTTATGAGTTCCGCAACGATCCCGCCACAGTTTGAAATCGTCGATCGGCCCCTCGATACGCAGATGACGATCTCGATGGGTCCGCAACACCCGTCGACGCATGGCGTGCTCCGCCTCGAGTTGGTGCTGGACGGCGAGACGGTGGTGAAAGCCACGCCCGACATCGGCTATCTCCACACCGGGATGGAGAAGCTGTTTGAGTACAAAAAGTACCAGCAGGGGATCGTTATCACCGACCGGATGGATTACCTGAATCCGCTCGGCAACAACCTCGCGTACGTGATGGCTGCCGAGAAACTGCTCGGCCTCGAGATTCCCGAACGCGCGCAAACGATCCGCGTGCTGATGTGTGAACTTCAGCGCATTGCGTCGCATCTCGTCTGGCTCGGAACGCACGCGCTCGACATCGGCGCAATGACGGTCTTCTTTTACTGCTTCCGCGAACGCGAAAAAATTCTGAATCTGATCGAAGCTGCTTCCGGCGGACGATTGACGCCCTCTTACTTCCGCATCGGCGGCTTGATGATGGATCTCCCGGCGGGTTTTGAGAATCGTTGCAAACAGTTTCTCAATGACTTTCCCGGCGCGGTCGACGAATTTCACAAACTGCTTACGGGCAACAAGATTTTTCAACGACGCACGCAAGGCATTGGACGCATCTCCGCCGAAGACGCGATTGACTGGGGACTCTCCGGACCGTGTCTGCGCGGTAGTGGAGTGAACATCGACATCCGGCGGGCGAATCCGTACAGCAGTTACGAGCAGTACGATTTTGAAGTGCCGATTGAACCGGATGGCGACGTGTGGGCGCGTTACATGGTGCGCATGCGCGAGATGAAAGAGTCACACAAGATCTCAGTGCAAGCGCTCGGGCGTTTGCGGCCTGGCTCCGTGAAAGCAGATGCGCCGAAGGTGGTGCTGCCGGATCGTGAAGCGATGAAGAGTCACATGGATGCGTTGATTCATCACTTCCTGATCATCGCCGAAGGTTTCGACGTGCCTGTGGGCGAGGTTTATCTGCCGATCGAAGGCTCAAAAGGCGAGCTGGGCGTTTACATGAAGTCGGATGGCGGCGCAAAACCGAACCGCGTTCACGTTCGTGGGCCGAGTTTCGTGAACCTGTCGACGCTACCCGTGTTGGCGGAGGGCGAGATGGTTGCGGATATCGTGGCGATCATTGGTTCCCTCGACATCGTTTTGGGAGAGATTGATCGATAGTTTTAGCCGCAGATTAACGCTAATAAACGCAGATCAGCGTAATTTGCGTTAATCTGCGGCTATAAAATAGATGAGTACGCAGATTGTAAATATTCAGCCGCTGTCGCAGCCCGTGGATCTCGGGGTTGAGGCGGCGGTGTTTTCGTCGGAAGTTGAGGCGGAGATTGATGGCCACATCGCCAAGTATCCGGTTCTTCGTTCGGCGATTCTGCCATTGATGTTCATCGTGCAGCGCGAGCGCGGCTATCTCGATCCGCCGGGCGTGCTCTACCTAGCGCGACGCTTGAAGCTGCGTGTGACCGACATCTGGGAGGTAGCGACCTTCTACTCGATGATCCACGTCGAGCCAATCGGCAAGTACAACGTTCAAATTTGCCGAACGCTGTCGTGCAAGATCAGAGGCGCGGGAAAGATCACCGAATACTGTTCCCAAAAGTTGGGAATCAAAGTTGGTGAAACGACCGCTGACGGCAAGTTTACTTTGACTGAGGTCGAGTGCCTCGGCTCGTGCGGCACCGCGCCGATGCTTCAGATCAACTTCGACTATCACGAGAACCTGACGCCGGAAAAGATCGATCAGATATTAGACAAGCTGCCCTGATTCATGCGTATCGAAGCCATCGGATGTGAGCCATTGCAACTGCGTCGAGTTCATCTCGAGAACTCGCGGTCGCTCGACGTGTATCGTCGTAATGGCGGCTATGAAGCGATCAAGAAAGTCCTCGACGGCATGTCGCCGGACGACGTCATCAACGAGGTGAAGAAGTCGGCGCTGCGCGGCCGTGGCGGCGCAGGGTTTCCCACCGGCATGAAGTGGAGCTTCGTGCCGAAGGACTCGCCGAAGCCGAAGTACGTTGTTTGCAACGCCGACGAATCCGAGCCCGGCACGTTCAAAGATCGTTACCTGATGGAACGCGACCCCCACATGCTTATCGAGGGCATGCTGATCGCCGCGTACGCGCTCAGTTCAAAGACCACTTACATCTACACGCGCGGCGAGTACAAATACCTGATCGACATCATGGACGTCGCGATCGCCGAAGCGCGCGCCGCGGGCCTTGTCGGCAAGAACATTCTCGGCACTGAGTTCGCTTGCGAGATCTACACGCACACCGGCGCGGGCGCTTACATCTGCGGTGAAGAAACTGCGCTGCTCAGTTCGCTCGAAGGCTTGCGCGGTCATCCACGCATGAAGCCTCCCTTCCCTGCTGTCTCCGGTTTGTATGCGTGTCCGACTGTCGTCAACAACGTCGAGACGCTCACCGCCGTGCCCGACATCATCAAGATGGGGGGCGAGGCGTATCAGAAACTCGGAACCGAGAAGAGTGGCGGCACGAAAGTCTGGTCCGTCTCCGGTCACGTCAACAGCCCTGGCGTTTACGAACTGCCGATGGGCTACGACGACATGGAGAAGTTCATCATGGAAGACTGCGGCGGCATGCTTGACGGCAAGCAGCTCAAAGCGGTGATTCCGGGCGGCTCTTCGGTGTACATCATGCGCGCCGATCAGATTATCGGAAAAGACGTGCGCATGGATTACGAGGGACTCGTCGCGGCAGGTTCGAGCGTTGGGTCGGGCGGTTTCATCGTGATGGACGAGACTGTTGACATCTTTGAGTCGACCAAGAATTTGACTGAGTTTTACAAACATGAATCCTGCGGCTGGTGCACGCCCTGTCGTGAAGGCACTGATTGGCTGGTGAAGGTTTTCAAACGGATCGACAGCGGTGAAGGTCGACCGGAAGATGCGCAGTTGATACTCGATCTTTGTGACAACATCGAGGGCAAATCGTTCTGTCCGCTCGGCGATGCTGCTGCATGGCCCATTCAGTCGGCTATGAAAAGATTCCCCGAGGATTTTAAAAGAAGATTATTAGCCGCAGATGAACGCGGATCTACGCAGATATGATTCATCTGCGTAGATCCGCGTTCATCTGCGGAAAAAAATATGTCTACTGAGCTGATCAAAGTTACGATTAATGGCAAGGACTTTCAGGTGCCGAAGGGCGCGCGCCTGATCGACGTGTGCCGCGAAAAGGGTTTCGATATTCCGTCGTTCTGCTATTACGCCGACCTCGCGCTGCAGGCTTCGTGTCGCATGTGTCTCGTCCGCATCGAGAAGATGCCGAAGCTGCAAACCTCCTGCACGATCACCTGCACCGACGGCATGATCGTCACGACCCAGAGCGAGGAGATCGAGAAAGCGCAGCGCGGCATGACCGAGTTTCTGCTCGCGAACCATCCGCTTGATTGCCCAGTCTGCGATCGCGGCGGCGAATGCGAACTGCAGGAGATGACGTTTGACTGGGGCGGTCTCGAAGAACGCTTCACCGAGCGCAAAAACTATCACGCCGAAAGATACCTCTCGCCGATGGTGGCGAACGATCCGCAGCGCTGCATTTTGTGCAAACGATGCACGCGCGTCTGCGATGAGTGGATGGGCGAGGACGCGATCGAAGCCGGCGGTCGTGGCGCGCACACAGTTATCGGAACGTATCTCGGCTGGCTCGATTGTTCGCAGTGTGGAAACTGCATCGAAGTCTGTCCCACGGGAACGCTGCTCGACGCGACTTATCGTCACCAAACGCGACCGTGGGAACTGGCGCAAACGATCACGACCTGTAATTTCTGTTCAGACGGCTGCCAGATGTCACTCGGTTCCCGCAGTGGTGAAGTGCGACGCTCGGT
>JBKPPH010000179.1:0-14631 GCA_046733535.1 Acidobacteriota bacterium
GACAGGAGGACATCTGCGTTCCGGGCAGACGTTCTTTTAGTCTCTCGATTATTCGATTGGCTGTTTCCTCCGATAGAGGCATGCTCGCGAGGTCTGGACATGGTTCACCTCCGTGTCAAAATCCCTGTTGGTCAGTTGGCCTTATTTTTGAGGCGAAATGGGGCTTGCCTCATATCCGCTATAGAATACTACATACATAATATGTATTATCGGACGCGGAGAATGTGGGGTGGTGCGGGTCTGTGTTCTCTGTTATCGAAGAACGAAACTGCCTTTGCGCCTCTTGAATCCACCACTGCGCCTCACCTCTGGAGTTTTTAGCGATGGACGTTTTTTGCGGAGCAGATCTTCAACGGACTGGAAACGATATTCGGCGTCTTCAATGCTTTGTAGGCGTGCGGCATCAGCGAGCATGTGCAAGGCGCCGGCGCGGGTTGAGCGACAACTGTTCTTTGTTAGCCGGGATATGCTCTTAACGTGCTGCTCGAACAGTTCCCAATCATTCCGACAAGGGCATAACGATTCTAGTGCTCTGACGCGCACCAGCTCATCAGGCGATTGTAAATCTGAAAGAAGCATCTGCCGGGCAACTTCGGCACTTTGCTTTTTGTCCATATCGATGATTATCGAGCTAAGTTGACTTTATGGCAAAAGTTTTGGGGCAAACGCTATGATGACGCGAGCCGTGGTGCTGGTCCGGAGATGCGAAAACGGGCGGCTTGAGGGCCTCCCGTTTCAATGAGCCGCTATTCAGTTGTAGTTGTCTGCCCTATGACTTTCTAATTCTTCTTGCTGCGCAGCGCGGTATCGGTGGTGGTGGTCGTGGTCTGCGATGTGGTCACTACAGAGTCACTCGTCGCGGTGCTTTCGTCGAAGCTGCCAGTCGGGCCTTCCGCGCCACCCAGAATAAGTACGAGGGATAATAATATCGAGAAAGTCATCTTCGTCTCCTTAATGGACGCTCTTTCGTTCGTGTGGAGCGTGCTGTTCTACTCACTAGCTATTAGCGAGAAAAACTTTGAAAAAGGAGCAGCGCTAATAAAAATTTTTTCGAGTAATTGGTGAGGTTAAGACGACTGTGCGTGCATGCGCAGTACGTTCAGGAACGCCGCCGCCGCAGGTGAAAAGTTTGCGCCGCGACGATGTGCCGCCCATAGCGTTCGGTTGTGAGTGAGACCGCGCACCGGCACAGTCACTAAAACTCCGCGCTCCAATTCTTCACGCACACACATGCGCGGCACGAACGCCAGTCCAACTCGCTTCTGAACAAAGCGCTTAATCGTTTCGATCGTCGCCAACTCGAGCGTAATGTTCAGAGGCGTGTGTTGCCTGGCGAAGGCTTCAATTACTTTCACGCGCGATCCCGACTTAACGTTGTGTGCGATAAACGATTCCTTCCCGAGATCTTTGATCTTTACTGACGGACGTCCCGCAAGCGGATGCTTCGGACTCATTATTAAAACAAGCTCGTCTTTGAGCACTGGAAACGCCTCGATGTCGCGGTCCGCCGGCTCCGAAGCCATCAGCGCAAAATCGACACTGCGTTCCAACACCTCGCGCGGCAACCGGTTGGACACGTGCCGGAAGATTTCTACCTTCACATCCGGATGCTGCTCGCGGTATTTCAAAATAAGCTCCGGCAGAAGATACAGCGACGTACTCTCATTCGCCCCCACACGAATACGTCCGCGCTTCAAACTCTGCATCTCTGCAATCGCCTGGCCCACTTGTTCGCGCAAACCGAGAATGCGTTGCGCATAGTCGTACACTACCTGCCCAACTTCAGTGAGCACCGGCGTCTTCTGCGTTCGATCGAGAAGCGGCAAGCCAATCTCTTCCTCAAGACGCCGAATCGCGATACTGACTGCCGGCTGCGTGCGAAACACTTTATCCGCAGCCTTTGAAAAACTCTTTTCCTCTACAACTCTCGAGAAGTATTCCAACTGCGCCATTTCCATGGTTGCGAATTATTCCATATCCGGTCTGGCTAGTCGATGAATCCGACTTATTATTGTTTCAATTGGATAAACTTCACAGAGAACGTGCTCGCTTGACCGACCCGCCACCTTCCCCCTAAAGTGACTCACTCCGAATAACTGTTAATTTAGAAAGCGATCACTGTGGCAATACGCATTGAAAACCAGTATGAGGGCCCGTTGCCGAAAGGGGCTTTAGAGCAAATCGAGAATGCCTTCGACAGTTTGCCGCGCGAACACACGCGCGGCATCGAGCGCATCCGGCTAGTGCCGTTTATCACCGACCCGCGGATCAAAGGGGCGTTTCAGGCAACCGAGCTGCCCGGGCTTTACCATCCGCGCCAGGGACCGAAAGGCGCCTGGCTTGAGATCGCGGTTAACGTGCTGTTACCGGCAGACAAGCCGCTTCACAAGAAAGTCATTCCGCGGCTTTCGTTCAAGAGCAATCTGGTGGCGCTGGTGTTTTCATTGGTGGGACAGCATTACCATCTAACGTTGAAGCACTCGCTTAAGAAGACTCAACTCGAGCCCGCGGTGCGGATGTACACGGAGAAACAGTTGAAGGCGTGGAACGAGAAGAAGCACAGTTTCAGGGCACGTCTCTTCAAGCCACTGCAACCAACGTTTGAACGGTGGGCGAAGTCGTTACAGAAGCGTGCTGCGGCGGAGAAAAAGAGGCAGGCCAGTTAATCCTGTAGCGGTTCGTCGTCGATCTCATCTGCGACAGCACGGAGAATCAACGCAACCTCTGCATCAGAAACCTGTGAAGCACGAAACTTCACTTCGATGTTGAAGTCTTTATCCGGAGAGGCGTATTTGAAAGTGTAAGGCTTGCTGTCCGGCACGACGCGCGGTCCCATCTCCTGGCGTCGCACTTCCCTCGCGTCGTTCCGATTCAAACCCCGCGACGCAATCTCTTTCGCAAAACGTCTCATCGAATCGTCGTCCGGCTGGCGCACGATCTGAAGTAACGACGACTTCGCATTGATGTCAGCCTCGCGACAAACCTCCCTCACGTCCTGCGGAATCTTCGCGATCGCGAGCGCCTCCGTCACAGTCGTCCTGCTCTTCCCAACCTTTCGCGCAACATCGTCGTGCGTATAACCAAAGCGTTCGCACAACGCCAGCAACCCATCCGCCTCTTCCCAAACAGTAAGATCCTTGCGCTGCATGTTTTCAATGAGCGCGATCTCGGCCACTGTGCCCTCGTCAACTTCCATCTCGACACAAGGCACTTCCTTGAGTCCGGCGTTCTGCGCCGAGCGCCAGCGACGTTCACCAGCGATAATCATCCACCGCCCGGTCAGACGATTCGGTTTGACCAGCAACGGTTCGAGCACGCCCTTTTCAGCGATCGACGCCGTCAATTCGGTGAGGTCGCCGAACTCCACGCGTGGTTGCTCCGGATTTGGATCGAGCTTGTCGACGGGTATCATTCTGCCGACCTGGGCCGGCCGGTGTTGCGACAGCTCTTCGACGTAATGCGCGTCGTGGCGCATTTGGAGTCCGGTTGGTAGTCCCCTTTTAGACACGGCTGATTACCTCTTCGCAAAGTTTTCCGTATTCAATTGCTCCGGATGAGTTCGGAGCAAAACTAAAAATCGACTCCTTGTACGCGGGCGACTCTTCCAGTCTGACACTCTTCGTAATCACTGTATCGAACAGCTTTGGACCAAACACGTTTTTAATCTGTTCGTATACCTCGCGCGCGAGTGTGGTCCGCTTGTCGTGCAACGTAACGAGCACTCCGAGCAGTTCGAGATTCGGATTAGGACGCGCTTTTACTTTCTCGATCGTCTCCAAAAGATCGTCCGTGCCTTCGAGAGCGAAATACGACGATTGAATAGGAATTAACACGTGCGTGGCGGCAACGAGCGCATTCACAGTGATCAGCCCCAGTGTCGGTGGCGTGTCGATGACTATGACGTCGTAGTGTTGCCGGAAAGGTTCGAGACGATCCTTGAGCCGGAATGGTGCGTCGAAGTCGCCAACCAACTTCGACTCGAGTTTGGCGAGATTGATCCGCGCTGGCACGACAGACAGATTCTCGACCGGGGTTGCGTAAATCGAGTCCTCGACGGGCGCCTGTCCATCCATCATCAGTTCGTAGATGGACCGCTCGACTGTCAGTGGATCAAGAAAGGAGATCGAGCTATTCGCTTGCGGATCGAGATCGAGAAGTAGGACACGTTTTCCCTTGCGGGCAAACGCGGCGGCGAGGTTAATGGCGGTAGTGGTCTTCCCTACCCCACCTTTTTGGTTGGCGATGGCGATTACCATTCGCTGCACAGTGGCATGTAAATCCTGGTCAATCTTGTAAATCTTGTTTACCTACATCGGTAAATCACCGGCTTCGCCGATCACGTCAGGCCATTCCTCTTCGCTCGAACTCATCTCAGACTCTTCAGTCTCTTCAGTCGGCATCGAATTTCGCGATGCTTTGATCACTTCCATGTCGACGTAGATCGGACAATCAGCTCGCAGCGCCAGCGCGATCGCATCCGAAGGACGCGAATCCAGAATCATCCGATCGCCTTCGCTGTTGCGCATTTCGATGACGGCAAAGAAAGTATTGTCGCGCAGGCTTGTCACCACCACGCGATCGACTTGAACTCCCAATTGCACGATCAGGTTACGCAGCAGATCGTGAGTCATCGGTCGTGGCGGCGCGATCTTTTCGATCTCGAGCGCAATCGCATTTGCTTCATAGGCGCCTACCCAGATCGGCAGCATCGTATCACTCTGGACGTCTTTTAAAATAATAATTGGAGTTCCGCTGTTGGGATCCATCATTAATGCTCGGATCTTTACTTCGATTTCCATACACAGGTACCCCTTACCCTACTTGCTGACCATTGACTAAAGTTCCATACAGACTGTTTGTCTTTGCTGCCGTCACGAGCACGTCAACTATTTCACCTTCAAGACTGCCAGGCCCGGCAAAGTTAACTACCTTATGACAGGTCGAGTGTCCTGTCAGATCATTTTCTGAACGCGAGCTCTGTCTTTCTGCGAGCACACTAAGCGTCCGGCCAACATACGACTGGTAGATCTTCTCCTGTGTCGTGCGATGAACTTTTTCGAGTTCCAGAAACCTCGCAGTCTTTTCCGTCTCCGGCACGTTATCATGAAATTCTGCCGCGGGCGTTCCCGCGCGTCGCGAGTACTTGAAAATATAAAGACTGTCGTACTCGCATTCTCGAACCAGATCGATCGTCTGCCGGAAGTCTTCGTCAGTCTCACCCGGAAACCCGACGATGATATCGCTCGTGAGAGCAAGGCGCCTGCTCGAATTTTTTATGCGATGAATCCGTTCAAGGTAGTCGCTGCGTTTGTGACCCCTGCGCATTAACTTGAGAATGCGATCGCTGCCTGACTGCACCGGCAGATGAATCCAATCGCAGAGATTCGGGTTCTCCTCGATAGCTGAGACGATGTCCGGGTGAAAATCACGCGGGAAGGACGTCGTAAACTTGATGCGCGGCAGGCCCGTGGCCGCAACGGCTCGCAACAGCCGGCAGAATGGAGTCGCTCCTGCAAATCCCTCGAGGCCGTCTTCAACGCGCGGCCGGTAGCTATTCACGTTTTGGCCGATGAGATGAATCTCTTTGTAGCCGAGTGCCTGGAGCTTCTTGACTTCGGCAACGATCTCGCTGGCCGGACGGCTTCGTTCGCGACCACGCGAGTAAGGCACGATGCAGAACGAACAAAACTTATTGCAGCCCTCGATGACGGGAATGAAAGCGACGTGCGGTGAGTGTCGTTCGACTGGTGAAACGTCCCACGAATCCTGATCGCCGCGCTCGCCCAGATCCAAAACTCTGCGCTCTCCGTCGCGCGCTCGTTCGATTAACGAAGAGATGCGATCCGTAGCACGCGTTCCGATCACGAGGTTCACTGATGAAGCGTGATCGAAAACTGCTTCGCCTTCGAGTTGGGCCACACAACCCATCACGCCGACCAGCAGATCGTGTTTGCCGGGTCGAGCGGCCCGCACTTCGCCGATGCGTGTGTAGACCTTCCGCTCTGCCTTTTCGCGAACGGAACACGTGTTGAGCAACACCACGTCAGCGTCGTCGATCGAATGGCACAAGTCGTAACCCGAGGCTCGCAAACCGGTGGCTGCGCGCTCCGAGTCAGCGACATTCATCTGGCAGCCAAAAGTCTCGATGTATACTCGCGGCTTCATTCTTCCCATTCGATTGACAGTGGCGACAGTCTACCAGAAATAAGCCGCAGATGAACGCGGATGGGCGCGGATTTTTAATCTGCGTTCATCCGCGTTCATCTGCGGCTTATCTTGAAGATTTATCACATAAAAATTTTGGTTTGCTTGATTCTTCGTTTCTTCGCTAGTAGTATCGCGAACGGTCCAGAATTTACTTGAAAAGAAAGGCTCCTCATGTCCTTCAACAGAATAATTTTGATAGGCAATCTCGGTCGCGATCCCGAGTTGCGCTACACCGCCCAGGGTACTCCCGTTTGTAGTTTCAGCATGGCGACGAACGAGCGGCGCAAAGATCGCAACGGCGAAATGCAGGACCATACAACGTGGTTCCGCATCACGCTCTGGAACCGTCTGGCAGAGACTGCCTCACAGTATCTGCAAAAAGGTAAACAGGTTTATATCGAAGGCCGTCTGCGCGTCGAAGAGTACGTCGATCGCGACGGCAAGCCGCGCCACTCGCTTGAAGTGTTTGGAACCGATATGCAGTTTATCGGATCGAGAGGCGATGATATGACGCAAGAGAGAGCTGCGTCTGCGGGCGCGAGCGGCGGCGGCGGCGGCGCCGGTCCCGATATGCAGGCTGACTTATCCGACGAAGATATCCCGTTCTAACTTTTCTGTAACACTGATGCACGCGGACGAAGACGGATGTAGATCCGTTTTCTATCCGTGTAATCTGTGGTTGAAAATTTCCGACAACTAACCACCCTCTTTGCCGTCGGTACCCCAACGACCGAAGCGTCGTAGTTTGCTGTAACGACGGCTCAGCCTGTCTTCTTGTGAACAGCTCACCGCTTCCGCCAAGCGTTCACTCAACGCTGAATCCAGAAAACGCGCGGTCTGATCGTAATCGTTGTGAGCTCCACCATCCGGCTCAGGAATTATCTTGTCGACGATGCCTTCATCGTGAAGATGCTGTGCAGTAAGTCGCAGTCCTTCCGCTGCGCGATCGGCTTGCGAAGAGTCCTTCCAGAGAATCGCGGCACAACCTTCAGGACTGATGACTGAATAAGTCGCGTTCTCGAGCATCAGCACCTGGTCCCCGATGCCGATCGCGAGCGCTCCACCGGAACCACCTTCGCCGATTACGGTGACGATGATCGGTACTTTAATTCTTGCCATCTCGCGCAGGTTGTAGGCGATGGCTTCAGCCTGGCCGCGTTCCTCTGCGTCGATACCTGGATACGCGCCGGGAGTGTCGATGAACGTAAAGATCGGACGCCCGAACTTCTCACCGAGTTTCATCACCCGAAGTGCCTTGCGATAACCCTCCGGCTTGGGCATGCCGAAATTTCTGTAACTGCGTTGTTTTGTGTCGCGCCCTTTCTGATGACCGACGACGACTACGGGTAAGCCATGAAAGCGTGCGAGACCGCACACGATTGCGGGGTCTTCTGCGAATCTCTTGTCGCCGTGAAGCTCGACAAAATCTTCAAACAGCCGCTCGATGAGATCCAGTGTGTACGGGCGATCGGAATGCCGCGCGAGTAGGACGCGCTCGAATGCAGTTCTCTGCTCTACCGGTCGCACCAGTTCAGGCTCGCCAGCTTTTTCTTTTTGTTTCTTCGCCATCAGTGTTGGTTTTAAGTTAGTTAACTCGCGCGTTACCGTTTGACGATTCAAAGCTAACGCCGCAACCGAGTTCTTTCAGGGCCTGTTCCAGTTCGCTGCTTCGCCGCACGCGCAAGGCGTTGTTCGGTTTGATTCTGACGACTGTCCGTTCCTCGATCAATGTCTCCATCGTGACTTCACAATCGCCCGGATTGGAACTCAGCAGACTCAGAATCGAATCACACAGCGTTGGGAAGTCGTCATGCTGCGGCGTGCGCAACACCAGGAACTCGGCACTTCGCGCCGTCGCATCAATGCTCTGAACCTGGTCGATGATGATCGTCGGCGGATTGTCCTCGCTCAGCTCCAGGCGTCCGATAACGATTACGGTCAAGTCATTCTGCATCAGGGCTGCATGTTTGCGGTAGACCTCCGGCCACAGCACACACTTCGTGCCGCCCGCCTCATCCTCAAGACGGAACAGCGCAAACTTGTCGCCTTTCTTCGTGGTGCGAATTTGAACGTCGCTGACAATGCCTCCCGACGTAACCCGAACGCCGGTGTTCAATTCGGGCAACTCGGACGAGCGCACGGCCTTCACGTTCTGCAGGATATCGAGGTAGCGTTCAAGTGGATGGCCGGTAATGTAAAACCCGAGTGCCGCCTTCTCCGCAGCTAACATTTCACTTGAAGTCCAGCCTTTTGCCGTCGGCGGCAGCTCGTTTGCAAAGTCGACCTCTTCCGGCATTCCGCCGAAGAGACCGTTCTGTCCCTGGAGTCGCTCGCGCTTAACTCTTTGCGCTCGAGACAGTGCCGTGTCGATCGCACCATGCAGGCCGCCACGCCAATCTCCAATCGATCGGCCGTCCTTAAGCGAGTCAAAAGCGCCGGCGCTGACGAGACTCTCCAGGACGCGTTTGTTCAAAGTGGACGATTCGACGCGCTCGGCAAAATCAAAAAACGAACGGAATGGACCACTCTCTCGCGCTTCAGTGATAGCGTTAACCGCTGACTGGCCGAGACCCTTAATCGCCGTAAGCCCGTAACGGATCGCTCCGCTTAAGGGCGTGAAGCCGGAGTTGCTTTCGTTTACGTCAGGAGGTAAGAGTGCGATCTTTTGCGCGCGCAACTCCTTCGAGTACTTAAACACTTTAGCGACGTCCTGGGCTTCACTCGAAAGCACCGCCGCGTAAAAGTGTTCGGGATAGTGCGCCTTCAGATACGCAGTCTGAAACGCGAGGTACGCATACGCGACGCTGTGACTGCGATTGAATCCGTAGTCGGAAAACTGGGCCATCAAAGAGAAGATCTTCTCGGCCTTCTCCTGTTTGAGACCGCGCTCAACCGCGCCCTTGATGAACTTCTCCTCGTGCACCGCCATCTCTTCGCGCTTCTTTTTGCCCATCGCGCGACGCATCAGGTCGGCTTCGCTAAGTGTGTAACCCGCAAGCTTCTGCGCGAGCTGCATTATCTGCTCCTGGTAAACGATAATGCCGTAAGTGTTGTTGAGAATCTCCTTCATCTCCGGGACGAGATAGCGCACAGCTTTCTTCCCGTGATGCCGCTGAATAAATTCATCGACCATGCCGCCGTCGAGTGGTCCAGGACGATAGAGGGCATTGAGCGCGGCGAGATCCTCCAGGCCTTTCGGCTTCAGCTTGCGGCAAATCTCCTGCATCCCTGACGACTCGAACTGGAAGACCGCCTCAGTTCTTCCGTCAGCGAACACGCTAAGCGCTTTAGCATCGTTAAGCGCTATATCCGACCATTTAATCTCCTTACCAAGCAGCCGTTTAATGCTGATTAAGCAGTCATTTATCACGGTTAAAGCGGTAAGCGCTAAAAAGTCCATCTTAAGCATGCCGGTCTTTTCCAGGTCCGACATGACGTACTGGGTCGTGAGCTCTTCTTTGCCCGAGACTGCGACCGGAATTAACTCCTGCAGCGGCACCGGAGAGATCACGACGCCCGCTGCGTGAACCGAGGAGTGGCGAGCACATCCTTCCAGCCTTTGTGCGATTTCAAGTATCTCTTTAACTTGAGGGTTCGTCTCGATCTCGCGTTTCAGTTCAGGCACTTGCTCGAGCGCCTGGCTAAGACTGACATTTCGGCCACGCACTGGCGGCGGAATGAGCTTGGCGATCCGCTCGACCTCGGCATAAGGCACCTCCAACGCACGGCCGACGTCCTTGATCGCCGCCTTCGACGCGAGCGTTCCAAACGTGATGATTTGGCAGACTGAGTCGCGGCCGTACAGTCCTGCCACGTGGTTGATTACGTCGCCTCGACCTCTGACGCAGAAATCGATGTCGATGTCGGGCAGCGAGACGCGGCCGGGGTTGAGAAATCGCTCGAACAGCAGGTCGTACTGGAGCGGATCAACGTCCGTGATCTCGAGACAGTACGCGACCAGCGACCCTGCTGCCGAACCGCGGCCTGGACCGACGGGAATCGAGTGGTCTTTCGCGTAGCGGACGAAGTCCCAGACGATGAGGAAGTAGCCGGCGAACCCCATCTGCTTGATCATCTGGATCTCGCTCGTGAGGCGTGTCTGATAATCGGTGAATGGTTGTTTCAGCTCGCCGCGCGCGGCAAGCGTATCCCAGACCTGTTGGCGCCGTCGTTCGAAGCCGTTGCGAACGACCTTCTCAAAGTATTCGTCAGCCGACAGACCTTCTTCTGACTGCGGAATCGGGTATTGCGGCAGGTAGTTGACGTTCTCAGGCAATTTGAGCTCGCAGCGTTCGGCAATCTCGACAGTACGCGTCAACGCTTCCGGAAGCTCCTGGCCAAAGATGTTCCACATCTCTTCCGGCGAGCGAACGTAAAAATAGGGACTGGCGTAGCGCAGCCGATTAGCGTCGTTAACAGTCTTGCCGGAACCGATGCATAGCAGGACGTCGTGCGCGCGCGCATCGTCCGGCATGAGATAGTGCGCGTCATTCGTCGCGACAAGCGGCACGCCTGTTCGTTTCGAGAGATCGACGAGGTTCTTGCGAATGCGCTTCTGAGCGTCGAGACCGTGTTCCTGAATCTCGAGGAAGTAATTCCCTTTTCCGAGTATCTCTTCAAACTCGAGCGCCGCCTTCGCGGCTTCATCACACTTCTCCTGCGCCAGCATCGCCGACGGCACACCCGACATGCAGGCAGAAAGCGCGATCAACCCTTTGCTGTGCTCCGCCAGCAGTTCCTTGTCGATGCGCGGCTTGTAGTAAAAACCTTCGGTGTAGGCTTTCGAAGTCAGACGCACGAGGTTTTGATAGCCCTCGTAATTTTGAGCGAGCAGGATCAGGTGGAAGTTCGCCTTCTCACCGGGCGCACTGGCAGCCTTCTCTTTGCGATTGCCGCGTGTGATGTAAGTCTCGCAACCGATGATCGGCTTGATACCTTTGTACCGCATCGTGTTGTAGAAAGAGATCGCGCCGAAGATGTTGCCATGATCGGTCATGGCACACGCGGGCATTCCCAGTTCTTCAACTCGTTTTGAAAGGGGTTTGATTTGAATCGCGCCGTCGAGCAGGCTGTAATCAGTATGAAGATGGAGGTGTACGAATTGATGGTCCGGCATTTTTATGTAAGTTCAACCACGGATTACACGGATTGTCCGTGCTTCCGCGATTGGGTTTATTCCCACTCTATCGTTGATGGTGGTTTGGAACTGATATCGTAAACAACGCGATTGACGCCGCGTATCTCGGAAACAATCCGCGCTGAAACTCGCGCCAGTAGATCGTGTGGTAGCCGCGCCCAGTCGGCAGTCATGCCATCGACACTCGTTACCGCTCGAATCGCGATCACGCGTTCATACGTTCGCTCGTCACCCATCACGCCTACGGTCGATACGGGCAGCAGCACTGGAAACGCCTGCCAGACCGAGTTGTATAACTCCGCGCGTCGCAACTCTTCATCGAGTATTCGATCCGCAGCTTGCTCGATACGAATCTTGTCTTCGGTGACGTCGCCGAGAATCCGAACTGCTAATCCTGGACCAGGAAACGGGTGCCGTCCGAGGATCTCTTCCGGCACGCCCAATTCTCTTCCGATCAGTCGCACTTCATCCTTGAACAACTCGCGCAACGGCTCGATCAGTTTGAGATTCATCTTCTCCGGCAGACCGCCGACGTTGTGATGGCTCTTGATCACCGCCGACGGACCACGCACCGAAACGGATTCGATAACGTCCGGATAGAGCGTCCCCTGGACCAGGTAACCAACCTCGCCAACGCGTCGCGCTTCTTCCTCAAACACGTCGATAAAGACTTTCCCGATCCGTTTCCGTTTCTCCTCGGGATCGGTAACACCCCTGAGAGCCGCGAGGAACTGATTTCCGGCGCGCACGCCGACGATGTTCAACTTCATGCTCTGGCCCAGCAGCGCGAGCGTAGTTTCAAACTCACCTTCACGCAACAGTCCATTATCGACAAAGATACACGTCTGCCGATCTCCGACCGCGCGATGTACGAGCGCCGCAGCCACAGTCGAATCAACTCCACCCGACAACCCGGATACGACTCGTCCCTTCTCTCCGAGTTGATTGCGAATGCGCTCGACCTGTTCCTCGATAACAGCTTCGGGCGACCAATCGCCGCGACAGCCGCAAACAGAAAACAAAAAGTTGCGCAGCACCTGGGCGCCGAGTGGCGTGTGCGCAACTTCAGGATGAAACTGCACGCCGTAAATGCCGCGCGACCCGTCTTCCATCGCATTCAACGCGTCGTCGGTGAGCGCAGTCACATGAAAACCAGGCGGCACTTCAGTGACGTGATCGCCATGACTCATCCAAACGTCGATCTCTTCCGGCAGTCCCTGGAACAGTCGACTGGTCACGTCCAACACTTTCAATCGCGCATACCCAAACTCGCGGTTCGGAGACGCCGCCACGTCTCCGCCGAGCTCACGCGCAAAGACCTGGAACCCGTAGCAAATTCCGAGCGTGGGACAATCGACTGACTCGAGCAGTTGCGGATGTGGTTTTGGCGCGGTCGCGTCGTAAACGGATGAAGGACCGCCGGAAAAGATCAAACCTCTTGGCGACCTCGCGTTGATTTGATCGATCGGTGCGTTGAAAGGAAGAATTTCGCAGTAAACGCCTGCTTCTCTGACGCGACGTGCTATGAGCTGTGTGTACTGCGATCCGAAGTCAAGTATTATTACGGTTTCATGCTGTGTGCTGCTCATGGATTGGAAAGAGTGGGTGATTATACTTTCGTATGCGAGGAACTCAAAGTTTTAGTCACGGATTAAACGGATTGTTTTTTGATCTGCGGAAATCCGCGCGATCTGTGGCTGTTTTTCTTCTAATAATGGCGATGCCGGCATTCGCGGACGCCGACGTTCTCTTATCGCAACCACTCACGATTCGCTGGCGCTATGAATCAAGCGTCACCTTGAATCTCACGCCTGCATGCGATTCCGAACGGATCTATTTGCCGCTCGCGGGCGGCGCGATCGTCGCACTCAAAGCGAAAGATGGCCAGCTCTACTGGCGCTCCGAGATGGGTGGCGAACTCTCCGCTTCTCCCGTGGCCGATGAAAACGCGGTCTACGTCGCATCGGAAACGGTCGGACAACCAAACGCAACAGCCGGTGCGTTACGTGCGCTGGGTCGTGAAGGTGGTGTCACGCAGTGGATGACTCCTTTAGTCAGACCACTTCGCGGCGCGCTCACGATTAGTGGTGGCAAATTGTTCGCAGGCGGAAGTGATGGTCGCGCGTATGCGTTCGATAAACGAACCGGTGGCGTGTTGTGGTCCATACCGTTCGCGTTGCAGTTCAGCAGTCAACCGGTGGTGAAGGACAGTCGAGTCTATTTGGGAAGCGAAGACGGCACGTTGTTGGCGCTTGACGAAGCAACCGGGCGACTGCTGTGGCGATACCGGACGAAAGGCGCGATACATGGACCAGTAGCTGTCACCGCAGATCGCGTCTTCTTCGGATCGGGCGACGGCTACGTTTATGCGTTGAGCACTGACAGAGGGCGCTTGAAATGGCAGAAGCGAACCGGCGCCGGAGTCGAAGCGGTTGTGCTTGCAGGCGACGCATTGCTCGCTGCGTCGTTAGACAACTTCGCGTATCTTTTAAATCTCAAGGGCACGATGCTCTGGAAGAAGCAGTTACCCGGCCGCATCGCGTCGCAGCCGCTGACGGTTGAAGGAGCCGCCCTCTTCACACCTCTTTCGAGTTCCGAAGGAGTTGTGCTCGGCTTGAAAGATGGAAAGCAAGTCAATTCCCTTCCCACCGGAGACGAGCTAACAAGCTCCGCCTCCCCCATCCTCGTCGGCGACGCCGTCATCCTCACAACCGAACACGGCTTACTGGCCTTCGCCCGCCCCTCGGACTCGGCTGCAAAGCCAAACCGCGATTAGAAATCACGGATCGTTTAGACAGGATTTTTAAGATTACATTTTATTAACGGGAGGATCGGCTAGCCGGATTCGGTTCGATCTTCGCTTCCGCAGCATCGCTTCGCCGCCAGAAGATCCCGGCGACGCGTGAAAGCAGTCCGTGCAGGATGTAGCTGACCACGATGGCGAGGAGGACGTACTGCGAATAGAGAATGATCAGCATGAGAACGGCGAGCACGAGAATGACTGTGCGCATGCTCCGGGTTGAGGTGCCCACTGTCTTAAAACTCGAGAAACGCCACGTACTCACCATCATCAGACTCAAAAACCCAACCAAAGTCATGAGCAGCCCTGAGTAGACCTGCGCTTTTTCCGGTCCAAAGTAAATCAACGGTTCAGGCGAGAAATGGACCAGCGCCGCAATCAGACCACCAGCGACCGGGATCGGCAAACCTACAAAACTCTTCTTGTCGACTTTTACAGTGCCTTCAGCGAGCACTCTCGGTCGCGACGCTTGCACGTTGAAACGCGC
>JBKPPH010000180.1:0-18620 GCA_046733535.1 Acidobacteriota bacterium
TCCACATCATTGATGATGAGATTGAAGGTGCCCGTCGAAGTCGCATTGCACTGACCGTAACCAACCGCGATAGTCGGTGCAGCGTTGTCGTCGTTCAGGATGGTACCTGTCGCCGAGTTTGGCGTACCAATCGTGTAGCCCGCGCCTGCGGTTATCGTCAGGATCACCGTTTCGTCGGGCTCCAGGTCCGCGTCTCCGAACGGATCAGCCGTCACCGTCGCGGTCGAACTACCGGCCAGGAATGTCACTGTGCCGGGTCCGCCGTTGGTGAAGGTATCCGCTCCGAATTGCGTGTAATCGCCACCCGGAGGAGCGAAGATGGCCGTCCCGCTGGCGGAGAAGTTCACCGTCAGCGCGCCCGAGATAATACCGGTGCGCGTGAAGGTGAAGACCATGTTGGTCGCACCGTCTTCAAGGACCGAGGACGGCGATACGGCTACCGAGACCTCAGTGTCGTCGTTGACGATGGTGCCGGTCGCCGTGCTTGGCGCACCGACGTTGTAGCCAGTGCCCGAAGCCACGGTCAAAATCACCGTTTCGTCGAGTTCGGCCGAACCGTCAGCAGTCGGGTCAACCGTCACAGTCGCCGTCGAGCTGCCGGCAGCGAAAGTCACCGTACCGGTAGGCGGAGTGAAGCTGGCCGCGCCACCCTGCGTGTAGTCAGTGTTGAAGGTTGCCGTTCCGCCGATCGTGAAGTTGACTGTCAGTGCGCTGCTTGTGACGCCGCTACGCGAGAACGTGTAGACGAGGTTCGTTGCACCGTCCTCACTGACCGACAACGGTGATACTGCGACTGACACCTCCGTGTCGTCGTTAGTGATTGTCCCCGTCGCTGAAGCGGGTGCGCCAACGGTGTAGCCGGTGCCGGCGGTCACCGTCAGGATCACCGTCTCGTCAGGTTCGACCGTTGAGTCGGCCGACGGATCGATGGTCACGGTAGCCGTCAAGCTGCCATCAGCAAACGTCACCGTACCGGTCGCGCCGAAGGAGGCGGCACCGGTCTGGGTGTAGTCGGTGTTGAAGGTGGCTGTTCCGCCGACCGAGAAGTTGATCGTCTGCGCGCCGCTGGAATCGCCACGTGTGAACGTGTAGACCAGGTTGGTCGCGCCATCCTCGTTCGTCGACAACGGCGATACCGCGACTGACACGGCGTTATCGTCGTTGTTGATTGTCCCGGTGGCCGAGTCCGGAGCGCCTACTTCGTAACCGGTGCCGGCCGTAACGGTCAAGATCACCGTTTCATCCGCCTCGGTTGTCGCATCTGCGGTCGGGTCAACCGTCACCGTCGCAGTCGAGCTGCCGGCAGCGAACGTCACTGTGCCAGTGGGCGGGGTAAAGGTCGCCGCGCCCGTCTGCGTGTAGTCCGTGCTGGAGTCGGCCGTGCCGCCGATCGAGAAGTTCGCCGTCAGCGCGGCAGTGGTGCTGCCGGTTCGGGTGAAGGTGTAGACGAGATTGGTCGCCCCATCTTCATCCACCGCGGACGGAGCCACGGCTACTGAGACGGACGAATCGTCGTTGTTGATGGTGCCGGTCGCAACGCTCGGCGCACCGACGTTGTAGCCTGTGCCCGAAGTCACGGTCAGGATCACCGTCTCATCGGGTTCGACTGTGTTGTCTGCCGTCGGATCAACCGTCACGGTCGCCGTCGAACTGCCGGCTGCGAAGTCCACCGTGCCGGTGGGCGGAGTGAACGTCGTTGCGCCGGTCTGTGTGTAGTCAGTGTTGAAGGTGGCCGTTCCGCCGATCGAGAAGTTGACCGACAGCGCGCCGGTTGTGACGCCGGTACGGGTGAACGTGTAGACGAGGTTTGTCGCCCCATCCTCGTTCGTCGACAACGGCGCAACAGCAACACTCACATCCGTGTCGTCGTTAGTGATGGTTCCCGTCGCTGAAGCAGGAACACCAACTGTGTAGCCGGTCCCCGCAGTGACGGTCAGGATCACCGTTTCGTCAGGTTCGACCGTCAAGTCGGCTGACGGATCAACGGTCACGGTCGCGGTCGTGCTGCCATCAGCAAAGGTCACCGTGCCGGTGGGTGGCGTAAACGTCGCCGCGCCGGTCTGCGTGTAGTCGCTGCCCGAGGTGGCCGTTCCGCCGATCGAGAAGTTCACGGTCAGCGGGCCGCTGGAATCGCTACGCGTGAACGTGTAGACGAGGTTGGTCGCACCGTCTTCGTCCGTAGACAATGGCGACACCGCTACAGACACGCTGGTGTCGTCGTTGTTGATGGTTCCGGTTGCCGTGCTGGGCGCGCCGACGTTGTAGTCGGCACCAGCAGCGAGCGTAAAGATGACCGTCTCGTTTGCCTCGGCTGTTACGTCCGCGGTCGGGTCAACCGTCACCGTCGCGGTGGAGTTGCCGGCAGCGAAAGTCACCGAGCCGTTGGGCGCCGTGAACGTGGTTGCACCGGTCTGCGTGTAGTCGGTCGCCGAATCGGCCGTTCCGCCGATCGTGAAGTTGACTACGAGCGTGCCGGTGGTGTCGCCGGTGCGAGTGAAGGTGTAGACGAGGTTCGTCGCCCCGTCCTCCTCCACCGATGACGGCGAAACTGCGATAGACACGTCAGCGTCGTCGTTGGTGATCGTGCCCGTGGCGGTGTTGGGATTGGCGATGTTGTAGCCCGTCCCTGCCGTCAACGTCAGGACCACTGTTTCGTTCGGTTCGACCACAGTGTCGGTGGTCGGATCAACCGTCACCGTCGCGGTGGTGTTGCCGGCGCCGAACGTCACTGTGCCGTCAGTCGTCGTAAACGTCGCCGCGCCGGTTTGCGTGTAGTCCGTATTCAGCGTGGCTGTTCCGCCCACTGAGAAGTTGACGGTAAGCGCGCCGGTGGTGACGCCGGTACGAGTGAACGTGTAGACGAGGTTCGTGGCCCCATCTTCTTCCACCGAGGACGGCGCCACTGCCAATGTCACGTCAGTGTCGTCGTTGTTGATTGTTCCGGTCGCCGAAGCAGGAACGCCCACGTCGTAGGTCGCGCCTGTGGTAACGGTCAGAATCGCCGTCTCGTTCGGTTCGACTGCAGTGTCCGTAGTCGGATCGAGCGTCACGGTCGCCGTGGCACTGCCGGCAGGGATGGTCACCGTGCCCGTGGAGGCATTGAAGGTGGCCGCGCCTGTCTGCGTGTAGTCAGTGTTGAAGGTGGCCGTGCCGCCGACACTGAAGTTCACCGTCAGGGCGTTAGTCGTCAGCCCTTCACGCGTGAACGTGTAGACGAGGTTCGTCGCCCCGTCTTCGTCCACTGCGCTCGGTGACACCGCAACTGTCACGTCGGGCTGATCGATCGTCGTCAGGGTCGGATCGGCAGCGCCGCCGAAGGCTGGGTCGTCGGTGAGCACAGAGCTGAAGTTGCCACCGGAGACCGTACCCTGGTTGGAGACGATGTTTGTGGCTCCCAGGTACGGATTATTGACCGTTACGTTGAAAATGATGTTAACGGTCTTACCGGCCGGGAGATTTCCAATATTGACCAGGACGTCAGCGAAAGGAGTTGGCGCCGCAGCTCGCATGGCGTGATTCCTCACGACGCTTGAGTTACGTGGGCCCCTCAGCGACGCGACTTGTTGATAGCTCGCATCGCGCTTCTGTGTTTCAGTCGTAGCGCGGACTTGCTTCGCTACGGTCGCGTTCGGGACTGATTTCGCCTTGCCGACCGTAGTCACCTTGAACGCAGGAGCGCGCCTCGTGCCGGTATCCAGCGAGCCTTCCATCAACCAGACTAGTGGTCCCTTCTGTGCTGACTGGCCTTTGCTCACTTGAGAACCAAGTTGACGCATAAGAACAGTCAACAAGTCGATATGGCCATAGGCTGCGCTTTGTTCGGTAGTCTGTAGTTCCTGATTTACCACTGGAACTTCAAACTCGCTGTCGTCATTTGGCGTGGAATCAAAGAACCAGCCGTAACCCGCGGCTGTTTCGTCCAACGTAATCTTGTTGGCGTTCGCAGTCGCTAGTTGGCCAGCCGGTAGGTTCGCAACGGCAAACGTAAGACCCTGAAGCCTGGCAAAATCAGTAGCTGAGAGTCCTGCCTCTGCCCATCTCGCGAGAGCGGCTTGGGCCATTGCGGAAACTTCTGATTCCGTCAGGCTCTGAACACGCTGCGGATCGCTGTTTTCACCCTTGCTGGCCCACAGAATGCTTTCCGGTCCCGCGCTGGGAGATTTGGCTTCCGCTGTCACGCCGTCGCTCTTCACACTACTTGACGTGGTCGCAGCGGCGGTCTGGGCACAATTGACAAAGTTGTTACCCGAGAGAATGTCCACGCCGTTGCCCGCCGGATTGAGACCCGAAACAAACGCAGCGGTCTGTACATCGGTAGCCGGGGACGGGGATAAACCGACAACGCCAAAGTCGTTCGTGGTTGCTACCGTTCCCTGTTTGCGGAGACCGATGCCGGCGTTCACGCCGCTGCCTGCACTCGTGTTACCCGTCATGTTCATGCAGACGCCCACGTCGCCAACGGAGCTACCGGAATCAACGCGGATGCCATTGCGGTTCGTAAGAATCGGAGTGCCTACCGTGTTGTTCTGGATGGTCGCGTCGAGGAATCCCAACGATGCGCGCGCAATCACGCGAATGCCGTTACCTTCGTAATTACTGACGCTATTGTTCGAGATCGTCGTGTTGTAGTTAGCCGCCGAAGTACCAAGCCCCGCTGGACCATCGTCCACTTGCAGTGCCAATCCTTGCGTACCGGCCAACAGTGTCTGGTTCGCGATGATCGTGTTGTTGGTGATGGTGGCCGTACCTGTAACCGTACCGCCGACGAATACGCTGATGCCCTGACCCTGAATATTCGTGATGGGTCCGGTGGCCGTGCATCCGCCCGTAGTTCTACCGTTGCAATTAATGTTGACGTTCATCACGCCGACCTGGCTGTTCATGCTGGCGCGAATCGCGTTCGAGCCGAGGTGCGATGCGGCCGCTGCCTGACCGGCGATGGTGTTGTTAGTGATGTTTACCGGCGTGCCGCTCGCACCCAATGTTGAAGAGGTATTGTTGGAGGTGTTCCCGCTTCCACCAAGGAGTGCGATACCTTCAGCGCTCGGGAAATTCGTGATCGTGTTGTTGTTGATATTACCTGTGGTCAGATGTGCCGTGGTTCCCGCAGAACCCTGTATCGCGATCAGAATCGCCGTGCCCAACGACACTGCCGAACTCGTGGAACTCGTCAGCGTGTTGTTGTTGATCGTCAGGTTACTGATCGTGCCCGTGCCATTTTCGATCTGAATGCCGTGACGACGAGCGTTGGTCAATACGTTCTGCGTGATTGACACCACGCCGCTGACCGAACTGCTGGTGAAAAGACCGTCATCGTTGAACGAGATGTTGCTCTCGTCGTGCGGGCCTGCCGCCGCTGTTCCGACGTTATTGATGGTCGAGTTGGCGAGCGTGAAATTGGTGAGGGATCGCCCGTCTATACCGCTGCGTCCCGCATTTTGGATATTGATATTGGTAAACGACGGGTTTTGCACGTTGCTCATCGCAATCGCGTGACTCGTCATGTTCTGAATAGTTCCACCTCCACTGGTGCCGCCAACGGTGGTATTGCCGTTGCCGGTGATGGTGAAACTTCCGTTTGTGTTAGTTAGAACGATACCGCTCGTTCCACCATTGGCTGAAACGCTGGTCAACGACACTGTCAACGGCGTCGTGCCGGTGGCTTTGGTGATCTCGACCGCCACCGCGCCCGACGTGGTAACAGTACCGCTGGGAATCGTGATGGTTTGCGTGTTGTCCGTCGCCAACAAACCACGCTGGTTTGCATCAGGCGTGATTGTCAGAGCGCCGAAGGTGATGGTGCCAGTATTCCCCACCAGGCTGATTCCTGTGTTGCCTGAGCTTGTAACGGATGTAGCGGCGAAATTCAGCGTAGCGCCGCCATTACCACCTACGCTGATGCCGATACCGGTCGGGTTCGTGACGGTGGTCGAGCCAGTAGTCAAACTACCACCGACGCCACTCAGACTGATTCCGGTAGTAGCACTGTTGGTGGACGAGATGCTGGCGAAGCTACCATTGAGGGTGCCAGTCGTAAGGTTCAGCGCATTCCCGGTACCGTTTAAGGTTACCTCTGAAACGTTCAGTGTGCCGAAGCCGGTGCCACTGATATCCGAGGTCGCATTGCCTCCCGTAAAGCCGCGCAACGTATTGTTTGAACCTACAGTAATTCCGTTGCCCGTGATGTTTACGATCGCGCTGGTAGGATTGGGTGAAGGCAACGCATCGCTGCCCGTCGCCGGAGTGATGCCTGTAATCGAAGAGAGACTCGCGGTGGCATCTTGTCCGATGAATTTCTGACCATTCTCCAAGGTCACCGGCCCGATGTAATCGGTACCGCTCTCGTAGACGAAGATGTTGTCATTCGCTGCCGGATGATGACTCAAACCGCTATCGACGCTATCGTTGACAGCATCAAAAGCTGCCAGGCTATTGAACGGATTTGTCAGCCGGCCGTCGCAGGGGCATGAAGCAGCGTTATTGATGAACCAGATCATGCCGCTGACGGTGATCGAGACCGTTGCCGTGCGATTTGCCGCGGCGCTAGTCACGTTCGCATTGTCGCTCAGCGTGTAGGTGAAAGTATCGGTGCCTTCAAATCCCGGCGGCGGGTTGTAGGTAAACTTACCTATGTCCGCGCCCGATGTCGTCATGACGATCTGACCGCCATTTGCCGTGGTAGCGTCGAAAGCACTAATCGTCGACGTGGGATTGAGTCCCAGGAAATCGGTTGAAACGACGCTGAATGGAGCAGCCAAATTCGCCGAATTGATTCTTACGTTGCCGGTTACAGTCACTGGGAAAGTGTCATTGCTGGCAACCGGCGACGCGGCGAGCGTGCCTCCGACAAACGTAGTGTTCGGATCCACGGTGTCCGTGAACGTGACGCCGGTGGCGTCCTGACCAGTGGCTCCAATGGCCACGCTATATTTGAGCGTGTCGCCCGGATCAGCCTTCCCGTCACCATCAACATCCGTGAACAGCGAGTCGGCCTTGGTTGCAGTCACTGTGGGAGCGAACGGACCAGGGACGAGGGGAGCTGGCGCCGCAGAAGACTTCGGACTGACGGCCGTTGGCTTACTTGCCACGTTGGGAGCAGTGGCAGGAGCCGCCGAATGATTGCTCGACTGGAGCTTCGATAGCCATCCTGAGCTTCTCGATTCAACAGAGACTGCGAACGCAACCGCTGCCAAACAGGCAACGCCCGCGATCAACAGGGGAAATACATATCTTTTTGATTTAGTTAAATTCGAGTTTTTGCGGACGGTGAAATAGCGAGCGAGGTATTTACTGAGGGGCATCGGAAACTCCTTTGTTTGTCGTTAATCGGGTCAAAAGGGAAGTTAAAGACTGGGCTGAACCAACGGTTTTTACCGCATGCGACAGATCGGACTGGAAGATCTAAGTTGAAGGACACGGTAACACCCCTTGATCGCAAGTGGAATCGAAGCAGCCACATTCCGGGCGTTTGTTTGACAGATAACCTGGAGCTTGCGAGGGAACCAGGGTCTGAGGAGCGCCAACCTTAAGTCTTAGCTAGAAGAAACCAAGCAAAGGGATTGGTAAATCCAGCGAGAACTGCAACAGGCGACTCTTATTGATTGGACCGCAGCATTCGGAAAGCGATCTAGACCCGAAGCGTACGGCTGTGGCGAAAATAAGCAGCGCGGATTCTAGTGCGACCCCGGTTTTAAGTCAAGGGTCAGGGGGCACTAATCCCGCACGGCCTACACGACCACGGTGATTTACTTTCTTCGTTCCAAAGCAGGAAACGTTCAATAGGACCAATTTCCAGAAAAGAGCCGCAGATTTACGCAGAAAAACGCTGATTAGAAAATGCCCTTCCTGATCCGCGTTTATCTGCGTAAATCTGCGGCTTAGGCGGAGAGCTTTTTCAGTTGTGAGCGCAGGTTCAGATTACGAATGAGCCGGTGCAGGTAGTTTGGATGGACGCCGAGGAGTTTTGCGGCTTCGGTGTAATTACCGTTCGCTTCTTCGATGGCCCGCAGAATGATCTGCTTCTTGGTTTGGACCACCGCTTCGTGATAGCCGGTGCGCGACTGCGGCAGGGCCGGCGTGGTCGCCCTCTCGAGCAGACCTTCGGGCAAGTCTTCCGGCAAGATCAAATCCGTGGTCCCAAGCACCACCGCGCGTTCAATCGCGTTCTCCAGCTCGCGCACGTTGCCGGGCCAGTCGTAGGCAGTCAAACACGCGCGCGCCTCAGCCGAAAACCCGTGCAACTTTCTGTTGCACTTCGCGCCGTATTTGTTCGCGAAATAATTCGCCAGCAACATGATGTCTTCGCGTCGCTCACGCAACGGCGGCATCTCGAGTGAAACAACATTGAGCCGGTAATAAAGGTCCTGACGAAACTCGGCTGCTTCGATCGCTTCTTCGAGGTTCTTGTTGGTCGCCGCGAGCAAACGAAGATCGACTTTGATCGTCACTGTCCCGCCGACGCGCTCAAACTCTCTCTCCTGCAACACGCGCAAAAGTTTTACTTGCAGCGGCGGAGTCAACTCGCCAATCTCGTCAAGAAAGATCGTGCCGCCATCAGCAACTTCCAGCCGGCCCTTCTTCTGCGCAAACGCGCCGGTGAACGAACCCTTCTCATGACCAAACAATTCACTTTCCAGCAACGACTCGTTGAGCGCGGCGCAGTTTACGGCCATGAACGGTTTCTGAGCGCGGCTGCTGTTACGATGAATCGCGCGCGCCGCGAGCTCCTTCCCCGTTCCACTCTCGCCCGAGATCAGCACGGTGGAATCCTTCGGCGCCACCTTTGAAATGAAATGATAGACGCGTTGCATCGCGGCGCCTTCGCCGATCATGTTGTGTTCGATGTTTACATCGGCGAGCAAACGCTCGTTCTCAGTTTTCAGCCACTCGAAGTGACGCGCGTTCTCGATCGCGACGGCAGCAATACCCGCAATCGCAGCGACGAGCTGCAAGTGGTCGCGATTGAATTGATCGCGCGCGCGAGTTGTGTCGAGATACAGCACGCCCAGTTTGCGATCGAACATGATGAGCGGCACGCACATAACCGAATGAGCGTGTGCGGCAATCAAGCTTTCAGTCGCAAGCGTCGGATCAACTGCCGCGTCGCTGGCCAGCAACGCGACGCCGTCTCTCAGCACCTGCTGCACAATGGTCCTGCTGACGTTGACGGCCTGATCCGTCCCGTGGGCGCGATCGAGCCCAAACACCAGACTCGTCTCGAACGAGCCTTCGTTCGTCAACAAAATGGCGCCGCGCTGCGCCGGAACAACTTCGAAGAGCAGTTCGAGTAAACGCTGCAGCAGATCGTCGAGACCACGAATCGAGTTGATCGTGGTGCTGACTTTCATCAAGGCGCTCAGGTCGCGCGCCATGAGATACAGCGCGTCGTCGAAACGGATCTGGATGGTGGATCCGCTGACTACATGCGCCTCGTCGAGCTTGACCTCGCTCGACTTCGCCGTCGCCTCGCCCTCGTGCGTGAGAAACAGAAACTGCGAATCGCCGATCCGCACACGATCGCCGTGCTCGAGCAGTCGTGTCTTGATCGGCACATCGTTGACGAACGTGCCGTTGAGACTTTCGAGATCAGAGAGTACAAACCCTGCTTCTTTTTTCTCGAGCTTCGAGTGACGGCGTGAGACTGAGGCGTCGGCGATGCAGATATTCGCGGCGGTTTCGCGGCCAATGACGAGCTCCTCTTCGTTGATGGCGAAGATTGCTCCTTTTAATTTGCCCGAGATTGCTGCGAGACGCGGTGGCATTACGAGAGGATTCTACAGCATCCTCCGCAAAAACTATCCGAACGGATACGCGCCTATCTCTTTGGATAGTGTGAGAAGCAATTGTAGGGGCGGCACTCCGTGGCCCCGCGCGGTTTATGCTGCGCATTTTCGGGAGACGGGCGGCCACGGAGTGCCGCCGCTACAGTTGTCACTTATGGCACGCGTATCGCAACGGGAGGAGCAGAACGCACGCCCGCGAAAAGGAAAATGGGTCGTAAGAAATGGGCGATTCATTTTCTCTCCCACACCAGAACGGCAACCCAACGCCCCCGGGTTGCCGTTTTGATGTTCACGGCAGGAGGCGCCAGTTGTTGTTCGGTTTGGCAGGAACTGTTTTGTTTCGTTCGACCCAATCGATGATCAACTCGCGAATCTCTTCGCCGGAGCGATAGACCACCGGCGCGCCTTTGTACATCGTGTAGCCGCCGCCGCCGTTGACACGATAATTGTTCGTCGCGAGACGAAGTTTCTTCGTGGGCGCGAGTGGCTGGCCGTGGAAACGAAGGTTCTGTATTCGTTGTCCAATAGGTTTCGAGATGTCGAGATCGTAAGTAACACCTTCGGCAATGTCGAAGTTGTAAGCCGGGATCTTTTCGTCGATCAGGTCGGCTGGAGGTTTGCCCGGGACGTAAGCCTTGTAGTACTTCGCGGAGTGCTCCAACGCATCTTTGAGTTGCTGGCCGGTGACCTCGAGCACCGCGAGCGTGTTTTCATAGACGTAAAGTCCGGCGATGTCGCGCACGCTCACCGGGCCTTTCGCGATCCGCGCTTCCGAATTGAAACTCGCCACCATCGACACGTCCGCCTTGCCGGCTTCGAGTTGGACCTTTTGAATCAGATCGAGAATCGCAGTGTCGCGGAAACGCGCGTCACGCGCTGTTAACTCTTCGGGTGATTCGCCGATAACTCGCGACAGCCAACCCTGCGTCTCGCGATCGTAAGGCTCTGCGAGTTTCACGACGTCCGGATCGGGTTCCACACGATCGTCCGCCGCGATTGTTCGCGCGGACTTCGCATACATGCGCCAATGGTCGCCCGCTTTCTGCAAGTACAGATCGGCGCGCGCGAGATGCCGGCCCCAATGATTCGCCTGCGTCAAAAGCACGCCGTTGATGTAAACAGAGGGAACGTCGCGATGCGTGTGGCCCATGAAGATGACGTCAACGCCGGGCACTTCCTTCGCGATCGTGATGGCCTGGTTTTCGTGCGGCACCTGGCCGGGATTTACTTCACCCGTGCGCAGATCTTCTTCCAATCCCATGTGCATCGCGATCACGACGACGTCCACCTTCTCCTGCTCGCGCAAAACCGGCACCCACTTGCGCGCTTCGGTCAGAGGTTCATGAAACTCGAGGCCGGCATAGTTTGGCGGATTGTCCCAGTTCGGAATTCCCGGCGTCGTCAGCCCAAGGACTCCGATCTTTACACCCGCAACTTCTTTGACGATATAGGGCTTGTAATGCGGCTGCTTCGTGGCGATGTCGTAAGTGTTTGCGGACAGCCAGGGGAACTGTGCCTCCTTGCGCGCCTTCTCCAGGACCTTGATACCGAAGTTGTATTCGTGGTTCCCGACGGTCATCGCGTCGTAGTTCAACGAGCTCATCACCAGCATCATCGGGTCGGGTGGCTGATTGTTTTTACGGCCGTGGAACGACTCGAGTGGCGACCCTTGAATCGTATCGCCTGAGTCGATGAGCATGACGTTGGGTAGTTCTTTGCGAATGCGTCTGATGAGCGTCGCGATTTTTGCGAAGCCGCGGTTGTCAGGTTTGTTGGTGTAATAGTCGGTCGGATCGATGTTGCCGTGCAGATCGGTGGTGCCGAGAATCGTTATCTGCACTCGCTCCGGCGCAAAGCTGCGGCCTACGAAAACGAGAGCGAGCATGATGACGAGCGTCGCGAGGGAGTAAATAAATGGTGACGGTTTTCGGCTCATAGTTTTACTTGGACAGGATTTACGTACACCTCGACAGCACTAATACCATTAATCCTCACTTCATGAACACGGCGAAAGTGCGCGCGCACGTGGTCCAGCTCTTCGCGGTTCTCAAAATATGTTCTCCCCCGCTGCACGAGTACGTACACCGGCCCCGAAGCGGTTCGCACGTCAAACTCTTTCGAAGAGATCGCCTGTGACTTTAGATCGGTTCGCCCAAACGCAGCGAGATAATGACGCGTGACCGCCGGCGTTTCGTGCGCGATGGTTGCGCCCCCGGGCGCCTGTTCACAAACGTACTTGATCGCTTCTCGGAGGCCGTCATCATAAAACTCGTCGTGCGGGAAAAAGTAACCCGCCTTCCCCGCGGCGAGCGCATTCGTGTACAGCGCGTAATGCGGCCTGTTCGCGAAAGCGGTCCACGCAGGCACACCAACAAACAGCACAACCAACGCGGCGGCGACTGCTCGCTTGTGTCTCGAGAACAACGGCATCAACCATCGCATCAATCCCACCACGCCAACAGCCGCCAGCATGTAGACAAACGGCATCAATGAGAGGGTGTAGCGGAGCCACTTGCCTCCAATCAGCGAGTAAGGAACGATCCAAAACAGGAACATGAAGATCAGAAATGCATGGCCCACTTCGCGCCGCTTCACCGAAATCGCGAGACCAATAAGAAACGCGGCGAGGATCAGTAGCGGCACCTTGATCGCGAGAAACAGCAGGTAGAAATAGATCGGAGTTCCCCAAAAGGGCGAGCTCGTCATGTTGTTTTTGTAAAGCTGGCCCGCAAAGAGATAACCGGAGTGTGTGAGCAGTCGTTCACCCATGTACGCATTCATGTATTGCCAAACTTCAGGCAGCAAGACGGCGGGGCTCGCGAGTAGGAACACAGCCATTATCGCGAGGAAAAACCAGCCGGGAGTTTTGCCACCCGGCTCACCCGGCGCCTCGTTGCGCACGTGAAAATTGTGATGAAAGAGCATGTTGAGCCCGAGATAGTGAGGAAAGTATTTCGAGGCGATCATCAGTCCAAACGCGACTGCACTAGCCACATAGCGGCGGCTTCTCGCCGGGCGGTTTGCGGGTGAGATCTGTTTCGCGCGCACGAAACAGTAAAAAGCAAACAGCATGAAGAAGACGAGGAGCGAGTCTTCTTTGCCGATGCGGTTGTGTGTGATCGCGTTGATGCCGAAGGCCCAGAACGCCGCCGCGAGCAGTGCGTGCCGGCGATCGAAAAGAGCGGCAGTCAACAGGAATAGCGGAATGACGGTGAGAGCGCCGATTAAGACGTTGGGCAAGCGTAATGCTGCTTCCTCAGTGTCGGCCGGAATGCCGCGCAGCGAGGCCCACATCAACAGCTTCATGACCATCGGGTGCTCGGAGTTGGCGGAGAAGTCGCCGCGTTCGTAAGCGTGAATGGCATCCAACTTGTTCATTTCATCTTCGGCGAAGCCGATCGCGCCGAGCTGTGCGACGCGAAGACCGAAGCCGAAAATGATGAGGAGAGCAAGACTGCCGATGATGGACCAGTCGAGAGCACTAACTAACCCGAGGCGCTCAATTCTCCAGTACGCCGTCGTGTTTACTAACGGCGCGGAAGAGCTAATTTTGAAATTCCGGGCCACTTACAAGTCCAAGGCTAATTTCGACAGGATGACACGATTTGCATGATGAACAAGAAGTGTCCCGACAATCAATCCGTGTACCTGTCGTTGTTAGCTTAGACCAAAATGCTTTATGGTAATAGCCTGCATGGCCTGTGTCGGAAGTTGACTGCGTTTGCACACATAAAATGGCACCCGAATGGATAACTTAGTTACTTCGAACATACGTCAGAGACCAATACGCACACTCGTCAGCGTGGCCGGGATCGCGCTCGGAGTGAGTCTCGTGATGCTCTTCACCGGACTCGCTCGCGGCATGTCAAACGATTTACAGCGTCGAGCGACGAACGTGCGCGCGGAACTGATCTTCATGCGACCGGGAGCGGTCCAGTTGACCGCAACTACCGCCAACCTCGATACACGCTATGTCGATCGGTTGAAAGCGATCGAAGGCGTGGAAGAGGCGCTGCCCGTCATTCGTCATTTTATTCAAGGCACGAAAGGCATCGGCATCGAGCAGATCGACGGTGTTGACTGGGACGCTTATGCGCGCATGAACGGCATCACCATGGTCGAAGGACGCGGGCCGCAAAGTCTCAGTGAAGTCGTCATCGACGAGAAGAAGGCGCGCGACAATAATTATCGTGTCGGCGACTTGATCAAACCGTTCGGCACCCACGAGTATCGGATTGCGGGCGTTTATTCACCTGAATCGGGAGCGCGAGTGAAGATGTCGCTCGAGGCGATGCAGGAGGCGCTCGAAGCAAAAGGTAAGTGCACGTTCATTTTTATAAAGCTCAGGAATCCGGATCAGCTACAGGAAGTCGCGCACCGCATCGACCAGCAACTGGCAGGCAACACGATTCAACCGACGCGCGAAGTGTTTACGAGTTTTGAGAAGAGCATTCCGTATCTCGGAGTGTTTCTGCGGGTGTTGGTTGGACTCGCGGCAGTGGTCAGTTCACTCGTGGTGATGCTCGCGATGTACACGACCATCACGGAACGCACGCGCGAAATCGGCATCTTGAAAGCGATGGGCGCGTCACGTGGCTACATCGTTGGCATCATCGAGAAGGAAGCGATTCTGATCAGCGTGATCGGCCTGGTCGCTGGGTTTGCGGTTTCGCTGGTCGCTGGTTATTTGATTAGCAAAACTTACGGACTTGTTTTCGAATACAGTTGGAGATGGGCGTTAGTTGCGGCGGCCATTGGGATAATTGGTGGAATCCTCGGCGCGTTGTATCCAGCGTGGCGGGCTTCAAATCTCGATGCGGTCAATGCACTTGCGTATGAGTAACCGCAGATTACACGGATGAAGACGGATCATCCGCAACTATCCGTGTAAATCCGTGGCCCTTTTTCCAGATCAATACGAGCCCGATAGCGCTCCAGAAAATGTCGCGCCCTTTTCTCACGATCGCGAGCGTTTCTCCGACGCCTCTCGCAAAGCCAAGCACCTTCGACACCCGACCAGTTCCACCTTCATCCACGCCCGCCCGGAGGGGAATAAACTTGAACGCCACGTTTATGATCCGGTTCACGGATTCGAGAATGAACGCCTGCGTCAGCGTCGGCGCGATCGGACTGATGAACGAAAGCGTGATGAACACTTCGGCAACTCCGGCCAGGTGAAAACACATATCCAGCGCGAAGATCAAAATGAAACTGCGCTCGCTGCTCGCATAAAAACCGTAAACGCGTTCTTCAAAAGCCTCGACTCGCGGCCTCAGTTTCGTTGTCACCTTCCGAGCGATTCCGCGTTCAGCAAGTAGTAGCAGCATAGCACTGAGAAATCTCGACTGCCGGCGGATTATCAAATACGCGACCGGGATGATCACGACGGTCGTGATGAGCGCTCCGATACTCGCGTAGCGCAACGCCTTTGGCAGCGAAAAGCTGAGCAGCAGCGTTGCCGTGCCCGAGAAGATGAAGAGCGCCACTGTTAACGCGTAAAAAATGTTTTCAATTGCCAGGCCCGACAATCCGACCACCAGCGGCACGCGGTCTTTCACAAACACTGCCTTTGACGGTTCACTCACCGCCACACTCAAAAACGGAATGATGTTGCCGAGCGCATCGCCCATGAGCCGGGCGGCGAAAGCGTCGCGGAACGGCAGTCGATACGGCGGCTCGATACACCGCATCCACGTGAGCGAGCGAACGATGTAACGAATGCTTGAAACTGCAAGGACGAGGATGAAACCGGCGCCGAGTCGCTGAATCCCCGAAAAGATTTGATCGACGCCCGCGCGGCTGACGAAGTAAGCGAATAAGAGGAGTCCGACCAGTCCGAAGATGATTCCAAGTGGCGCGAATCTCCTGCTCCCGCTTCGCTTCTCACTCAAAACATCGTTGGGCATCGAGGTACCGTACCACATGGATCATTAAGATTTACAGGATGAATCTCGCAAAACCTGTCTAAAGTTTGTGCGTCGATTTTCGGTGGTATATCATGCAGCGTTCCACTGAAACCCAGAACGAGCACCTACAATATGAGTCAAACCCAACCAGCCGTTGCGCAACTCTCGGGCAGCCCGCTCACTACGCTCTCGGAAGACGAGTCGATGTTTCGCGCGAGTGTGCGCGAGTTTGCGGAAGGCGAATTGCGCCCGCGCGTCGAGCACATGGACGAAGTCGCCAAGCTCGATCCCGCGATCATCACGCAGTGTTTCAGTCTCGGGCTGATGGGGATCGAGACGCCCGACGAGTTTGGCGGAGCGGGCGCGAATTTCTTCACGGCGATTCTTGCCGTTGAAGAGCTATCGCGGGTCGATGCGTCGGTCGGAGTTTTTGTTGACGTGCAGAACACGCTCGTCAACAACGCCTTCATCCGCTGGGGCACGCCGGAGCAGAAGAAGAAATACTTGACCCGGCTTGCGGCTGATAGCGTCGGTGCTTACGCCTTGAGCGAACCGGCATCGGGCTCGGATGCGTTTGCCATGCAGACGCGTGCGGTTGATAAAGGCGATCACTACCTGCTGAACGGTCGCAAGCTCTGGATCACGAATGGAATCGAAGCCGAGATCTTCGTGCTGTTTGCCAACGCGAATCCCGAAGCGGGATATCGCGGCATCACGGCGTTCATCGTCGAAAAAAGTTTTCCCGGTTTTTCGATCGGAAAGAAGGAGAACAAGCTCGGTATCCGCGCGTCGTCGACAGTCGAGCTGATACTCGAAGATTGCCAGGTGCCGAAGGAGAACGTGCTCGGCGAAACGGGCAAGGGTTACAAGATCTCGATCGAAACACTGAACGAAGGCCGCATCGGTATCGGCGCGCAGATGATCGGCATCGCCGCCGGCGCGTTGGAGAGTGCGCTTCTCTACACGGCGGAGCGCCAACAGTTCGGCAAATCGATCAATCAGTTTCAGGGCGTTCAGTTTCAATTGGCTGAGATGGCCACAGAACTCGAGGCCGCGCGGTTGATGGTCTACAACGCGGCGCGCATGAAAGATGCGGGCATCAATTTCGTCAAAGAGGCGGCGATGGCAAAGCTCTACTCGTCGCGAGTGGCCGAGCGCGTGAGTTCGAAAGCGATCGAGTTGTATGGCGGTTACGGATACGTGAAGGATTATCCGGTTGAGAAATACTGGCGCGATTCGAAGATTGGTGCGATTTACGAAGGCACCTCGAACATGCAACTGCAAACGATTGCCAAGTTGATCATTGGAAAGTAGCCACAAAGGCACAGAATCAGTTTGATATGAATACGGATACGAAAGTACTGAAGCTGGTCCGCAAGACCGATTCGCCATCGCCGGAAACTGAAGCACCGGAGCAGGAAGCTGAGATGGGCATGGCGCCTGGTCCAACTTCTGTTCCCGCAAGCGTCGAGTCCATGCCCGAACCACGTCCAACTCCGAAGGCCGTGCCGGACTCCGCCGCGCGGCCCAGGACGGCTGAGTTGCCGGATCGAAAACTCTTGATCGACATGTATCGCACGATGTACTTGTCGCGGCGTCTCGACGACAAAGAGATTCAGCTCAAAGGTCAGAACCGGATCTTTTTCCAGATCAGTGGCGCCGGTCACGAGGCGGTGCTGACGGCTGCGGGCGTCGTGTTGAAGCCGGGATACGACTGGTTTTATCCGTACTATCGCGATCGCGCGCTCTGTTTGCAGCTTGGCATGACGCCGTTGGAGCAGTTGCTTTCGGCCGTCGGCGCTGAAGCCGATCCAAACTCACACGGGCGCCAGATGCCTTCGCACTGGGGTCACAAAAAACTCAACATCGTTTCGCAGTCGTCTCCGACAGGAACACAGCTTTTGCAAGCGGTTGGTTGTGCCGAAGCGAGTTATCGCTCGCAGCTCGTTCCCGAACTTCAGAAGCGCATCAGCAGTTTTCACGATGACGAAGTGACTTACGTGTCACTCGGCGACGGTACGAGCAGCGAAGGAGAGTTTTGGGAAGCACTCAATACCGCGTCGAATCTGAAGTTGCCGGTCGTGTTTCTGCTGGAAGATAACGGCTACGCGATCAGTGTGCCCGTTGAAGTGCAAACTGCGGGCGGAGATGTTTCGCGACTCGTCGAGAATTTTCCCTCGCTGTATGTCCAGCGATGTGACGGCACCGATCCGATTGAGTCTCTGGAGACGATGCGACGCGCCGTCGATTACTGTCGCCAACGCAAAGGTCCGGCATTCGTCCATGCAAAGGTCATTCGGCCTTACTCGCATTCGCTGTCGGACGATGAAAAGCTCTACCGGCCTGACGAGGAACGCGCGAGCGATGCGGAGCGCGATCCGGTAAAACGTTTTGGCGCGCTGCTGATCGATGAAGGAGTGATCGATCAGGAAGCGCTGCAAAAGATCAAAAACGAAGTCGATCGTGAAGTGAACGAAGCCGCGGACAAGGCGTTGGCGAGTGAGCAACCCCCACGAGAAACGGCGACCGATTACGTTTTCTCACCCGACGTCGATCCCTGCTCGAAACAGTTCGACACTGAAGACGCCGTGCAGCTTTCCGGAAACGCGGGGACGATGGTCGATCTCATCAACCGTTGTCTCGAGACTGAGATGGCGCGCGATCCGCGGATTGTCGTCTTCGGCGAGGACGTCGCTGATTGTTCGCGCGAACAGTATCTCGAGACCGTGAAAGGCAAGGGCGGCGTTTTCAAAGTCACCGCAAACCTTCAGCGGAAGTACGGCAGCGCGCGCGTTTTCAATTCGCCGCTCGCAGAAGCAAACATCGTCGGGCGCGCTATCGGTATGGCTACGCGCGGGCTGAAGCCTGTGGTTGAGATTCAGTTCTTCGACTACATCTGGCCCGCCATGCACCAGATTCGAAATGAGTTGGC
>JBKPPH010000181.1:0-9254 GCA_046733535.1 Acidobacteriota bacterium
TACAAGACGATCGACAACACCTCGCAATCGCACCATCGCAGACATCGTGCGCGAGATCGACGCGCGGAACATCGAAGCGACAATTCGAAAGCTCGTTTCCTTCGGCACGCGCAACACGTTATCCGAGCAGAACGATCCGAAACGAGGCATTGGCGCTGCGCGTGACTGGCTTTATGCGGAGTTTCTAAAAGCTGCGGAAGCGTCGAACGGTCGCATGACTGTCGAGAAGCAATCGTACGAGCAGCAGAAAGCCGCGCGCGTACCGCAGCCCACGATCATCACGAACGTCGTTGCGACGTTGAAAGGTACGCAACCCGAGTCTGCCAATCGAATCTACGTCGTCAGTGGTCATTACGATTCGATGTGCAGCAGTCCGACCGATGCGAAGTGCGACGCGCCTGGCGCAAACGACGATGCGTCGGGAACTGCCGCCGTGCTCGAGATGGCGCGCGTGATGGCGAAGCATGAATTCGACGCGACCATAGTTTTCATGGCCGTCGCGGGTGAAGAGCAAAGCCTGCTTGGTTCCACTCACTTTGCGGAGCAGGCGAAGCAGAAGAACTGGGACATCGAAGGGATGTTCACCAACGACATCGTCGGCAACACGCTCGGCGGTAACGGCCTGCGCGACCGTGGCACTATTCGCGTGTTCTCCGAAGGCGTGCCCTCGAACGAAACGCCCGCCGAAGCGACGACACGTCGCAGCGTTGGCGGCGAGAACGACTCGCCATCGCGTCAACTGGCGCGCTTTATCAAAGAAGTGAGCGAGCGCTCGGTGCCGCAGATGAAAGTGATGCTTGTCTATCGCCGCGATCGATACGGTCGTGGCGGCGATCACATTCCATTTCTGGAGCGCGGTTATCCGGCGGTGCGGTTTACGGAAATGAACGAAGAATTCCGTCACCAGCATCAGAATGTTCGCGTCGAGAATGGAGTGCAGTACGGCGACTTGCCGCAGTTTGTCGACTTTCCGTATATCGCGAACGTGGCGCGGGTAAATGCGGCTGCGTTGGCGGCGCTGGCGTTGGCGCCTGCGAAGCCGAAGGGCGTGACGATCCAGTCGCGCTTATCCAACGACACGGATTTGAAATGGGACGCGAACAAGGAACCGGATCTGGCCGGTTACGAGATAGTCTGGCGCGACACGACGTCGCCCGTTTGGACGCACTCGAAGCTGGTCGGCAATGTGACGGCCTTCTCGATGAAAGGCATGTCGAAAGACAATTTCTTCTTCGGCGTGCGGGCGATCGACAAAGAAGGAAACCGCAGCCCGGTGACTTATCCAAAGCCGCAGGCGCGCACGCCGGTGCCCACCGCCAGCCCAAGCCCGCAATAGAAGACAGGCTCAATCCGGAAAAATCCTGAACTCCTGTCAGCCAATCGACGGGTTGCTGCGTCTAAACCCACATGAGATTCGTAGCAGCAGTAACCCTAACGCTCGCGATTGCGGCGCAGTCGATCGTTCCCGTCGCCGCACAGAAATCCGCAAAATCGCGGTCATTAACTGAAGAACAGCGCATCGTTCACGTTCTAAACCGGCTCGGCTTCGGCGCGCGCCCGGGAGACGTCGAGCGAGTGAAGGCGCTCGGGCTGGACAACTACATCAACCAGCAGCTCAACCCCGAGAAGATCGCCGACACGATCGCCGAGAACAAAGTCAAAGATCTGGCTGTTCTGAACATGACGACGGCCGAGCTCTACGAAAAGTTTCCTCAACCAGGCCAACTGCTGCGCCAGCTTCAGGCGCGCGGCATGTTGCCTGCCGACCTCGCCGAAGCGCGCGAGAACCGCGTCAAAGGCGGCGCGAACGCCACACCCGCAGAGATGCCCAAAAACGATTCGATGCTGGGTGCTGAAACCAAACCGAATCAGAGTCCACCGGGGAACCCACTTGAAAACGAAAAGTATCGCAAGGTGATCGAGGAGTATTACCGCGAGAACGGACTGCAACGGCCGCAGCGAATCATTGCCGAGTTGCAGGCGTCGAGAATTCTGCGCGCCGTCTACAGCGAGCGCCAGCTTCAGGAAGTGATGGTCGACTTTTGGACCAACCACTTCAACGTCTTCGCGAACAAGGGCGCGGATCGCTGGTTACTTCCCGCTTACGATCGCGACACGATTCGCCCGCATGCGTTGTCGAAGTTTTCGACGCTGTTGCAGGCGACGGCGCAGAGTCCGGCGATGCTGTTTTACCTGGACAACTTTCAGAGCGTGAGTCCGAACGCGCCCCAAAGGCCGCGCGCGCCGCAGCAACAGCAGCGACGCGGAATCAATGAAAACTACGCGCGGGAGTTGATGGAGCTGCACACACTCGGTGTCGATGGCGGTTACACGCAGAAAGACGTGCAGGAAGTTGCGCGCTGTTTCACCGGTTGGACCATCTTTCAACCCCGTGGCGGCGGCGCTGCAGTGAACGCGATGCTCGGCGAGGCAAGTCGTCGCACTCCGGGCGCGTTCTTCTTCAACGCACGCGTGCATGACGATGGCGAGAAAACTGTCCTCGGTCACAAGATTCCCGCGGGCGGCGGAATCAAAGACGGCCTGATGGTGCTCGACATCCTCGCGCATCATCCGTCGACCGCGAAGTTCATCGCGACGAAACTCGTGCGCCATTTCGTTGCGGATAATCCGCCCGCATCGCTGGTCGATCGTGTCGCGGCTGTTTTCACGAAGAGCGACGGCGATATTCGTGAGACGCTCAAAGCCATCTTCTTCTCGAACGAATTCAACTCGCGAGAAGCGTACCGCGCGAAGATCAAGCGGCCGTTTGAACTCGTGGTTAGTGCGATCAGGACGCTCGGTGCTGATACAAACGGCGGCCCCGGAACGCATCAGTGGATCGCGCGCATGGGCGAGCCGCTTTACGGGTTTCAAACACCGAATGGCTATTCCGATGCCGCGGAGAGTTGGGTTAACACCGGTGGTTTGCTGGAACGAATGAACTTCGGGATCGCGTTGGCGAACAATCGAGTTCAAGGCACGCGGGTCGATCTTGGTAAGTTGACGATTGAAGAGTCGCTGCAAAGGATCCTCGCAGGGGAGATCTCGCAGGCGACGAGGGAAGCGTTGGCGAAGCAGTTGGACCAGTCTGATCCGGTGGCGAAGATGGTGGGACTGATACTGGGAACACCCGAGTTTCAGCGCCAGTAAAAAAGTACATCATTATAAAAGTTGAAAGATTGGAATTATGAACCGCAGATATTTTCTTAAATCGGGTAGCATCGCACTCGCGAGCGTTGGCATGTCGCTTTCAGCGCCGGGGTTTCTGGAGCGCGCCGTTATGGGTAGCACCGGCGGCGGCAAGCGGAAAACTTTGATCGCGATATTTCAGCGCGGCGCGGTGGACGGTCTAAACGTCGTGGTGCCTTTTGGCGAATCCAATTATTACGACTTGCGCCCGTCGATCGCGATACCGAAGCCTGAGTCAAACAATGCTGAGGCTGCGATCAATCTCGACGGCTTCTTCGGATTGCATCCGGCGATGAGCTCCTTCAAACCGCTGTGGGATTCGAAGCGGCTGGCGATCATTCACGCCTCCGGATCTCCCGACAACACTCGTTCACACTTCGACGCGCAGGATTACATGGAGTCCGCCACGCCCGGCGTGAAGTCGACGAGCGATGGTTGGCTCAATCGTTACCTGCAAAGCAAACAGGACGCCGATCGCTCGTTGTTCCGTGCCGTGTCGATGACGAGGACCATGCCGCGCGTGCTCCAGGGACGTGCCTCAGCGGTGGCGATGGCGAATCTCTCTGACTTCGCCATTCGAGCGGGCAGCTCGTCAGCAAACTTGCAAGGCGGCTTCGAAGCGATTTACGCGAAAGAGGTCAACGATAAATTGGCGGGCATGGGGCGCGAGACGTTCGAAGCAGTCAACTATCTGAAGAAGGCGAACCCCGCGCAATACAAACCCGAGAACGGCGCGCAGTATCCGCGCAATCCGTTCGGCACTTCGTTGTTGCAGATCGCGCAGCTCATCAAAGCCGGCGTCGGGTTGGAAGTTGCGTTCACTGAGATCGGCGGTTGGGATACACACGTCAACGAAGGTAACTCTCGTGGGCAGTTGGCAAATCTGTTGCAGCAGTTCAGCGCCGGAATCGCCGCACTCTACCAGGATCTGGGCCAACGCATGGACGACGTGGTCGTGTTGACGATGTCAGAGTTTGGCAGGACGGTACGCGAGAACGGCAATCGCGGTACGGACCACGGTCATGCGAATGCGATGTTCGTGATCGGTAACAGCGTGCGCGGCGGAAAGGTTTACGGAAACTGGCCCGGACTGAAAAGCGACCAGCTTTACGAAGGACGAGACCTCGCTCTGACGACTGACTTTCGCGACGTGTTTGGCGAGATCGCGACGCGCCACCTCGGCAGCAAAGATTCTCACTCAATATTCCCGGGCTACTCGTTAAGCCCATCGAAGTTCAAAGCCTTCCTCAGTTAAGTCACAAAGAGGCACAAAAAGCACAAAATAAGAATACGTTCTTTCTTGTGCCTTTTGTGCCTTATTGTGGCTACAATCGCGTCGCTGTGCTGAAACCAAAGGTCCTGCGATTCGAGTCGTTGCCTTCCACCAACACCGAGCTTGCGCGCCTCGCGTCTGACGGCGCCGCGGAAGGCCTCGCTATCGTTGCCGACGAGCAGACTGCCGGACGCGGTCGATTGCAGCGCGAGTGGTCGTCGCCGAAAGGCGCCGGACTGTATTTCAGCATCTTGTTGCGGCCAACGCTTCCTCACGAACAGTGGCCGATAATCACGTTCATGGCAGCACTCGCGGTTGGAGACGCTTTGCAGGAAGCCGCCGGAGTTCAGACAGACATCAAGTGGCCCAACGATCTTCTCGCCGGCGAACGAAAGATTTGCGGCATACTGGCCGAAGCAATCGAGACTAACGCGAGACGCGCAGTGATCGTTGGCATCGGGATCAACTTGACTCAAAATGCCTTTCCGCCTGAACTGGCAAACGTCGCCACCTCGGTGTCGGAAGCGAGTGGCCGATCACCCGAGCGTGAGAACATACTCGCTGCGTTGTTGAATGCGATCGCGCGCTGGTATTCGTTACTGCACGAGCCCGGCGGTCGCGAAAAAATCATCGCCGCTTGGTCCAACAGGTCTTCGTATGCGAGCGGAAAGGTAGTGCAGGTAAGTAATGGTGATGAGGTGTGGCAAGGCACGACGAGCGGAGTTGAACGTGACGGCGCGTTACGGCTCAATACGGCGAGTGGTGAAATCAGAGTCGTGAGAGCGGGCGACGTTTGCAGCGTCAGGTCTACTAATTAGTCGCATGCGAATTATCTTAAACACGTTCGGATCGTTTGGCGACATTCATCCATACATGGCGATCGCGATGGAGTTGCAGCGGCGCGACCACACGCCTGTCGTCGCGACGATGGAGATCTATCGCGAGAAGATCGAAGGCGCGGGTCTGGAGTTTGTGCCCGTGCGGCCGAACGTACCGCAGCCAAAAGAGCAGGACTCTGAATTGATCGAAAAGATCATGGAGCCGCGGACCGGACCGAGGTTCCTGATGGAAGGAGTCGTGTTTCCGGCAGTCCGCGACAGTTATGCAGATCTTTTGAAGGCAGTGGCCGGCGCGGATTTGCTTGTTACGCATCCGGCCGCGCCGGCTGGTCCATTAGTTGGCCGCACGACGGGCATGCCGTGGATCTCGACCGTGCTCGCGCCGCTTTCCTTCATCTCGGCATACGATCCGCCGGTGCCGCCATTCTGGCAGTGGACCAGAAAGCTCAGCCTGCTCGGCCCCCGCGTGATGCGGTTTTTACTCGACCTTTCGAAGAGTACTTACAAAGCGAAGCCGGTAGCAGAATTTCGCGAAGAGCTCGGACTCGAAGACAACGGCAACCCGATGTTCGAAGGCCAGCACTCGCCCACTCGCGTCCTCGCGTTGTTCTCGAAATTGTTCGCGCAGCCGCAACCTGATTGGCCGCCGCAAACCGAGGTGACCGGCTTTTGTTTTTACGACGGCAATCGTGAAGCACAAGTCCCCGACGAACTGGTCGAGTTTTTGGACAATGGCGCACCGCCGATCGTGTTTACATTAGGCTCGTCCGCGGTTTGGGTGGCGCGTGATTTCTTCCGCGAGAGCATAGAGGCTGCGGTACGCCTCGGCCGGCGCGCGGTGTTGCTCATCGGCGATGAACGAAATATGCCGTCCTCGCTTCCCGATGGAGTAATCGCACTCGACTACGTGCCTTATCAGTCGCTGCTGCCGCGCGCTGGCGCAGTGGTCCATCACGGCGGCGTCGGAACGACATCGCAGGGCTTGCTGGCCGGTGTGCCGGCTCTGATCGTTCCTTTCGCTTTCGATCAATCCGACAACGCGGAACATGCTCGTAAGCTCGGGACCAGCCGCACGCTCTACCGGAAGAATTATTTCGCCCCGAGAGTGGCAAACGAGCTGGACGAGTTGTTGAAGCGGCCGCTTTATGCTCGCCGGGCGATGGAAGTCAGCAGACAACTTGAGCAGGAAGATGGTCCAGGTCGAGCAGCGGACCTGATCGAGCAAGTGCTTTCCGGAACGCCAAACAGCAACGAGGAACTCGCCTATGCTTCTGGTGATTGATGCGGGTAACACAAACGTTACGTTAGCGGTGTTTCGCGGAAAAGAGCTGATCGCGCAATGGCGAGTCACTACTGAACGGACCAGGACGAGCGACGAGTATGGCGTGCAGGCGCGAAACCTGTTCGAGTTGTCGAACATCGACTGCAAAGAAGTTGACGCGATCATCATTGCGTCAGTGGTGCCGTCTTTGAATGAAACGCTAAAGCGGGTGGCGGAAGTATATTTTCAATTGACGCCGGTGTTTGTTGACCACACGACCGATACCGGATTGAAAATTCTTTATGAGCCGCCGTCGGATGTTGGCGCGGATAGAATTGTCGATGCTGTAGCGGCGGTGGCCAAGTACGGTGCGCCTTGTGTCGTCGTCGACTTCGGAACGGCGACCACTTTCAACGCGATCAATGCTGCGAATGAGTATCTCGGTGGCGTGATTGCTCCGGGAATCATGATCTCCTCGGAGGCTTTGTTTGCGCGCGCGGCGAAACTGCCGCGTGTCGAAATCAGGCGTCCGCAAAAAGTGATCGGCTCGTCGACCATGGGAGCGATGCAGTCGGGAATCTATCATGGCTACGCCGGACTGGTTGATGGTGTGCTGGAGCAGGTGATCGCAGAAATGGGAGTGAAGCCGCATGTGATCGCGACCGGCGGTCTGGCGCCGCTGATCGCAACCGCTTCGAAGTTCATTGAAGTGGTTGATCCTAATCTTACGCTCCAAGGCTTACGCCTAATCCATGAGCGAAAAGCCTTTGATCCGCGTTCATCCGCGTAAATCCGCGTTCGACTTTGAACTACTTCAACTACTTCACCGAAATCGAGGATGCATTCGTCAGGCGACGTGGTAAGCATCTTTTTCTCAGCCCGATGGACTGGGCTTTGATGGAGACGTGGAGGCAGCAGGGGATTCCTTTGCACATCGTGCTGCGCGGCGTCGAAAGGTCGTTTGATTCCTTCGAGGCTAAGCCACGTAATCGAACGATCAAGTCGCTACTCTATTGCCAGGAGGAAGTTGAAGCTCAGTATGCCGAATGGGTCGAAGCGCGCGTTGGTTCATCGACGCCCACGGCAGAGATTGACTCGGATAAGACACCTTTTTCCGTTGCTGCGATAACTGAACATCTGGCGCGCTGCCGCAGTTCGTTGGCTGCCCTCGCAACTTCACGCGCCGATGACGATCTTTCCGAGGCGCTCGCGCGAGCGGCCGCGTTGCTCGCCGAGATTGAAAACGATTTCGCCGGCGACGCAACGCTCGACACTCGCAAGCTCGAAGACTCTCTGACCGGTCTCGAAAGAATGCTGAACGATGCGATGCTGTCAGTCGTGAATAGAACCGCGTTCGACGAGTTGAAGAAGGAGATCAGGGACCAGCTCAAACCCTATCGCGCGTACATGGAAAATGCCGTTTACAATCAAACTTTCGACAACCTACTGCTGAAGCGTTTGCGCGAGCAGTTTGGCGTACCGCGGCTAAGCTTGTTCTACGTTTGAAACAAAGGAGACCATGATGGCTGAAATGACAATCAGGCGCTTCGGCGTGATCTCAGTGGCAAAGATTTATGCATTGCTGCTCTTCATTGTAGGGTTGATCATCGGCGTGATTTATGGACTGATCTTTATCCTCTTCGGCGCGGCCATGACGGCGATTGGACCAGGCCGCGATGCAGCCGCGGGTGGAGTCAGTACAGTCGTGATTGGAATAGTACTGATGATCGCCATCCCCATTGCCTATGGAGTCCTCGGGTTTATCTCCGGCGCGATCGGTGCTCTTGTTTACAACGCTGCCGCCGGAATCATGGGCGGGGTAAAGTTTGAGCTCGAAGGCGTGCACCAGGAATACGCGCCGCCGCCTCCGCCGCATCAATGGGCGCCGAATCAATATCCCGCGCGGTAAACGATTGTGACCGAGCATTTGGAAGTTGAAGTCGAGCGAATTCTTCCCGGCGGTATGGGGTTGGCCCATGCCGGCGGGAAGACTGTTTTTGTTTCGCTTGCGGCGCCGGGAGATCGTGTTCGCGTGGCAGTGGAGCGGCGGCAGCGTGACGTGTTGTTCGCTTCGATTGTGGAAATCATCACGCCGTCGCCTGTCAGAGTTGAACCACCTTGTCCATACTTCGGCCGTTGCGGTGGTTGTGACTTTCAGCAACTCACATACGAGGCGCAGCTCGCAGCGAAGGCTGAGAAGATTCGCGACTGTCAGCATCGCATCGCGCGTTTCGAAAAGGTTCCTGAGTTTGCGGTCACTGGCTCGCCAAACAACTGGCGCTATCGCATGCGTGCGACGTGGCAGATCGATCAGGACGAGCGGACGATTGGTTATTACGAACGCGGTTCGAGACGTGTTTGTGACGTGGTGGATTGCGCGGTGCTGAAGCCCGAGTTGCAGGAAAAACTGGAAGAGGTTAGAGGCACCGAATGGGGCCAGTTTCCGCCGGAGTTGAAACATCTCGACGTGGTTGCAGGTGAGAATGGAGTTTCGTTCGCGCCGGCGTTTGCTGAGTTTGAGACTAAAGAGTTAGCGCTGACGATTAGAGGTGAAGTCTACAATTACAACGCTGAGTCGTTTTTTCAGATCAATCCTTCGCTGCTCGGGCAGTTGATCGACTTTGCCTTGCGCGATGCGGCTGGCGAGACGGTGTTGGATCTGTATTGCGGGGTTGGCTTGTTCACGCTGCCG
>JBKPPH010000182.1:0-23905 GCA_046733535.1 Acidobacteriota bacterium
TCGCGCGCGGAGATCGCGGCACATGTTTGGGACGACTCCTTCGATCCTTTCTCGAACGCGATCGAGGTTTACATGAACCGCTTGCGTAAGAAGATCGATGAACGCCACACGATCAAGCTACTTCACACGCGTCGCGGTGAAGGCTACATCCTCGAGGCACGGTCAGTACCGTAACGCGTTAGCGTCGGGTGCGCTGTGGTGCATCAGTAGCCAAGGGATATCGCACGACGAAGACGCACCCGACGCTACCGCGTTACGGTACTGACCCTGTCAAACAATGACTTTAGAGGCGAATCTATCCCACGTCATTAATCTTGCGTTAAGGTAACGCCACGTATACTCGGTCCATTCACAGACCGAGTATGTCGAGCAGAGCGAGATCGCAGAGCCCACTTGTAGCATTGTTCGTCGTGGTCTGCCTCGCATCGTTCGCGCAGGGACAGACTCAGCCAACTCTGTCGCCGAATCCGCTCACTCTCGACGACGTCTTGCGACTCGCGAATGCGCAAGTTTCAACTCTCCAAAGCGCGACACTGAACGAGCGCATCGCCGCAGAAGATCTAAACCAGGCGCGTGCTGCGTTTTTGCCGAAAGTCAGCGCCCCGCTGAGTTACATCTACACATCGCCTGCGCTCGGGTTACCGCCCGGCGAACCGCGCGCGCCAAGTTTCATCGCCAACGATGCCATCGGCGCGTATGAAGCCCTCGTGAATGTCTCCGGAGATTTTGATATCGCAGGGAGATTGCGGGCGAGTCTGAACAGGAACCGCGCGTTGCTTGCGGCAGCGCGTGCCGGCACCGAGGTTGCGCGCCGCGCCTTGGCCCAGGCAGTCATCGAAGCTTACTACAACCTCGCGCTGGCAAATGCGCAACACCGCGCTGCAGAAGGAAACTTAAGAGCAGCGGAAGAGTTCGAACAGATCACTTCCCTGCTGTTGAGTGGCGGCGAAGTTGCACCGGTTGATTTGACGCGGGCGCAGTTGCAAACGCTGACGCGTCGTGACGAGTTGGAACGCGCACGCGTAAACGAAGAGGTCGCTGCCGGAGCTTTGCGCGTGTTCGTCGGATACCAGTTCAGCCAGCCGATCGTCACGAGTGATCTGGCCCAGGCGCTTCCGGTGAATGCTGAGTTTCAGCAGTTCAAAGTCGACGACATTTCTCGTCGCCCTGAATTCACACAACTGGAGCAACAACTGCGCGCCGCACGCGAAGAAATCAAGATCGCGCGCGCCGAGCGCTTGCCATCGCTTTCTTACTCGCTCAACGGCGGCTTTGACACTGATTCCCTGCACGGCCCACGACTCAAAGAACATAGCGGCGTATCGGCTGCCATCAGCGTGAACATCCCTGTCTTTGACTGGGGCGCGAGTCGCAGCCGTGAGCGCCAGGCGGGATTGCGCGCTGAGGTTGCCGAGAATGAACGAGCTCTGGCGTTACGCGGATTCACGCAACAATTCTATGCCGCACGTTCGCAGGCAGCGAGCGCCGCGGCACGGATTAACGTCGCCCGCGAAGCCGTGACCAAAGCAGAAGAAAATGTCGCGGCGTCGATCGCGCGTTATCGCGCCGGTGAAGCGCAAATAGTCGAAGTCACCGACGCGCAAACAACCCTCGTCGAGCAGCGCACTGCTTTGTATCAGGCCATCTTCGACTATCAAACAGCACTCGCGCGACTGCGGCAGGCGACCGGCCAATGATGAACGAACATGAGTGAGGACCCTGACAAGATTGCCGACGAAGAAGTCGATCGGCTTTTGGACGAGCAGCGTCGTGCGCGAATAGTGCGCCAGCGAAATTTTGTTCTGATCGTTGGATCAATCGCATTGGTGGTCCTGCTGTTGGCCGCGCTTATCGTTTGGCGCTGGAGAAGATCTGCGGCCGAAGCAGAGACTCACATAACGCCGGTTGTCAGCGTCAAGGTCGTTAAAGCCCAAAAGGAAAATATCGCCGCGCAAATGACGGCGGTTGGCACGATTTGGCCGCGCGAGAAGGCTGACGTGGGCGCGAAGATCAGCGCACAAATCAAGCAGATGCCGCTGCTGAAAAACAAAGTCGTGCGCGCGGGTGAAGTCATCGCGGTGTTGGAATCGCGCGACCTCCAGGCGCAGCGAGCGGAAGCCGTCGCCGCCCTCAACGAAGCGCGCGCGAACGAGCGCAGCCTCGTTACCGGCACGATTCCAAAGACAAATGCAGAAGATCAGAAAGCACTGCTCGACGCGCGGGCCAAAGTCAATAACGCTCGCGCCACGTACGAACGCCGCCGCGTCTTATTCGAAAAAGGCGGCATCTCGAAGAAAGATCTGGAAGCTTCACAACTGGAACTAACTACAGCGGAAGACGAGTTGCGCTTGCAGGAACAGACCGTTTCGTTGCGCGCCCGATCGCTGAATCCAAACGATCGTACGCTCGCCGCAGCACGAACAGCACAGGCCCAACAACACCTCGCGACGCTCGATGCACAACTCAGCTACGCCACGATTCGCTCTCCAATCACCGGCATCGTCACCGATCAGTTTCAGTACGAAGGTGAATTCGCGTCGGCTGGAGGAAAGCTGGTCACGATTGCCGACACGAGCACCGTAATCGTGAAGGCGCCGTTTGCCGATACCGTGGTGGCGCAGCTCAAAGCCGGCGATGCGGCGACAGTCTTGCCCACAGACACTTCAGCGGAAGAAATGAAAGGACAGATCACGCTGCTCGGCCGTTCGAGCGATCCGGCGAATCGAACTGTTGAAGTTTGGGTGACACTCGGAAACGGCGAAGGAAAGTTGCGAGCGAATGGCGCGGCACAAGTGACCGTCTTCGCGAACTCCAAAGACGACGCGATCGTCGTGCCTGCTTCAGCGGTCACGCTCGAGGCGAGTAACGCCGACGAAGGAACGGTGATGGTCGTCGACGCGGAGAACGTGGCCCACGAGACGAAAGTGACTGTCGGCATTCGCACGGCGGACAAAATCGAAATCGTGGCAGGACTTCGCGGTGGTGAAACCGTCGTGATCGAAGGCAACTACGCTTTGCCTGACGGAACGAAAGTCGAGCCGCAGATTAACGCGGATGACACGGATCAGAAAGAAGCGATGTTTGATCCGCGTAGATCTGCGTTCATCCGCGGCTGAATTTTATGAGGCTTGCTCGCGTAGTTTCGAATCAAGCGCGCGCGATCGTCGTGCTCGTGGCGCTGCTCTGCGCTGCCGGTCTTTACGCTGCATGGCAGCTTCCGATCGCCGTCTTCCCACAAACCGATTTTCCCCGCATCGTCATCATCGTCGATAACGGTGAAGCGCCCGCTTCTCAAACACTCGTTTCCGTTACGCGTCCGATTGAAGAGGCGATGAACGGCATTCCCGGCATCGCGCGAATCAAGTCAAAGACCGCACGCGGCTCTTCCGAGATCAATCTCTATTTTGATTGGAGCGGCGACATCATTCAGGAATTGCAGCTCGTCCAGGCGCGTATGTCGCAACTGCTGTCGACCCTCCCGCCGACGGCCGAGATTCGAAACATAGAACGACTCACGTTCGCCGTGTTTCCCGTCACGGGTTACAGCCTTACTTCAGAAAGGCGTGACGAAGCCACCCTCCGCGATTTGGCAACTTACATCGTGCGGCCACAACTTGCGCGCCTGCCGGGAGTGGCCGTCGTCGGCGTCGCGGGCGGCAAAGCGAGAGAGTTTCACGTCACGATCGATCCGGATCGGCTGGCGGCCCACAATGTTTCCAGCCAACAAGTGGTCGAGGCGATCCGTAATTCGAATGTCATCGTCTCGCCCGGTCTGATCGAAGAGAACCATCAGCTTGAACTCGCGCTTGTAAGCGGCCAGGCAAAGCGGGCTGACGAACTGAACGGCATCGTCGTCGCGACTGTGAACAACGCACCCGTCACAGTCGCCGATGTCGCAACGGTCTCAGCGGGAGTCGAACCGCAATACACGATCGTAACTGCCGACGGCCGTCCCGCGGCACTCGTCAACATCAATCGCCAGCCCGACGCGAACACGGTCGGGGTCGCCGACGAGGTGAAAGCGGCCCTGACTGCCATGCGCGGGCAAATTCCGAAAGATGTCCGCGTTGCCGCGTATTATGATCAGTCTTTGCTCGTGCGCGAGTCCATCAACTCCGTTCGCGATTCGATCCTCATCGGCTTGCTGCTTTCCGTCGTCATTCTTTACGCGTTCCTGCGCAACTGGGGGACCACGTTTGTTGCGATCCTGGTCATCCCGGTAACTGTTCTCGTCACCTTTCTAGCGATGTGGCTGGCGCGACTCAGTTTCGATCTGATGACGCTGGGCGGTGTCGCCGCCGCGATTGGGCTCGTGATCGACGATGCGATCGTTGTGGTCGAGAACATCTATACTCACATGTCGCGCGGGCAGTCACGTCGTGAAGCAGTTCAGAGCGCGGTTTCCGAAATCACCGTTCCCATCATCGGTTCGACGATTACGCCGGTGGTCGTCTTTCTTCCGTTGACGTTGTTGACGGGCGTCACAGGCGTCTTCTTTCGTTCTCTCGCTTTGACGATGTCGGTTGCGTTGTTGACGTCGCTGGTGCTGGCGCTTGCTTTTACGCCTGTCCTGGCCGAGCGATTTGTCAGAGCGAAACCGGAGATTGAAAACGAGGAGACGCATGGCAGGTTTCTCGGGGCGATCGTTCGACGTTACGAATCGGTACTGGGTTTTGCGCTCGACAATCGCTGGGTCGTGCTAGTCACGATCGTTGTCGTGCTCGCCGGATCGTATGTGCTTTATCGCTCGCTCGGCTCGGAGTTTCTGCCTGAGTTTGACGAGAGTGCGTTTGTGCTCGACTACCTCGCGCCTTCGGGCTCGTCGCTGGCGGAAACGGATCGCATGCTGCAACACGTCGAGGAGATGTTGCTCAAGACGCCTGAGGTTGAAAGCTATTCGCGACGCACCGGGCTCGAGATGGGTTTGTTCGTGACTGAACCGAACACGGGCGATTTCGCAGTCAAACTGAAACCCGGTCACAAGCGGAGCACTGAAGAAGTCATCGCAGAGATGCGAGAGCAGATCGCCGAGGCAGAACCGGCGTTGGAAGTCGAATTCGTCGGCATCCTGCCTGATGTGATCGGAGATCTACAGGGTAACCCCGAACCGATCGAGGTCAAGCTCTTCAGCGAAGATGCCGCGGCATTGCAGGCAGAGGCAGATGAGGTTGAGGCCGCGATCAAGAAAGTTCCGGGTGTTGTCGATACATTGAGCGGCGTCGTTATCAGTGGACCAGCCGTCACTTTCAACATCGATCCTTTGCGAGCTTCTCAGTTCGGCGTGGCTGCCAACGACATCGCCGGCACAATCACGACGGCAATGTCGGGCGACGCTGCTTCTTCAATTTTGCAGCAGGACCGCCTGATTACCGTGCGGGTCATCTTTCCGAAAGACGTGCGCACGTCGCTCGACAAGGTGCGGGCGTTGCAAGTCCGTTCGCCATCGGGCCAATTGTTTCGCCTGGATCAAGTAGCGGATGTAGAGTATGACAAAGGCCAGGCGGAGATTGAGCGGGAAAATTTGCGGCAGATGGTCGCGGTTACCGGTCGTCTCGAAGGAAGGGACCTGGGCACGGCAATCGGTGAAATTCAACGTCAACTGGTTAAGGATGTGAAGTTGCCGCCGGGAATGACGATCGAGTACGGCGGGCTTTACCAGGAGCAACAGGGGAGTTTTCGTGAGCTGGCGATGGCGCTTGGGTTGGCTGTGTTGTTGGTGTTCATCACTCTGCTGATTGAGTTTCGGTCGTATGCACATCCACTCGCGATCGTCACGGGCGCTGTGCTCGCGTTGAGCGGAGTGTTGCTGGCGCTGTTCATTACCCGCTCGACGCTGAATGTTGTTTCTCTGATGGGAATGATCATGATCGTCGGCATCGTGGCGAAGAATGGAATTCTGATGCTCGACGCTGTCGAGGAACACCTCGCAGCCGGAGATACTTTGCGACAAGCGCTGCTGCGATCGGGACGGCGACGGTTTCGACCCGTGTTGATGACGTCGTTGGCGGCGATGCTCGGCATGTTGCCTTTGGCTTTGGCGTTGGGAGCCGGTTCAGAGTTGTTACAACCGCTCGCGATTGCGGTGATCGGCGGATTGACGATGGCGCTGGGGCTGTCGCTCGTCGTGACGCCGGCTGTGTATGCGATGTTGCGGATGAAGTAAGTATGTTTGAGTCCGTTCGTATCAGACTGACGCTGTGGTATGCAGGCGTACTCGCCGTGTCGCTCATCGCGTTCGCGTTTGTTGTTTACTACGCAGCGGCCGCGATCTTTTATGAGCGTCAGGATGAGTCGTTGCGATCGACGGCACAGACGGTGGCGAGTGCGTACATCGAAGAACTCGAAGAAGTAGGATCAGCGAAGGCGAACGAAGTAGTGCTGGCGGAACTGGTGTTTCCCAACCGTTACGTCGAGGTCACGGACAATAACGGGAAGGCTATTGCATCGTCAGCGAATTTTTCGGGAAGCGGCATCGCCTTGCCGGGGCCGGCCCTCGTTAAAGCGCGTGAGCAAGGCGTGAGTTTTGTCGCGATCGATGGTCTAAGAGTGGCGGTCGTTCCACTCTCGTCGAATCGAGAGCTCGGGTTTGCAGCGGTAGCAGAACCTCTCGCCGTGGTCGACGAAGGTCTGCGTCGCTTGCGTCGCGATTTCTTCGCCGGCGTGCCGCTCGTTCTCTTGTTGGCGTCCGCCGGTGGTTACTTTCTTGCACGCAAGAGTCTTTCGCCGATTGCTTCGATGAACCGGCAGACTCAGCGCATTTCGGTTGAGCGTTTGTCGTCGCGGCTGGACGTGAGCAATCCGCGCGACGAGCTCGGGCGTCTCGCCACGACGATCAACGATCTGCTGACGCGGCTTGAGGCATCGTTTAAAGAGCAGCGACGATTCATTGCCGATGCTTCGCATGAACTGCGAACGCCGCTGGCTGTGTTGCGCGGCGAGACAGAGGTGGCGCTCAGTAAAACGCGCACGACCGATGAATACGAACAATCTTTGGCACTAATCAAAGAAGAAGCTGAACGCCTGTCACGCATCGTCGAAGACCTATTCATACTCGCGCGGCAGCCGCTTGATGCACCGGCTCTTATGGTTAAGGAGCCGCTATCTCTGAATGAGGTTGTCAGCGATTGTGCGCGAGCTGCGCAGGTGCTCGCGATGCACAAAGGGGTGCGCTTGAATACTGACACCCGCTCTCCGTCGATCGTTTTGAACGGTGACGACGAACTACTCAAGCGAATGATGCTGAATCTGCTCGACAACGCAGTGAAATACACTCCGGAAGGCGGCGAGATTTCGGTAGTGCTGGCGCGTCAAAATGGTAATGCCGAGATTGAGGTTCGCGATACCGGAATCGGGATCGACCAGGCTGATCACAAGCGCGTCTTCGATCGGTTCTATCGTGTAGACAAGGGCCGTTCGCGCGCGCTTGGAGGTGCGGGGCTGGGCCTGTCAATCGTGCGCTGGATCGTTGAAGCTCATGGAGGAACGATCGCAGTCGACAGTATGCCCGGACGCGGCAGCAAGTTCACAGTTCGGTTGCCGGAATGATCACTCCTGCCCATTTGAGCCGCTCTGCGCGCGCAGCCGCTCGAGCACTTCCGCCAGTGCCTGCAAGTTCAAAGGCTTCGTTAAATGCGAATAAAATCCGGCGGCGCGGGCGCGTTCGATATCATCGCTGCGGCCGAAGCCGGTGATGGCAACCACGGGAACATCTTGCCGCCCGTCTATCTGTCGCAGCTGTTGCAAAAACTCAAACCCGTCCATCTCCGGCATCGAAATGTCCGAGAGAATCACGTCAAACTTTCTCTCCCTCGCGATGCGAAGCGCATCTGCACCGTTCGTTGCCGTCGTGACACTCGCCCCGCCCGTTTTCAGTAACTGATCGAGCATCGCAATCGTGTCTTCCGAGTCGTCCACGACCAAGAAGTCCGTCTGCGCCAGCACACCGAGTTCAACAGGCGACGAACCAAGCGAAGGCGATGGCCGCTGCGCTTCGCGCGTGAGTGGTAATCTGACAGTGAAGCGCGAACCTTTGCCCGTCCCTTCCGACTCAGCAGAAACTGTTCCCTGGTGAAGTTGGACCAGTTGCTGCACGAGGGCGAGACCGATACCCATTCCGCCGTGCTTCCGAATGCGACTGCTGTCTGCCTGCCGAAACATCTCAAACACGTGAGGCAGGAAACCCGGATCGATTCCCTGTCCTGTGTCCGCAACCGTCAGCACCGCACTTTCATCTTCAACACCCAAACTGATGCCGATGGTCCCGCCCGCAGGCGTAAACTTCACTGCGTTGTTGAGCAGGTTCCAGGCTATTTGCTGTAGCCTGAGGCGGTCGCCGTTAACGAGTAGCAATTGATCGCTTGAATTCACAGTGATGTCGATGGCTTTTGCTGCCGCATCTGCGCGGACAGTTTCCACTGCGCTATCGATTATCGCCGCAAGCGAGACTGTCTCGTGGCTCAAAGTGATCTTGCCCCGCTGTAGGCGCGAGAGATCGAGCAAGTCGTTAATCAACTGCGACTGCGACTGCGCGTTTCGTTTCAACGCTTCTCCCATTTTGGCCAGACGCGGCGACTCCTCGATCTCCGGCATCCGCAGCAACAACTCCGAATATCCGAGGATGACGTTCAGAGGATTGCGCAACTCGTGCGACAACGTGGCGAGAAACTCGTCCTTGAGTTGGTTCGCCTTCTCGGCGGCGTCGCGTGCTTCCTGTTCGCTACGCAACAAGCGCTCGCGTTCTGCTTCCGCTCTGAGTTTTTCAACGGCGGTCCAGGTTCGTTCCGCGACCATCTTGAGCAGCGACACTTCCTCGTTACTCCATTGACGCGGTTGATCGTCGCTGGCCCAAAGCGAAGCCACCCAACGGCCTTCTCGCATCAACGGGACCGCAATGTACGCGCGTTCACCGGTGGCCTCATAACTTCGCTTGTAATCAGGCGCCGTGCGCGAATCAGTCTTCGAGTCGTAATTGACGACGATCTGTCCGGCTTTCATGGCTTCGGAAGTTGAACTGCTGTAGTCAGACAAACTATGCTCACCGGCAACCGACTCAGCTCCGTCGCAATAGTCCTGGTGAACAATCTCGAGATCATGATCGACGTCAATCTCGTTGAATAAACAACGACGCACGTTCAAGTGGGCGCCAACTGTTTTTGCAACTGCGTACGACAAATCGTACGGATCGTGAAGTGTGCGAATCAGATCACTGACCTGGATGAGTGTCATCAAGCGAGCTTCACTGTCTCGCAGCGCCAGATTGGCAAGGTGCCGTTCGCGATCCGTTCGATTAAGAGATGCTGCCGTCCACCAGATAAGAAAAATAAAGAGCAGGAGAATCGAGAGGACGAAGGCGGCAGTCGCGAACCCCGCGCTAAACCAATTTGCGTCGCGAGTGATAGTTCTGAACCACCCTAAAATGATCACCACGAGCAAAGCGGGCCACATGCGACGGGCAACGATCGCTCCCGGACTGTTTCCGATCAAAGTCGCGACAATGCCACGCTCGGGCCGCGCCAGAAGAGTCGCCGCGCTAAGGCTCAGGAACGCAACGACGGTATGTAGCGCGATCGTAAAATAGAGGCCGATTGGCTCCCTCGGCTCGATGCCGTAAAAGTAATAGAGGAAGACGAGTAGTGTGACTGTGATCACCAGCAGCACGGAAATGTTTGACGCGCGGAACCATCGGGATGAACGCGCGTCCAGAAAGAAGAGGGCGACGCCCAGGAAGAAGAAGTCGAGCGATGCGGCCACACCCATACGGCCAGGGAATGACTGTCCGGCCTCTTCAATAGTCTCCTTAAAAAGCAACAGATCGAGTCCGGTATTCCAGCCGAAAACATGTTCGCTCAGCGTGATCAATCCGATGGCCGCTACAATGACCGCACACACTTGGGCCAGCAGCCGCCGCACGCTCGACACCGGTCGATTTTGAAGTAAAAGCAACGCGCAGGCTGTGAGCATGAGGCAAATCGCAGTATTCGCCTTCATATTCACGAGCGAAGGGTGGATTCGTTTGAGGAGTTCGATATTGAAAATCCAACCGAGCAAGGCAGTGCAACCGATGGCAAACGCGAGCAGCGCAAAGATGATAGACATCGTTTTGCAGCGCGCGAGTTGTTGTTGTGAAGCAGGTTCAGGCTTGATCAAACGTGTCACCAGCAGTGGGAGAGAAGCACTGTTCTAATTGTATTTCCGTCTCAGGGGCTCACGAGAGTCTATACTGGCTCATAATTGTTCTACAAGTTTGCTTTAATTCATCTTAATCGTGGTGTTTGATAATGTTGTAAGTTAAACTTAAACCGAGTTTCTGCATGAGTTCAAATCATTCAGCGCGAGTGCATATTGGACAAGTGATTCGCAATGCGGTTCTGTTCAATCCCGAAAATCCGCGGGACCTTCTCATGAATTCGGATGTGCTTATCCAAAACGTCGCGCAATTTTTCTCAGTGCTGCGCGAGCGTCAAATCGATTACGTTCTCGTCGGTGATATCGCTCTCCTTCAATACGTGGATGGACGAAACACGGAAGATATCGATCTCATAATGGCGGTATCCGCACTGGAACGTCTGCCAGAGTTGCAACTAAAGACTCGTGATGCCGATTTTGCTCAAGGCAAGTTCGGCAATCTGAAAGTCGATATGCTCCTCACAAGCAATCCCCTCTTTGAAGAGGTACGCAAGCGTTACACGACGTCGAAGCGGTTTGTCGAACAGGAAATTCCTTGTGCGACGATTGAGGGGTTGATTCTACTGAAACTTTACGCGCTTCCTTCCCTGTATCGCCAGGGGAACTTCACGCGTGTAGGTCTGTATGAGAATGATGTCGCGACGTTGATGCACACTCACAACCCACCTGTTGAACCCCTTCTAAACGAACTTGCAACGTACCTGGACGCTAACGATCTCACACAAGTCAAAGAGATCGTTGGCGAGATACAACAACGTCTCCGGCGGTTTCGAGAGCGGAACTAGTCTAACGCTCGAGGTGATAGGGCACGCTGGTCACGATCACGCCCTTTTTGAAGAGCAGAGAGCCTTTTAACAGGAGTGAACTTTGGTTGTGCAGGAAGTGTTGCCACCACTTCGCGGGGATAAATTCAGGCAGCACTACAGTGATGATTTCGTTTCCGTTCTCTTTAGCGACTCGATTGATGTGTCGCAGCAAGGGGCGAGTCAGTTCACGATAGGGAGAACGCAGCACGACCAGTTGCACACCTGCGCCCCAACGTTCCCATTTGTCTTTTAGCGTCGCGGTAGCTTCCTCTTCGAAGTCGACGTAAACGGCCTGCACCTTGTCTGTTGCAATCGAGCGCGCGTATCGCAACGCGTAAACAACGCCTCGATGCAAACCTGAAATCGGAACAATCACGGTGTGCTTGACCGTGGGCAAAGGTTGCAATCCTTCGGTCGAGAGCTGTTTCGCGACCATCAGGTAGTGTTTGTGAATCGCTTTGAAGAGCAATACCAGCAGCGGAATTACAACGACGACAATCCACGCGCCGTGAATGAATTTCGTGGCGATGAAAACGCAGAGCACGATGAACGTCGCGAGCGCGCCAATGCCGTTGATGACGAGCGACTTCTTCCAGTTCGCAGGAGCAGTCACTTCGTCACTGACGAAATACGATCGTTCTTCACTCTCGGCCTGCGGCTCAACTCCGCGTCGTAGCTTCGCGCGTTCTCGCAACCAATGCACAACCATGCCTGTCTGTGACAACGTGAACGACAGAAACACGCCGACAGCGTACAGCGGTATCAAACGCGACGTGTCGCCCGCGAATGCGATCACCAGCAGCCCGGAGAAGATTGCGAGAATCACGATCCCGTTCGAGAACACCAGACGATCTCCGCGATTCGCAAACTGCCGCGGCAGGAAACGATCGCGCGCCAACAAGCTGGACAGGCGTGGAAAGTCTGCGAACGCCGTGTTGGCCGCAAGCACGAGGATCGCAGCCGTCGCGGCTTGAATGACGTAGTAAAACCATCCCAGAGATCCTGTGAACATGATCCGCGCGAACTGCGAGATGACAGTCTCACTCTGTTTCGGATGCACCTGGTAGAGGTAAGCCATGACGCTTGTGCCCAGAAACATTGTCGTCAAGAGTAGCGCCATCCAAATCAGAGTTGTCGCGGCGTTTTGTGCTTCGGGTTTTTTGAAAGCCTGCACACCGTTCGAGATTGCTTCTATCCCGGTGAGCGCAGCGCAGCCATTTGAAAACGCGCCGAGCAATAAGAACAACGTGAGGGGCTGAAAACTGTAACCTTCAGCAGTTCTCAATTCTGCTGTGGTTGGAACTGCTGCTGCACCGCCATAAGTGAAATAGTGGAACAATCCGAACGCGATCATAAATAGAAAGCTGATCACGAACACGTATGTCGGCGTCGCGAAGAGTGCCCCTGACTCGCGCACACCGCGCAAGTTTGCAATCGCAATGAACGCGACGAAAACGAGGCACAGTATGACTTTGTGTTGCTCGAGCCAGGCGTAACTTGTTCCTTGTACGGCAGAGGTAATCGCCGCCACTCCTGCTGCGATCGAGACTGACACTGTCAACACGTAATCGACCAGCAACGATGCAGCAGCAATCAATCCGGGAGTAGTGCCAAGGTTTTCTTTTGCGACGATGTATGCGCCGCCGCCGGAAGGATACGCATGAATCGTCTGGCGATAACTCGTCGCGACGATCCCGAGCAGCACTGCGATTCCAATCGAGATCGGAACAACGTAAGTGAACGACGCACCCGAGGTCGCGGCGGCCGCGACGGCGAGCACGAGTAAGATCTCTTCGGTGGCGTAGGCTGTTGATGAAAGTGCGTCGGAAGAAAAAACGGCGAGAGCGGTTTTCTTAGTGAGCCGCTCGTGTGAGGCCTGCTCGTTTCTCAGCGCCCTACCGACTAATAACCGCTTGACGGCGGCCGCCATGGTTGACCTTCCTCTCCTTCAGATCCATGAAGTGGGCGCCGAGAATGAGGATCGGGAGGCCGAGAATAAGAAGGGTAAGACCTACGCCATGCAAGAGCGGGTGTAGTCGGAAGTCCAACAGCCAACCAGTGGTAAGCACAAATCCGATTGCCAGAGAGGCAACTGCGACAGCAAAACATACGACAGCGGCGACCGGCTCCCATTTGACCCGACCGCGCCCGATTCGGTCTGCGTTCATGAATAGAAGTTACGCCCGGCTGCATAAAGACGGCGTAAAGGTTCCATAAAAAGTTTGTAAAGATGTCTGTGTTATCGGCGTTCGCCGGGATCGAACCGATAACCAATCCAGGGCTCGGTGAGGATGTAGCGCGGCGTTGCAGGGTCCGCTTCAATTTTCTTTCGCAGGTTGCCGACAAACACGCGAAGGTATTCATTCTGCTCGACGTAGTTTCCACCCCACAGCGCAGCGAGCAGCGTGCGATGAGTCAGAACCTTTCCCGCGTGCTTTATGAAGTACACGAGCAGGTCAAATTCTTTCGGCGTCAAATGAATCTGATTTCCACGCACGGTAATCTCGCGCGACTCGAGGTCAACACGGAAATCTCCACACTCGAGCACTGTCTGTGATGTCGTTTCGCTGGTTGCAGGAGCGCGACGCAGTGAAGCTCTGACGCGCGCGAGCAGTTCATCAATCCCAAACGGCTTCGTAACAAAGTCATCCGCGCCGAGATCGAGAGCTTCCACTTTCGTCTTCTCTTCGCCTTTCGCGGACAACACGATGATCGGCACAGTGGACACCGCTCGTAATCGTCGACACAACTCGAGCCCATCGACGTTCGGCATCGCCAGATCCGTGATCACGAGATCCGGATGCCAGTCGTTGAACGCTTCGAATCCGGCCAACCCATCGGCTGCCGCGCGCACATCGTAGCCGCGCGACTTCAATCCCGTGCGTAGCACGCGCGTCAGTTGCGGCTCGTCATCGACGACGAGAATCTTCGGCAGGTTAATCATGTTCGCTCAAGTGGAGAATACCGCGACTCCATCCTTATCGCCGATCGGCAAAGTGAATACGACACGCGTGCCTTGATCGCCGGCCCCTGACTCGATCCAGATTCGCCCTTCGTGCGCTTCCACGATCCCCTTCGCGATCGCGAGGCCCATGCCCGTGCCCGGAGGTGGTTTACTGATATCACCATCACGCGTGGCCCGAAAGAACTTATCAAAAACTCGCTCGCGCAAATTACTCGGAATCCCCTGCCCGTTGTCCTCCACTGCCATTTTTATTAGTTCGTCGCCGGTGCGTTCAGCGGTGATGCGGATCGTCGAGCCTTTGGGTGAATACTTCGCCGCGTTATCAATCAGCGTGTAGACCACCTCACTAACTGCCCGCTCATCAACTCGCACACCCGGCAACTCTTTTTCAATGTCTAGCTCGATGCGATGTTCTCGCGTGATGGGTTCGGCGCGTGCGAGTGCGTCAGAGATGATTTCATCGATGTCGCCCAGGTGGCGTCGAAGGTGCAGCTCGCCTGCTTCTATGCGCGCCAGCTCGATGAGTCCCGTTATGAAGCGATTCAGGCGATCGCTCTCCTCGTCGATGACTTCCATCATTTCTACTTTCGACTCAGCATCGAGGGCGACTGCTTCACCATTCCCGCGCACTTCGTCCAGGAGCGTTGTAACAGAAGCTTTGATGGAAGTAAGCGGTGTGCGCAGATCGTGAGTGACGGCGTCAAGCAGCGCTGACTTGAGTTTCTCACTCTGTCGCAAAGCCTCTGCGTGGCTTGCTCGCTCAAACGCATCCCGCAGTTCCGCGTAGAGCCGTTCAATCTCGCGCTTGCCAACCTCGGCTTCTTCGGCTCGCTTCCTCGCGCGCGCGGAAAGATGTCCGGCAGTAACCGCAGTGATGAGAAAAGCGAGCAACGCAATCCAGTTGTCGGTTGCAGCAATGTTGAACGTGGCGAACGGCGGCAGGAAGAAAAAGTTGAAACAGAGCATCGCGAGGATTGACGCCAGCAGAGCGGGCCAACTACCCCAGCGAGTTGCGATGAAAAGGACGTTCAGCAGCAGTGCGAGCGAGACTGTAGCCGCGTTGACGTGGTCGCCGACGATTTTGAGCACAAGCGTTAACCCGAAAACGCTCAAAGCGGCCACGACGTATCCAGCCCACGTTTGGTCCAGGAGCGACCGTCGCATGTGGATATTGTATGACTATTGTGCTTCTCGCGCCTCTTTTATACGTAACGACAAAAAGCACAAATCCGGAGCCGAGGGCTCAATCCGAGTTTGCTGTTCGTGGCTAACGTGTCAGACGACTTCCGCGACCTGAGAGGCTGATGCCGAAATGCGTTCGAACTCCTTCGCCGCTGCCGAACGCCCAGTAAAGACGAAAGAGAACATTGTCCAGCCTGCGCGGCACGACGACGATGCCCGCGCCGGCCGTTTGTCTCAGTCGTCCCTCATCGAAGCGACTAATACTCGGCGCTACCTTTCCGAAGTCGTAAAACGTGATCAGATCGAGTGGACCATACAGTTCACGCAGATATTCAGTCTGGACCAGAAAGTGATCGCGATCGCGGAAGCGGTAATTCTTAAAGCCGCGCAACGTGACGTCGCCGCGAATGTTTGACCCGCCCAGCGTCTCCATCAAGTAGAACGGAATTCGCTGACCTTCACGAGTCTCAGCCAAAGACAGCCGACCACGAATGCGAATCTCGTTCTTCTCACCGATTGGAAACTTGTTTCTCAGGTCTGCGTTGAAACGGCGGAAAGAGTACAAGTGATCTCCCACGTCCTGATAGAGATGGTAAAGAAAGATGTATTCGAGCTTGCGCGACTCCGGTTGACCGCGAGAGTGCAACTTTGCAAAAGCGGCCAGGTGCACGTATGGCGGCTGTGAGTTTATGCCCGGCGCCGTGAATTCGTTGTACTTTCGTTCGACGGAGGTTATGGTCGGATTGTCGATCTCGATAATGTCCGGCCAGATCCCTTCAACCGCGCCGCCGATATCCAACCAGCGATTAATCGGTTGTGAAATGTCTGCACCGACCACCGCTTCACGATAGTGAAACACCGCGCGATCGTCTTTACTTGATTCCGGACCTAACCCGAAGAAGTCAAGCCGCGGCATGTCTTTGATGAAGCCGTAGATGTTCGACTTCAAATTGCCGATGTCGGGCGAAGCGGTGGTACTGCTACTGGTTTTTGTTAACCGCAGATTCGCGTCGAGTTCCCAGTACTTGCGATACGTGATTCGGCCCGATGACGTGAAGTCCGTCTGCAAGTTTGGACCAGTGGTCCTGTGCCCGTATCCAACACCTGCCGCGAGGCCGCCGCCCGGAGCAACACTACCGATGACGAGACGAACGCCTTCTTTGGCAGTGACTTTGTCGAAAAGGTGCTTACCGCACTTGGCGTAATAAGCGGGCCCTTTGCTTTCGCCGGGCTTCGTGTGGCACGGGTTTGTTCGAGAGGGTGGTAGGGATGGCGCAGTCGGCGGTGGCGTTTGCGAACGCGCCACAACACACGACAGCAGGACAATCATCAGTGCCGCTGATCTTTTCAACCCAAATCGCATAGTTAGGTCCCCGTGATCTTAGCGTTTCTTCGCCGCCTTCTTCTTCGTAGTTTTCGCTGCGGTTGCTTTGCGGGCTCTCTTACGTGCAGCACGCTCTGGTCCGCCGTTTCTGCTTGCCTCAATCGCGTTACGAAGCTGCTCGAGATATCGAGCCGCATCCGTCTCGCCGCTCATCGAAGTTACCTGCGCCGCTACCGTGTCGCCGGGCAGAAACTTGTCCGCCATCACAGCCTGAAAAACCATTACCTGCTGAAACTCGCTCAGTTGACCGGTTGACATGTTATCCGCGACTTCAGCACTCGCTGCGCGTGCACTGCGCCTGGACTCGGAGGCAGCGAATGAAGACGGCCCAACCTCGGTAGCTTTCGGAAACTTCACTTTGTCGGTGCGAGGTGATGACAGATTGAGACAACCCTCGAACGTTCTCGCGTTGCGATCTCGTTCAGTCAACGGAAACTTCTCCCACTCCGGTACAAACAACTTCCTCGCCGTCGCAATGATCGACGTATGATCGAAGACGTCGTGGATGATCGTGCCCTTTTCAATGAACGGTGAGACGAGCACTGCCGGAACACGCACACCGAGACGCTTGAAGTCGAATATCGTTGAATCGATCGGTTTGTCCCCCGGGTTCACCGTCTCCGGCGGAGGCACGTGATCGTAAAGCCCGCCGTGCTCGTCGTAAGTGATCAACAGCAGCGTGCTCTCCCACGTCTGTTTGTTTTTCCTGACGGCCTCGTAGACGAAATTGATTACACGCTCTCCGAGGCGCATGTTGTGATCCGGATGCTGGTCCGAAGCGGGAAAGGCGTCCTCAGACGTGAAAAAGTCATTAAAACGCGGCTCGACAAAACTGAGCGCAGGCAGTTTGTTCTTCTTGCAATCGTTCTCGAAGTCGTCAAGGAAGAAGAGAAACTTCTTGGCGCGTTTGAGTATGAACTCAACGGCTAGACCGAGCGTGTAGTCAGTGTAATAGATCTTTGACGATACACCGTGTTCGTCGAGTAGCTGAAAGATTGTTTTGAGTGAGAGATAGTTCGGGTTCATGTCGACGCGGCCGAGCGAGGTCGCGCCCATCGAAAAGGCGCGGTTCGGCAGCGTTGGCCCAGGCACGGAAGCAAACCAGCGATCGCAAACAGCATATTCTTGCGCGAGTGTTTGCAGGTTCGGCAGGCGGCCGGGACCAAAGCACTTCATCACCTTGTGAGACTTCTGCACGTTTTTCGTCTTGCCTTCGTAGGCTTTGACGAAACCCTGCATGGTAGGCTGGCCGGTGCCGGCGAGGTTACCGAAGATCTGCTGATTGACACTCAGGAAATCGTGTGGCGGATCAGGAAAGAGATCCCCCTGGTGCTCGGCATTCGGAGTAACTCGAACGGCTGTGCCCTGGCTGTCGGGATTCGTTTCGTTGCCGTTGAGACCGTCGATGGGCCAGGAATTACTCTTCAGAAACCCAAGGATGTGGTCGAACGAGCGATTCTCCATCATCAGCACGACGAGATGTTCGATTTTCTTCGCCATCGGGCGTTCCTCCGTGAGTTAACAAATCGCGCTACCTGTTAGTAAATGCAAAATTTCACAAATTCATTTCTGCGGAGAGAAGTCTCGGAAAAAAGTTCTGTTGCTTTTGAAGTGGATGACGGCGGCGTTAACCAGCGCTATTTAGATGGAAAAGGTTTCTTCCCGCTCACGATGATCATTTGCGCAGGAAACTTCATTTGATTGCCAGGAAAGAATTCGCTTACTGCTTGTTCGACTTCGCGCGTCACTTCAGCCTGCTCGTCCGCGGGAAGTTTTGCCAGCTTGTGTCTCAACGTGTCAGACGTCTGCGAGCGCATCGTCCAGAACTCGAGTGGTGAAAGCGGCGCCGCGATATCGAATCTGATCACCTGTTCCGACACGTCTACGAGCCCCGCGCGTGTCATCACATTCGCGAGCTTGCCTGGTTCAGCAAAACGAAAGGCGTTGGGCGCATCGGGATCTGTCGCGGGTTGTTTGACGTGCTGGTCCATGATGCGGCTGACCAGATAACAGAACGGGTTGACGTCGCTTTTGTGCCAAACTGCGCACGCCAGGCTGCCACCCGGTTTGGCAACACGAAGCATCTCGCGCATCGCAGCGAGTGAATCGGGAAAGAACATGACACCCAGCCTGCTGACCACGGCGTCGAATGAGTTGTCCGGAAATGGCAGAGAGTCAGCGGAGCACACCTGAAACTGAATGTTCTCGACGCCACGACGCCCAGCTTCCGTTTGTGCAGCCTCAACCATCGCCGCGACCGCATCGGTGCAGGTCACTGAACCGGTTGGCCCAACGAACTCGGCGATCGTCAGCGACGGTTCCCCTGCGCCACCCGCAACATCAAGCACCGACTGTCCCGCGTGGATACCGGCCTGCTCGATCAGTGCCTCCGTCAGCGGCGCGAACATCGTGCGGATCGTTGCACTGTACTTCGTCCAGTACTTCGCCGTCTCGCGCCACTCGTCCAGGATCGGATTGTCAGAGTTCACCATGCTGTCACCACTTGATCGCACCGCCTAGTAAACCACTAATCTCTTCACGAATGAACATCTTCACGCCTTCGCGTCCAGTCAAACGCAGCCAGACTGGTCCGCCTTCCGGCTCAACCTCTATCACGAAACTCAAAAACGGACAGCAAAGTTTCTCCAGCGCGACGAATTCAACCAGCTTCATGACCAGATCTGATCCACTCGCAAAACGAAACTCATATCCATTTGAAAGTTCTCGAAACTCTTCAATCTGCGAGAAGAGTTCGCGGCTGGTAGTGAGGTGCCCTTGCCTTCGCTCTGACGGTATCGCCGTCATATCACAAGCTATGGGCGACTGGGTTTCGTACTCATTCATCAACATAGATCTTCTGATTGATCCGCAGCTCGCCCGAGCGAATTACCGTCGCATACACCCCCGCGTAATTTGCGTTCAGGCGCACGGCGTTCTTTATCACGCTGCTGTCGGCCTCAGCGGTTTCCGGATCGAGATTGATCATGACGCAGCGCAGGTCGCGCATCGTAACGCTCACCGCCGGACCGTTGTCATCAGTTCCAAAGCGCACCCTCTTTCCCAACCACTGGTCTTCTGCGAACGGCTCAACGCCATCGTTCTCGATAAGAATGTTTGGTCTAAACCGCAATACATCGAGCCGCCGCTCAGTCGCACGCTCCAACTCGCGTATCGTCGCCACATTGATCAGCGAAACCGGCGCGTCGTCGAAGATGCCATGTTTGAGTTGCATTAACTGCACCGGGCTGCCGTGCCGTTGCGAGATTTCGTTTCGCAAGTCGTCACTGTGTAGTTCAAGCTCCGCACCGTCCGGTGTGCGCACGTGTGTTGGAAGGTGATTGTCGACTTCAGACTCTCCGATGGGTTTGTAGAGTAGCAGCTCAGGCAGTCGACTCGCACTCAGCCACGGAAAGCCACTCTGGTCCGCCAGCCGGCGAAAGGCAAAACGGCGATCACCGTTTAGCCCATGCCAGCCGAGTTCCGCGCGGTCCAGACGAACACCCGCCATGGACTTTACTGGATAGCGAAAGAGCGCCTTGATCTGTCCGATTTCTTTCACTTCACAGCATTGTAATGCGTTTTGATCCGATTACACGATGGATCTAAACGGCGTTCGCCGTAGTGCAGCACGACGCGGTCTCATTGACCGGTGTCACGTCGACGACTTTGGTGGCGCACTCGCAGGACGCAGTCTCCGCGAGATTGTCTTCGAGGACAACAAACACTTCCCATTCGTTGCCGTCAGGATCTCTTACCCACGTCTTGTCCTGCAAAGCATAGCAGCAACTGGTCTGCATCTCGTCGCGCGTGATGAGCCCCGACTCAACCCACTTCTCGCGCATCGCGAGCACGTCGTCCGTTGACGCCACCTGGATTCCGAGATGCGACAACGCTCCCCGCTCGCTGAAACTGTATTCGTTAAGCGTCAGGTTCAACGGCGGATTCTGAACGTTGAACTTTGCGTATCCGGTTCTGACTTTACTCGGCTCGATGCCGAGCAGCTTCTTGTAAAACTCAATGCTGCGCTCAACGTTGTGAACGTTCAGCGCAAGGTGCGCTTTCAAAATCTGCACTTGTTTCTCGCTGGTCATTTTCTTTCTCCTTTTCATATACGCCTACGCGAATGTGTCATCAGTATCTGATACGATAAGATATATGTCAAGCCGTATATTCAATTCATGCTAGAATCTTCGCCATGAACAAGAAATCGAAGGAGTTTGACAAGGAACTGTTCTTTCGCGCGCTGGCTGATCGCACCCGTTTGCGCCTGCTGAACCTAATGAGAACGGACGAGCTCTGCGTCTGTTTCCTGGTGGAAATCCTGAAAACCAATCAGCCGAAGATCAGCCGGCACCTGGCGTACTTACGGCGCGCGGGAATTGTCGGCGCGCGAAGAAACGGGCAATGGATTCACTACCGCGTAGTCGAACCCGCGGAGGCCGATGCAGCGCGAATATTAAAAGAGGTGATGTCGTGGCTGGCCAATGACCGAGAGATGCAACGCGATCGCGAGCGGCTGGTCAAGGTCTGTTGCGCGCCTCAACTTCCGATCAGCATTCAAAGCGCACCGCGTCCGGTAAGCATCGCAGCCCGGTGAACAAATGAACAAACGAATTCTACTTATCAGTAACTCCACGTTGTATGGAAGCGGCTACCTGGATCATGCGGAAAACGAGCTCCGCAGCTTTCTCGGCGACGTGAGACGCCTGTTGTTCGTGCCGTTCGCGCTCTATGATCGCGATACTTATACGTCAACAGCGCAACAACGTTTTGACAAGATGGGATACGAGCTCTGGTCCATCCATACTGCGCTTGATCCAGTCCGTGCGGTAAACGATGCGGGCGCTGTTTTCATCGGCGGTGGGAATACCTTTCGACTGTTGAAGGCGTTGTATGACTTCGATCTGCTCGATCCCATTCGAAAGAGAGTGGCCGAAGGGATGCCGTACATCGGATCGAGTGCGGGTTCAAACGTTGCAGGTCCAACAATCAAGACGACGAACGACATGCCGATCGTGCAGCCGCCATCCTTCGACGCACTCGGTTTAGTTCCGTTTCAACTCAACCCTCACTACCTCGATCCCGATCCGAACGCTAAGCACATGGGCGAGACACGCGAGGAGCGGATTCGCCAGTTCCTGGAAGAGAACGACACACCCGTGATCGGATTACGCGAAGGTGCGATGCTGCGACTCGAGAACGGCTTGACGATTTTGAAAGGCTCTTCCGGCGCGCGCATCTTTCGCAAGGGGTTAGAGCCGGTTGAAATTTCCCCGGGCGCTGAAGTCGATACGGCGCTTTAAGCAGAGAGCGCGGCCGACTCACAGCACTTGCCGCAATGCCCTCCGGCTGAGTTCTGTTGTCAGCCCATAGACCAGATGAGACGCGAACGAGTAAACATGTGTCGACACGGGATAGTGCGTTGGTCCTTTTGATAGCCCCAGCAACGGCACGGTGACTTCATCGGCGATTAGCCAAAAAGCGCCGCCGAACGGAAGACCTGCGGCCGTTGTCACTTGCGGAGAGACCTCTGCAAGCGCACCATACAATCCCCCGGTCGCGGTACCGAAAGCATAATGTACGGCCGCGCCCGCCGCTTTCTTCTCGTTCTCTTGCAGCTCATGCCCGAAGACGTTTTCTGAAATCACTTTGGCTGTTTCAACGGTGGCGTCGTCTTGCTCGTTTACATCTTCCTCCTGATCACCGGTGGAGCCGTTCGTTGGCTGCATCGATTGCGCGCCGTGCGGCTTCTCCGAGTTCTCTGCCAACCTGGTCCACGCTGCTTGAAACTGGTTCATGGTCCATGAAGCGACCAGTCCGCCGGCGAGTCCCGCGACCAAACCTTTCCAAACATTTGCATCATGTTCACGCATAATTCGAGCTCCCTCTATGATTGGTCCTTGCGTGCGATCTTGCAAGCGAGCGCCAGCCCGCCAGAGCTGCTAAACCGAGTCCCGCGATCAGCGAACTGGTAACAACGGGATGCAGCTTCGCCTTCGTGTAGACGCTCGACTCCGCCACGTGTCCAGGATAATCACCGCGCTCCCTACCGTCTTTCAGGGGTGAATACAAGCTGTCGCGACGATTGGCGCGTGTGGGCCGATCAGACTGCTGCATATCAAACATGGCCGTTTCGATCCACTTGTCGGTCAGCCGTGGCACGTAGTGTCCTGCTTCGGCAAGCACTTTGCCGCCGCCACCCACAGTCACGTCACGTTCAGGATGTTCGGCGCACTGAAGGATCGCTTCGGCGACCGGATCGGGGGCGTAGACGGGTGGCGGATTCTGCGGCTCAACCGGCATGATGTTCTTCGCGTGTTGCGTGTAAGGCGTGTCGATTGTGCTCGGCTTGATCAGTGTCACTGAAATCGGTGCGCCTTCTTCTTCAAGCTCGAGACGCAGCGCGTTAGTGTAGCCTTTAACAGCATGCTTCGTTGCGCAATAAGTTCCCTGGAGCGGAATAGCGACGTCGGCCAGAACACTGCCGACGTTTATTAACGCGCCGCCGTTGTTGCGCAAGTGTGCGCAGGCGACGATGGATCCGTGGACCACGCCCCAGTAGTTCGTGTCAAACAACCGTCGCTGATCCTCGAGTGACTGGTCCAACATTCGTCCGTAGATCGAAACGCCTGCATTGTTAACCCAGGTGTCAAAACCTCCGAAATGCCTGATTGCTTCGTCGGCGATCTTATGCACATCGTCAAAACTGCCGACGTCGCCGGCGACGGGAATCGCTTCTCCGCCCATCTCATTGATCTCGTCACAAACACGCTGGAGCGCTTCCGCATTTCGCGAATTGAGGACCAGGCGCGCGCCACTCTTCGCCGCCATGCGCGCAGTGACGAGTCCAATCCCGGACGACGCACCGGTTATAACGATCACTTGATCCGATAGTTTTTTGAGCCTGACGTTCATCTGAAACCTCGCGTTTGAAGCTGGAAGTTTGAAGCTGTGCAACTTCACTGCCACAAACGACAGGCCCAATTATTCTAACTTTTCGTTTAATGAGGAATTCGGAATGCGTGCTGCTGTACTCGTCTAGTACAGCTCCGCGCGAGGTTGTCATGCTGTCGTTTTGAAAGGTCGCACTTGCTTTGCGACTTCTGCCCCGATCTCATTTTCGGTGAAATCCATGTCATACCGAGCCTGGAGGTTCAACCAGAAACGTGGACTCTGCCGGAAGTAACGGCCTAGCCGCAAAGCGAGCTCGGCCGTGATGGGTCGTTGTCCCTTGAGGACATAGCTGATGCGCATGGGCGCAACACCGATGTCATTTGCGAGCCTATATTGCGAGAGGCGGAGTTCCTCTAACAACTCTCTTAAATATTCGCCAGGGTGTACCGGTGTAATCTGGTTTCTTCGCATATAACTTCTAAAGCCTTG
>JBKPPH010000183.1:0-10615 GCA_046733535.1 Acidobacteriota bacterium
AGTCAGCTTCGACTTTCTGCACCTGGAACTTCTTCACCGCACTACTCTGCATGTCGAAGTCAAACTCGACGACCGCGCCTGCGGCCTGCAAAGCAAAGTCAGACGCCGACGGCTCCGCTTCACCCGTCACGCGCGCTGCAATCACATGGTGGTTGGTCAACATGAGGTCGGGCGCAAGCACCCAAGCCGTACCGCCCATGGTCCATGGACCAATGTTCGTTTGTTTGGCAACCCCCTTTTCGAACCGTGGCACGGTGATGCGCGCGACTGACTTGCCTACGGTTATTCCGCGGGCGAGGAAGCTGAAGTCAACCATGTCGTTGACGCCGACGATCGCCTCATTCCCTCTTACCTCGCGAAGCTGTTCGGGCTTCGGCAACTCAGCAACACCAGCGGCGTGCGTCGCGATAGAGCTCGCAATCACATCGAAATCATCCGCCGCAGGCAGGCCGCGCAGACGAAGTTGCATTGCGGCATTTTTCAGGTATTGGACCAGTGGCACCTGTCCGTTGGCGAGCCGTTCGGTGCCGTTGAGATTTGCCAGGTCGAGGAGAAACTGATTAAGCGGATCACTCGCGAGGCCTAAACTAAGCACGAAGGGCCTGAAGATGCCTTGCATCAATAAGGTGCGCGGCACATCGAAAAGTCCGGCCTCAATCGCCTTTCTGGTGAGGTCCTGAATTTGAGCCTGGGTTAGATAACCTTGAAAAGGCATAAAATTAAACCCTCACAGTGTCATGGCCGTACGCGGCGCTGGAGTAAGGAGGTTTGACTCTCAAAACCTGGAACGGCCAAACATCACATAGGCTCTTCACAGCACGCGCGAACTGGTTCAGATTTGCGACCCCCGCAACCTTCAAAAGATTGCTCAAGGCAAACTGCTCCGGTCTGTTTGAAAATGTAACTCGAAGAAACGGACTTTCCCCGTCGCCGATCAACTTCATCAGGTAAAGCTGCACATCCTCTTCCAGCGGAGGAGCGATCGAGAACAACGGAAACAACGCCCAAAAATCGGGCGAGCTGAGTTGCTTCAGTAGCCTCGAAAGCTCGTGCAGTGATTCTGCTGTTGACTCGTCCGTAGTTTTGCGTTGGAGCGCGGCGTGGGTTTGTATGTGATGCTGAACGATGAATTGTAATGAGTTGTACTGGCGCGCGTAGTTTCCGAACGTCGTCAGCGTCTCAGGAGATCCGCCGTCGAGAATCTCGACGCGCAGTAACCATGCTTGTTCAGACAAGAGTGTGAGCGCCTGGCTCGAGTTGAAGTCGAGAAACGCCTTTTCCAATCCAGTCTTCAAGAACTGGGCCGCGTCAGTAAACCGATCCTGCTGCGCAGCGACACGAGCGGCGGCTGCAAAGAGGGGGCTTGCATGATCGCTTTTGAACCCTTCGAGCAATTGCCGCGCGTGCATGACCGAGCGCGTGCCATACGGCAACAGCGCTTCCACTTCAGCAGCGAGCGCGGCTTCCTGATCTTCGCGGCTCGCTTCGGAAAGAACATTCGGATCGATCTGGTAACCGAGCGTGGCGAGATATCTTTGCGATGCGGCCGGCAACTCAGCGATCGAGCTTTGCAAACTCGACCGCACGTTCGGATCGTCAAAGCCCCGATCCTCCGGAGTTTCCCGAAGCTGAAGCCGGTGGTAAAGCTCTTCCGCCTTTGCCTGCCACCCCTGTTGCTTTTTGTACCAGTCCACCGCCTTCCGATTGATTTGAGCTGCGCGGTCCGGCTCTTTTTCCAACAGCAGCTTGAGCATCGTGCGGCGCAACTCCGGCCGGTGGACCAGAGTGCCGTCGAGAGTGTCCGTCGCAACGAGTGCTGTTTCACGACTTAGCTTCTGGAACAGAACTTGAGCCTCGTCGAGAGATGTAAGATTGAGTTCGCAAGGGTCGTTGAGCACGTTGAAAATCACGGCGGGCGAGAGACGTCGCAGCACTAATCCCGGATGCGCCAATCTTTCCAGCACCGGATCGTGCAGATGGCCCAGGATCCGCGAGAACAGCAGTCCTTGTATGGCCGAGTCGCTGGTTGAAGAGAAGAGCGTCGGCTTACGTGAGATATCGCTTATCGTTTCAATTCCATCGCGCTTTACTACCGCGGCAGCGAGCTTCAACGAAAGCGGCACGCCTCCGAGTTGCTTGACGAGCATCTGCGCCAACTCAGCATCTGTTATTCCGAGGCCGTTGAGATAGGCCATGGCGGCTTCATTGTCCAACTCTCCCAACACCAACTGTTCGGGTTCTTTTCCGGCAAGTTCCAAAGACGTCACCGGCGCGCGGCCTGAAATGACGACGCGCAGGAACGGAAAAGACTTCTGCATGCGATCGAGAATCTCCCAAAGCGGGAAGGCCAGGTTCTCACCACGATACTGGACCTCTTCAAACGTATCGAGGACGATGATGAAAGGCCGTGGTCCAAGAGATTTTTCAAACAGCTTCATCAATCTCGCGATGACGGCTGTGACTCGAGAGTAAGTATCGCTAACAACCGAACGATCCTGGCGTTGAACTGCCGCCATCTCGCTCGCGTAATCGTCACGGAACTGCCGGAAGTAGCCTTCGCTCTGAAATTGCAGATCGAGCTGCGTGAGTATCTCAGCCACGAGTGTTTCGGGCTCAGTGATGCTCAAAACTGATCGATCGAAATCCAGATACGCAAACACGAGGCGCTCCGAGAGCGCGACGCGGCAATGCTCGAGCATGAAACGCGCGACGAGGGCCGACTTTCCGACTCCACCCGGTCCACTGATACTGAGCGCCGGCATCGCGCTTGGTCGCATCCATTCGTGGGCCAGACTTCTAAAGCGGGCCAACAGAGCCTGGGGCGCCACCACGCCGACATAAGCGCGCAGTTGGTCCAACTCTTTACGCCGCCCGCGAAAAATGTCGTCACCCGCTAACGATTCAAAAGGCGCAGTGAAACTTCGAAACGCAAGACGCCTCTGCACGTCCTGCATCGCGGGCAGGTTTGGTAATGCACCCTCGAGCCAGGTGACGATTTGCAGAGTTTCGTCGAGTTGCTCCGGCGGCTGTTCATCGAGAGGAGTTTCTTCGTTGAGAAGATAACGCTCGAGGTGTTGCTGGAGTGAGCCCGTTCGCTCGTGCGGATTTGCATCGAGAGCGCGCCGGCGATCTTCGATCGTTGAGAGCTCGACAATCGCTTTGCGGCGCGCGTCCGGATGAAGCATTACTTTCCCGTCGAAGTTACGTCCCGTAGCAGGAATGAGATCTTCCTTCAACGCCTGCTCGCCTTCACCTTCTCGACCTTCGCCGCCGACGGGTTGGAGTAAGCTCGGCTCCTTGAGCGAGACCAGAACAGCCGCGGCCTGCGAATACAAACGTTGCCGCTCGTCCGGGATGGGTTGCGGCAACTCGGATCGTTTCCTGGCAAGAAGCTCGAGAACGTCGGATGCTGTGCGATAACTTTGTGCCATATTACTTAAGCGGACGCGATATCCAGCAACTGCTTGTACAAACTGGGGAGTTGAAAGCCCGCCGTGCTGGAGCGGGTGAGCATGTCATTGGCGACGATGGGAATGCCAGCCGGCTCGATCATCTTTTCAGGCTTGTTCTGACCCTGCATCTCAGCGTTGAAGGCGGTGAGGCAAGCGATGAGATCCGCGGCAGTGACCCCGTTCAGCGGCAATGGACCATCGTCGACGGTCCAGGCGCGCCAGTTTCCGATCAGTTCTTTCTCGAAATGGAGCAACACGAGTCGCATTTTTCGCGAGTATTCGGGGCTGAACATGTACTGGGCCAAAAGATGGATGAACTCGATCACTTCGTCCTGAACGTTGGGCTGTCCGAAACCGTCCAGCACAAAAATCCAAACTCCCGAACTGCGATTCACATTGCGCACGAGCCAGCGAGCCAAAGCCTTGGGATAAGAACTCGTGCTTCGCTGTGGCATGGGATCGGCGTTTCCCATGGACAGCGTCAGGCTCTCGGCAAGTTCTTCGACTCTGTACGTCGGCCCGGTTCCGGGAGCGAGCTCGGCCGGCACAACGTGAAGATCGTGACGGTCAGCCTTGACGAAATTGAAAAGTTCGGTTGTGTAAGTTTTGCCTGACTTCGATGGTCCATTCACTCGCAGGATCGGTTGGCCAACACCTTCTACGAGGGCTTTAGCCGCTTTGCGCAATGCCGGGCGACTGAGAAACGGTTGATTCACGAGCACCCAAAAACTATCGAAAGGATCCGGATTGGGATCCTCCTTTCGTCGGACCCGACCTTGTAGCTCTTTGAAGCCGAGTATTTCGAGGAAATCAAACGGAGCGAGCAACTGCTCGAGCAACGACGGGTTGCGACGCCAACGGCTCGAAAGACACGCATCAACTACCCACGCTGCCTGCTCCGAAGTTCTGTTTAGATCGAGCGGAAGCTCGCCCAACTCAGCCCTATCAGCAGCACCAAACGTTTGCCTTATGAAATTGCCCATCGTGTTCGGCGGGGCAACATGCTCGCTCAACTGATCAATCACTTTTTGGCGTTCGTCTTTCGTCAGCATAGTTCGTTTCGTTATTCCTCTTCGAAGTAAGAGAAAGGCAAAGCGAGAAACTCGCTCGACGTCGCCAGGGCTGCGGCTTCGTTACCATCAACTGAGATCGGCACGGGAACGGACTCTTCACGAATGGTCGGCTTCGCGAGTTTCTCCCAATCGTGCAGAAACACCTTCTCGTAGTACTGAGCGATCCCAGCGTGACGGATCAGCAGACTCGCATCGCGATTCACTTCGACACCCTGGTTCGTGACGTTGTGACTACCGAGCAAAATCGTCTCGGAGTCAACGATGATCCCTTTCGTGTGACACCCTTTTTGACTGCGAATCCTGCTCATGTTGAAACCTGCTGCTTGCAGTGATTCGAGTTTTTTCCGGATTGGCCCGATGTTGCGGAAGATGAAGCGAACGTCGAGATCGGGATCGTTCGAATAGCGCGCCAGCAGTTTCATCAGTTCCGCGTACTGCGCGGTAGGACTCTTGATCGGATTGAGTGATTGGTTCTGGAAGTACAAACTACGTTGCGGCTTTCGTCGCAAAAATTCGAGCACCACTTCGAGATAGTTATCGGGTGTGAGAATCGGTTGCACCGTCAACGGGTTTTGCGCAGTGAACGTAAACTTCTGCGGAGCGAAAACCTCCAGACCAACTGCGGCGGCTTCGTCTTCGAGGATCTCTTCGGCCGGCACGAGGAGCGGCGGCAGCGCGGCTTCGGGAATGAATGCAGCTTCTTCCGCAGTCGAGGCAGTGGTGAAGTCGTGATCGAGAAACACCTGGAAGCGCTTCGCCAGCACCGGACTGTCACACACGACATGCCACTCACGGTTGTAACGGCTAATCAGTTGACGATCAGCGTCTTCCTCGAAGAAATCGATCTCGGGTTGGTTTGACGACTGCCAGTTACCACTCGACAGCCAGAACGAACGATTGTCCCGGACCGCAACCTTGATGTGATATGCAGACGCGAAAGTTTGTCCTGCGCCGACGTGCGCAAACGCATTCTCAAATCGATCGGAAGCAACACGTCTCAGCCCTCTAATGATAGAACTCTCTTTGAGATCGCCTGCCTTCGTCGAGTCAGCCTCGTCTTCTCCCGGTAACGACTCATTCGGACCCAGCACCTGCTGCCACTCCACCGCCGATTCCTTCAACAGCGTTCGCGCCGTACGGTAAATGTGCGGCGCGGTGAAGTCGTACATGCCGACGTGCAGCTTGCTGCCGGTGTCTTCCAAAAACCGTTTGAGAACTTTCCAACCTGCATCGGGAGAAACGTGACACGTGATCGTCATCGCGCCCGTGACCGGACTGAGATCTCCGTTCGGAGGCGGCTCGTAGGTGATCACAGGGACCGCTTCCAACAACAACTCCGCTTCGACGCCAGTCGCCTGAATCTCGTCGATCAATATTTGAGGACGACGAAGAAGAACGGGCGCTGCTTCGGTTTCTCCACTGCTCAGTAATTGCTGATACGGATCGGCGATCTCGAGATCGACCGGCACGCCGTTCAAACTCGACGGAAGGCCGAGTTCGTTTGCGACAGCGGTTTTGTCGAACCTCTTTCCGGGAACAGCTCGCACCGCGACGACGACGGCCGGGATCGAAGTGATCGCGCCGTTCTGAAATAAATACCCCGCACGAACGGCAACCACTCCCTTTTGCTTCATCAACTGCGCGCGGTATTCCGACGCGGTCTCAACCGCGCGCCGCAGCGGGTCAGGCACTGAAGCGTTCACGAAATCACGTCTGGGGGAAGCGGGCTTCGTGGGACGAGGGGAGAGGTTGCCGTTTTCGATCGGAATCCGCCGGTTGCCGAAGACGACGAACAAGTGACCGTCTTCTTCGACGAGCCGGCCGGTGAGGCCCGTGGGAGGTGTCGGGTTTGAAGGATCGGCCGGCGGGGGTGTGGGATCGGTCACGGGTGGTGGTGTTCCCGACGGGGCAAGAGTTCCGGTGCGGCCGGGAATGAATCGGGTGTTTGGCATGAGTTTAGGACTCCAACCAGGCAATGAGATTTTCGATTACGTCGTTGTTGATGCGCGTGCCGGAATTGCTGGACAGTCCGCCGGTCGTGTGAATGCCGACCGCGACGACACCGTTTTCCGCAGTGTCTTCCCAGATCGGACTACCGCTTTGCCCGCCGAACGTGTCGATGTCGTAAAACACGCGTGTGGTCGTGATGCGTTGTACCGGCCGCTCGTGGAAGTACTGAAACTGCGCCTGCTCGCGATCGGCTGGGTAGCCCGAGACTTTAAGAACGACGTTGTTCAAGAGTGCGTCAGGGAATGAACGCACTTCGAAGTTTCCGATCTGTTCGCCGACGCCGTCAGTGTCGAGATGAATGACTCCGTAATCGAAGTCGCGCGAACTGTCGACTGCCCAACCGTCCACGGCCGAGAAGCGAGTCGAGGTCAGTTTGCCGAACGGCGCATCGCCACCGAACTTCGCTGGTATCACTTCGATCGACTTTGCCCAGCCGCCGTCGTTTTGAAGGAAGACACAATGACCGGCAGTGGCGAGTGTCTTCGGGCCGATAAACCAGCCGGTCCCGACGTAGACCTGATTCGATTGCGATCGAATTCTCAAAGAGCAGATCTGTCGCCACGGATTCGCGGAGAGTAGCGATTGCGCGACCTTGACGCGATCGTCGTTGCCGATGACGGCTTCGAGAAGCGGCGTTTCGCCGAAGCTCGCAACAGCCACGTCGGGCAACACTTCGGTCGACAGCGGTTCGCCATTGCCGACGAGGACTGCGGCCTCGTTTATTTGTTTCGGGCGCGGGCGGAGCGGACGGTAATAAGGAAGCGTGTCACGATTTGTGAGTGGAGCGGCAGCAGCTTCTGAGACGCGACGCGCTTCGTTGTGCGGTTGAGGCCCGACGCTGCTAAGTCGTCGATGTCCGGGAGCAGGCATGATAGTGTCCTTAGACGAGCATGGATTTGATCTGACACTTGATATGTCTGCAGGTTAATTTTCATTTCCAGAATTATTGCCACGAAGAAGCACAAAAGGCACAAAATGGAAAAATCCTTCTGTGCCTTTGTTGCTTTTTTCTGGCGAAAGACTTTAGCCGGCTGATTCGGTGCGGTTCTTCATGGCGCCTCGGATGTTCAGGAACGCAAGACAAAGCTGCAGGAAGATCAGCGCGAAGGCGCGATCGTGCACGCCCCACACAATCCAAAGCACGTTGCTCAGGAGGAAAAGCCAGAAGCCCCAGTTGCGCTTAAACTTTTTCTGAGAACCAACCATCCACGCCGCAATGACTGTCACCACCATCGCGGGCCATTGGATCGCATCAAGAATATCCATTTTCAACTCACGCCCACTGCGGACCGCGCCTGGTCCGGCAGTGCAATCTGCTCTTCCAAGGGATGAACACAGTTATCACACCTTCCGCAGCGCTCATCTTCCCTCTCTTCGCCGAAGTAGTCATGCAACAGTCGCCAGCGGCATTTGGCGCTCTGACCGTACTGCATCATTCGTTCCAGCTTCTCTTTGTCTTTCTCAACCTTCTGCTCGGACAAACGCGCGAGTTCTTCCAACTCAGCGCGCTTTACAGCCACTCGCAACAAGCGAAACAGACTGCCACGCAACTCTCGCACGAGTTTCAATTCTTTCAGCAGCGACAGCACGACTCGCACCTTCGTCTTGGCGACAGTGTTCGCATGTTCCTGCACGGTTGCGAGCGCGACCGGCGTCTCGTTTGCGCGCAGCGTTTCCAACGTTTGATACACCGCGAGAATGTCGTCGAACTTCGGATGCTTCCCACCAAGAAAGAACTGTTGCGTGCGTCGATCCTCGAGTTGATAAAACAGGCTGCACGTGGCCGGTTCACCATCACGCCCAGCGCGTCCCGATTCCTGATAGTACGCTTCGAGCGAACCCGGCATCTGGTAGTGAACGACGAAACGGATGTCAGGCTTATCGATGCCCATACCGAACGCGTTTGTGGCCACGATCGCTTTCAACTCGCCGGCCATGAATGCTTCCTGGTTACTCTTCCGCTCGCTGGCCTTCATGCGTCCATGATATTTCTCGATTTTGAAATCGAATCCCTTCAACCAATCCGCGAGGGCTTCGACAGTCTTCACCGTCGCAGCATAAATAATTCCGGCGCCGTCGTGCTCACGAAGTACTTGCATGAGCTCTTCGTGCTTCTCGCGCTCGTTCGTAACTCGCTTGACCTCGTAACGGAGATTAGGCCGGTAGATACCTGTTTTCACGACGCGAAGTGGTCCGAGGTCCAATTGCTTTTGTATGTCGGCTACGACTTCAGCGGTAGCGGTCGCCGTCAAAGCAAGCACAGGCGGCGAACCGAGTGTCTTAACTGCCGCACCGAGAGATAAATAAGCAGGACGGAAGTCATGGCCCCACTCGGAAATACAGTGTGCTTCATCGATCACCACGAAATCGAGCGTCTTCGTTCGCAACTCCGCGAGGAACTCCTGCGTCGTGAAGCGTTCCGGCGTAACAAAGATGAAGTCGCTGTTTTCAGTTTTTATCTGATCGAGGTTTTCTTCAGTCTCGCGCGTGGTCAGTGCACTATTCAATTGCGAAGCTTCCAATCCGGCGTCTTCCAGCTTGTCGACCTGATCCTTCATCAACGAGATCAGCGGCGACACGATTACAGTTGTGCCGGGCAGGTGCAACGCAGGTAGCTGGTAGCAGAGCGACTTCCCTGCTCCGGTCGGCATAATCGCAAGCGTATTGTTGCCCTCGAGAACGGAGCGAATGACTTCTGCCTGGCCGGGACGGAGTTTATCGAGATTGAACACGTTGCGAAGCGTGCGCTTCATCTTCGTGAGTTCGCGGGTAACTTTAGGAACAAGAGCACTCATAAATTTTTCAGCACAGGAAAGCACAAAAAGCACGAAAGTCTTCACTAATCTTTCGCGCTTTTGTGCTTCTTTGTGGCTGAAACTTTGAGGCTAACTGTGGCTCTGTGTGCTCTCTTTCTCGGTGTGAGCCGCTTCGCGCTTGTGACGCAGCCATTGGTCGATACTCTCACGAATAAACTCGCCGAGGTCTTCGAAGTCACGTCCCGACTTCTCCCAGAACTCCCGGAACACTGTCGGATCGAACACAAAGCCGGCTCGACGTGCAGACTCTTTTGCTGGCCCAAGTTCGTCTTCGTAATACGCTGCGAGTTGACGCGAAGCCATCGCGACGACGGTCAACGAACTTCCCTCCGGCAAGGGCTCGAAAACAGTAAGCCCTGGATCCATCTCCTTGAGACGCGTAAGCACGCGATTATATTGTTCTGTGCAGTACGCGGCCGCGTCTTCTTTACCGCCGGTCCACTCTGATTGCAGTGCCATTCGCGACGTGCGCCGCAACACATTGATTAACTTCAATAACTCTTTATCTCGTTCCATAGAAGCTCCTTCAATCGCATGTCATAGAGACGGGTACAACTCGCACTCGTGATTTGCGTGGGCGACAACCGAAGTAGAACCCACGCGCTTCCTCAGGTTCGTCGGCTTCGAAATAAGCCAGCAACTCGCGAGTGGCGATGCGTATGACGTCGGGCGAGGCAGAGTCGCTCAACGGCGCAAACAAAGACTTCGCGGCGGGCTCGAGTTCAGTGAGTCGAGCAAGCACGCGATTGTATTGAGCAACTAAGAACTGCGTTGCGTCTGCTCCTGACTTGGTCCAGGCAGCATAAGCAGCCGCGCGCGCTATGCGTCGTAAGACGTTGAGTAGTTTCACTGTTTCTTGTTCCATCTGTTCTCCTCGTTAATTCGTTAATTCAACTTTCGCCCGCAGCAGTTTTTTGCCGTGATGAATTCTCCACTTCACCGTCGACAAGGAAACTCCCATAAAGGCCGCGATCCTGTTCAGCGGCATGTCGTCCAGAAAGCGCAACCGCAAAGGCAATGCGTAGTCGGCAGGAAGACTGTCGAGCGCCTGCAACATCGACTCGTCGCGTTCCTTTTCGGCGAGCGGCTTTGCCAGCGCTTCAATCTTCTCGAGCAGCGCCTCGTCCAGCGGCACGCGTTTGTTCATGTGCGCCGTTTCACTCTTACTAAACCGCAGCGCTCGATGGCGTGTTATCGCTGACAACCACGCCGCAAACTTGCGCGGCTCGTCGATCGTGGGCAGCGCTTTGAACGCCAGCAGCAG
>JBKPPH010000184.1:0-16062 GCA_046733535.1 Acidobacteriota bacterium
ACCCGGTAGGTGTAGCAAGCCGCCGGGCCCTCGGGTGAAAGGGTTTTAGGCTGCGGCCTTTAGTAGCCTCGCAGGACATGTGAGTTGCCACATTATTTGTTCAAACACAGATTTTTTCGGATGTCATTTTCGAATACCCGCTCCGGAGGCGCGAAATAGGGTAGCCAGCGGCAAGCGCTGAGCGCAGCGAAGCACGCCGCCGCTGGTTAGCCGCAAAATTTGAATGGAGCACTGAAAGTGCGAAATAGCGAGGATCCTGTTAACTATTTCTTCCGCTCTTTCAGAGCGGCGGCGTCATTATTCTATTGATCCAGGGGCGGCGCGCTTCGCCTTGCGCAGCGCTTGCCCCTGGCTACCATCTTTCGCGCCTTCCGCGCTGTGCACACTGACTTCGAAGACAAACACAGACCGGCTTGCCGCATAAAACCCAGCGTGCTACAACGTCAACATGGGAGAGGTCCTGAAGCGCAGGATCAGGCAGAAAGCAAAGTTCGAGAGCCCCGCACAGGAAGCGATGCTCAATTTGCTCGTCGCTGGGGATTACGTACACAGGCGTCTCGAACGCGTCTGCGCCCGGTTCGGAATGACGCGGCCGCAGTACAACGTCCTGCGCATGCTGCGTGGCGCTCACCCGCACGGGCATCCGCGCGGTGAGATCGCCTCTCGGATGCTGACGCGCGCGCCGGACGTGACGCGACTGGTCGATCGGCTGGAGGAGCAGGGTCTCGTCGAGCGTGACCGCGCGCGAGAGGATCGCCGGCTGAGCATCACTCGCGTCACCGGGAAGGGCCTGCGGCTCCTCGAAGAGATGCAACCTTACATTGCAGCAGAGCAAAGACGATTCGCCAACACAGTCTCCCGCCGCGATTGCCTTGAACTCTCACGCATCTGCGAATCGATTTATGAGGACGAGGAAAATCCGCTGCCTTCTTAGAACGCGTGGTCTCAACCGTTCACCTCATGCATATCCAGATGGTGAGTAATGAGTCTTTCTACTTCAGCGTGATACTCCGACCACGTTTCCCACACCGCCTGCGCCCACTCTCGCACCACCCTGATGTGATCCTCAGTTGAATCACAAAACGCCACATCGAAGACCGTCAGCGCAACTCTTTTAGTTGGCGGTTCGTAATGGGGCCACACATCGATAGCAGTGGCGAGTCGTTGAAGTAACGGCGGGATGTAAGGTGAGCGAATCCCCTTTACCAGTGCCAGACAAAGTCCAAAGAGGTGAACGTCAACCGACTTATCGGGATGTGGTTCTCCAGCGTGTTGAACTGCGTATGTATCAACAGTCAGTTGATGAACCTGGCCGAACAGTACGGCGTTACTGTATTCAGTTCCGAGCACTTCGGTATACAGGTCCCAGCACTCCGCATTCGTTCGGTAATAGCTGCGATAAGTCGGGTTCTTGTTTGCCGGCATCTTCAGTCCGCAACCTGGACAAACAGTTTCTTGCAGCACTGCCATGAGAGTGATTCTATTTAGCGAGAGCTAGGTTAATGCTCGCATAACAACTTGCCTCGGTAATCGGACGTAGAGCTTAGATACAGACAGGGAACGCTAGCGAGCTGGTCAACGAATGGGGGTCAAGAATGGCTTTGCCCTCAAAACTCCAAGATCATTCTTGGAGACAGTCAGTACAGGGAGCGGTAGCGACCTGGTCAACGATTGGAGTCAAAAATCTTTAGGAGATATCGCATACTGATCACTGACCAGGTCGCTACCGCTCCCTGTACTGACCGTCTCCAAGCCTGACGTCCGACTTTTGAGGCAAGGCTGTCAAGAATCAAGAATATCGCTGGTCCTGATCAGGTCGCTACCGCTCCCTGTACTGACTCTGTCCAAGCGCGCCGTCTAGCTTTTAAGGGAAAGCCATTATCATTTCTTATTTTTCTCGTCCCAGAGTTTTGGCTCCCAAAGTTCCACCTTGTTTCCATCGGGATCGATGACCCAAAGGAACGCGCCGTTCTCGTGATACTCGGGTCCTTGATGGATCGCAACTCCTCCGGCGTTTAGTTGTTGGACCATCTCGTCCATGTTGTCGATGCGATAGTTAATCATGAACGATGATTCACTTGGACTGAACCATTTCGTGTTCGGCGCCGCGACGTGCCATGCCGTCACGCCCTTATCTTCTGCTTTATCCTCCGGCCATCTAAGTGCGCCGCCTCCCCACTCTTCAAGCTCCAGGCCGAGGTGTTTTTTGTACCATTCGCGTAGCGCCTTCTCGTCCGTTTTCGCTTTGAAGAATACGCCGCCGATTCCTGTTATTTTTGCCATAGTCGTCTGCTAAGTCCTCTGTGTATCGTGCCTGACTGGAATTTACGCGATGTTTTGTCATGCGCCGGTGGTGGCGCGTTTTTCAATCTTGGCCCACGTGTCGCGGAGACCGATAGTCCGATTGAACACCAACTTGTCCCCGGAATCCCGGTCAACGCAATAATAACCAAGCCGCTCAAACTGATATTTAGTTCCAGGTTCCGCGTCGCGCAGGCTCGGTTCTATTCTGCAATCATTCAGCACCTGCAACGAATCAGGGTTGAGGTTCTCCGTGAAATCGTGTCCTTCTTGCACCTCGTTCGGATCCTCTTTAACAAAAAGATTGTCGTAGAGACGCACCATCGCGGGTAAAGCGTGCGCCGCTGAGACCCAGTGAATCGTCGACTTCACTTTTCGACCATCAGGCGTGTTACCTCCGCGTGTTGCCGGATCGTAAGTGCAACGGAGTTCTACAATCCTGCCGCTGCTATCTTTGATAACTTCATTGCAGGTGATTAAGTAAGCGTAACGGAGACGCACCTCGCGACCGGGGGCGAGCCGGTAGAATTGCTTCGGCGGGTCTTCACGAAAATCGTCTCCTTCGATATACAGCGTCTTTGAAAATGGAATCTTTCTCGTTCCCGCGGAGCTGTCTTCCGGGTTGTTGATGGCATCCATTTCTTCTACCAGGTCGTCGGGATAATTTTCGATGACCACGCGTAACGGGTTCTGCACACACATCACCCGCGGAACGATTCGATTCAAATCCTGGCGCAGAAAGTATTCGAGCTGCTGTAACTGAGTAATGCCATTCGTCTTCGACACGCCAACACTCGCGCAGAAGTTGCGGATGGCTGTGGAGGTATAACCGCGCCGCCGCATGCCCGAGAGCGTCGGCATACGCGGATCATCCCAACCCTCGACATGTCCTTCTTCAACAAGCTTCAGCAGCTTGCGTTTGCTGAGCAGAGTGTGGGTGAGGGCCAACCGGTCAAACTCGTATTGCCGCGACGGAAATATGCCAAGCTGTTCGATGAACCAGTTATATAAAGGACGATTATTCTCGAACTCCAGAGTACACATGGAGTGCGTTACGTGCTCGAGCGAATCCGACTGCCCGTGCGCGTAATCGTACATCGGGTAGATACACCACTCGTTGCCCGTGCGATGGTGGTCCATGTGCAGGATTCGATACATCACCGGGTCGCGCAGATTCAGGTTCGGAGAGCTCATGTCGATCTTCGCGCGCAACGTTCGCGAACCATCCGGGAACACTCCCTTTTTCATGCGCTCGAACAGATCGAGATTCTCTTCAACAGAACGGTTGCGGTACGGGCTTTCCCTGCCCGGCTCGGTCAACGTTCCGCGATACTCGCGAATTTCATCGGCGCTCAGATCGCACACGTAAGCTTTCCGTGCCCTGATCAACTGAATGGCCCACTCGTAGAGTTGTTGAAAGTAATCGGAGGCGTAGTAGAGTCCGTCCCACTGAAAGCCCAGCCACCGCACATCATTCATGATGGCGTCGACGTACTCTGTTTCTTCTTTTGACGGATTAGTGTCGTCGAAACGCAGATTGCACTTGCCGCCAAACTCCGCCGCCAATCCGAAATCGAGGCAGATGGCTTTCGCGTGACCGATATGCAAGTAGCCGTTCGGTTCCGGAGGAAAGCGGGTTTGTACACGACCGTCATACTTACCGCTCTTTAAATCCTCGATGATGATGTCTCGAATAAAATTTGAGGGGCCTTCAGTGGTCATGAACTCATGATAGTCGATAACGGATTTAGCGACAAAAAGCACTCAGGACGGTTTGCAAAATCGACGACGGCACACAATCGTAATCCGGATTGGCAACTTCGATAAATTGGTCCTATCATTTCAGCACACTGAGGAGGACTCGATGACAAATTTGGACCACTTGAAGACGATCTGTATTCTTGGCGTGCTCGTTATTGCCGCAACGTCATGCTCGCAGAATCGCCCGTCCGTTTCTCAACAGAACGCCAACACCCCTGTTTCCCAACCGGCGAACAAGATTACGGCCGAACAGATCGCGAAGACGTATGGCCTTGATTCGTTCGGACAAGTTGACGCTATCCGTTATACGTGGAACGCACAGTTTCCCGGAGTGAATCTTTCCCGTTCGTGGATTTGGGAACCGAAGACCAACCGAGTCTCATACGAAGGAAAAGACAAAGAGGGCAAGCCGGTAAAGGTCACTTACCTTCGCTCTCAACTGGACAGCCAGCCTGCGAACGTGAAGGCGGAAGTCGACCCGGGTTTCGTCAACGATAACTATTGGCTGCTTCTACCGCTCCATGTTTACTGGGACAAGAGCGCCGATGTGCAGGACAAAGGCACGCAACAATTGCCGCAGGGCAACGGCTCGGCAGAGCTGGTCTCGGTGAAGTATCCCGCGGACGGCGGCTACACGCCCGGTGACACCTGGGACCTCTATATCGGCAAAGACAATCGAATCGAGCAAATGGTCTACCATCGCGGTGGACCCAAAAAGCCAAGCCTCGTCACGACCTCGTGGGAGAGCTACAAGAAAGCCGGTCCACTTCTTATCTCGACCGATCACAACGGCACGGCAGACGGAAACACCGTGCGGATTTTTATTACCGACGTCGCGGTCAAGATTGCGGGATCCGACAACTGGATCAACGCGCAGTGAACAAACGGAAGTGAAGACTGACATCACTGTCGACATTGGCACAAAGACTTTCTCATCCGGCTTGTTGCCGGAGTTGATCGCCGCGCTTGGGCGCAGCCGTCCGGGCGATCTCGTCGCAGTCGTCGGCGACGCCGAGACAGTTGGACCAGAGTTGGAGAAGTGGTGCCGGTTCACTGGAAACACCCTCGTAGACACGGCGGTCGAAAACGGCCGGATGCGATGGGTGTTCCGTTGCGGCTCGGCTGCGATGCCTATCGAAGACAATCGACCGGTCGGCTCGCGGCTTTGGCTCTACACGAATTTCGACTGCAACCTGCGTTGCGATTACTGTTGCGTACGTTCCTCACCGACGGCGCCGCGGCGAGAGTTGGGACTTGCACGCGTACAGCGGATCGCGCGTGAAGCGCCGGAGATCGGTGTCAAGGAGATCTTCGTCACCGGAGGCGAGCCGTTTCTGCTGCAAGACATCGGCGAGATTCTGCTTGCCTGCGCCGCGGCCGCTCCGACGACAGTGTTGACGAACGGCATGTTGTTTACTGGACGTCGTGTGGAAACTTTGAAAGCATTGCCCCGCGATCGCATTGTGCTGCAAATCAGTCTCGACAGCGCCACTCCAAACCTTCACGACCGCCATCGCGGACCTGGAACATGGCTGCGAACACGAGAAGGTATTCAGCGCGCTCGTGAAGACGGTTTTCGAGTGCGACTCGCAGCGACTGTTTCTACTGACGCAGAGGCGGAGGAGTTTCGTCAATTTCTCGACGAGGAGCAGATTGCGGAAGAAGACCGGGTGATACGCAGGATCGCTTTGCGTGGCGCGGCGGGGGAAGGCGTTGCTATCACGCGAACTGATCTGGTCCCGGAAGTGACGATTACGGCTGACGGTGTGTACTGGCACCCGGTGGGAGCGGAAGATGACGATCTGCTGGTGACGCGCGAGATTTTTCCTCTTGCTGAATCGTTCGCCGCCGTCCGCCGCGCGTTCGATAATGAACGCGAACACGCAAACAAGCTGGCGAAGATCTTCAACTGCGCCTGACGTCCTGGTCCAACGTGTCGAAGAACCCCTGTTGGGCCGCAGCATCCCGCAAGGCATCATAGCCATCGAGGTGAGGCGTTAACCAACGCTGCAGTCCCTCCGCATCGAGTATCGAACGGTGAAGCGGGTTGTCGTAGTCCATAGCTAACAGGGCCTCCGCAAAGCGACGCTCTCGTTCCGGATCCAGATCCGGCCTGGCTGTGAACATGCAATGGTTGTAAGGCGGAGACGACCAGATCTCACGAAGCGCTCCTTCCGGAACAAGGTGTTCGGTGCGCACGGTGTTCCAGAAAGGACTGCCGATAGCGCCCGCGTCGGCTCGCCCATCGAGGACGGCCCGCACCACTTCGACTTCGCTCGTCCCGGTATCACCGTGTTTGCCTACGTCGCTGTCGAAGCGCAGCGCCTTGTAGTCGCTTCCCTCACGCATCCCTTGCTGGTCCAAAAAATACACCGGAAGAATCGCTGCGTGTCCGCTGTCCCGGCTGCCGAGCGCGAGCGTACGGTTCTTCAAATCCGCGATCGTTGAAATCGGACCTCCGGTAGCCGCGACGATCTTGGTCATCCAATTCAGATCGGTATCGCGCATCGCCACCGCACGGCACGCGTGGCCGCTCCATTCATCTGACTGAAGGAATGCGAGGTTTGTGTTCCAGGCGATGTCGATGCGAGGCACGGGGTCGCCGGGTTGGGCCAGAAGCGCGAGGACCTGCGCCTCGTAACTCTGAAAGAGTACGATCTCAACAGGGAGATGCGCTTCCTCGTGAAAATACTGGCGCATTCCTTCCCAAATCGTGACCACTTTCGGAGTGTATGCGACAGCTCCGACCCAGATCGTTTCGCTCATAGCTTTACCTGGCCTTCAAAAGAGCGGAATTCCCAACAGTGACTTTCCGATAAACTCGCGCAGGACGTCACCCGTCGGCGCCATCACCGCACCCGCGTGCGCGTCGCGGAACAGTCGCTCGATGTTCAAATGCTTCGAGAACGCCGCACCGCCGCAAACGCGCATTGCGGTTGACGTAACATTGATCGCGACTTCGCCGGCAGCGGCCTTGGTCTCGAGCACGCGCAGCATCGTGGTCTCACGCGGCGTTTCCAGATGATCGATCAAATCGTCGATGCGTGCCGACAGCCCGTCGGTGTCGATCTGCATCGTCGCGAGTTGCGCGCGAAGTGTGGGCAGACTCTCGCCAAGACTCTGGCCGAGATGTTCGAACTTCGCATTCTTCAGGTGCGACGTGGTTGCCTCAACTGCGGCGCGGCACAATCCCAACGCAACTGCTGCCGTCCCCAAATTAAACAGCGGCAGCACAACGTTCAGCATGACGGGAAATCCGCCGCCGTCGTCGGTGAGTTGAAAATCGGATGGCACGGGACACTCATCGAGCGTAATCGGCGCGGATGCGTTCGCTCGGAGTCCCAAACCGTTCCACGGCCCCGCAACCGATAGACCAGGTGTGCCAGCTAACAGAAGATAAAGGGTGGAATCCGTTGGTCCTGCGCCTTCCGGCGCGAGTGCAGACACGACGTAGCTCTGCGCATGACCCGCGCTCGTCACCCATGATTTTTTAGCGCTTATGTGCACGCCGTCTCCATTCCGATGCGCACGAGAGACGGGCGCCCAGAAATGGCTGCGCGATCCGGCTTCACTGAAAGCGAGAGTGGATAAGTGGCCTCCCGCGGCGATCTCCTGAAGTATGGGCGTGAGTGCCCCGTTCGCACGTGGCTGCGCTGCCGCGATCGTGGCGGTGCCGAGGATGTGCATCAGATAGACCATTGCGACTGACGCGTCTGCCTCGGCAAGTGTCGCCGTCACAGCCGCAAACGTGCGCGGACCTAATCCGGAACCGCCGGCCTCCTTAGGCAGCAACAGCCCGAGCAGTCCGGACTCACCGAGCGACTGAACAGCCTCGGTCGAGAATCGACCCGCAGTGTCGTTTTGCACTGCGGCTGGCGTGAGCACGCGAGTGGCGATCTCGCGGGCTTTCAAAACGGCCGCGTCATGAGTCATGATTGCACCTGTGATCCGCAAGTTGGTTGATCGTGGCCACAGATTATACATCCCGATTCTATCCGTGTAATCCGTGGCCGATCATGTTATGACACTGTCTATGACGTCGACACGTGGTTGTGCGCTCGGACTGATGGCCAAAGCGCCCGTGGCGGGTGAGGTGAAGACACGACTCGTGCCGCCTTTGACAGCACAGGAAGCCGCGGAACTCAATATCTGTTTTCTCCGCGACATGGCCGCGAACATCGATGCCGTCAGTGCAACAGAAGCAGCATCAGGCCTGGTGGTCTATACGCCGGCTGGATCGGAGTCGGCGTTTGATGGTCTCTTACCTGTCGGGTTCACGTTGCTGGCCCAGCGCGGCACATCGCTGGGCGAGCGTCTCTGCAACGCGACCGACGATCTCTTGACACGGGGTTACGGTGGCGTCTGCCTCATCAATTCCGATAGTCCAACTCTGCCGAAGTCGATCCTGATTCGCGCCATTGAGTCGCTTGCGATGGACGGTGATCGGGTGGTGCTCGGAGCCGCGGAAGACGGTGGCTACTATCTGATTGGCTTGAAGCACGCTCACAGAAATCTTTTCAATGAAATCGCGTGGAGCACTTCGGACGTGCTCGCTCGCACGAGACAACGCGCAGCAGAAATCGATTTGACGGTTCAGTTGCTACCGCCCTGGTACGATGTCGACGATGCAGAAACGCTTAACCGGTTATGTGAAGAGCTGTTCTGCGCGCGGCGGGCAGACGGAGCTTATCCTGCGCCTCACACGCGTGCGTTCCTGGAGTCGATGATTAAAACCGAAGGCCTCGAACGTATCTGTCCTAAACTTCGCCTCAAACCTGAATGAATCCGGTATTTCAGCCACAAGAAGGCACAAAAAGCACAAACAGAAATTTTTTATTTGGTGCTTCTTTGTGGCCGCTCACGATACTCGGTATCGCGATGCTCGTGCTCTACCGCATCGCCGTTCACTCCAGAGCCGTTCCAGATCTGCCGTGGTTTCTCAAACTCGTCGCCCTTCAGGTGTTCATCTATCTTGGTGCGGTCTGGCTTAGCTTACGCACCAAAGACTCGCGTCGACTGTTACTGCTTGGATTAATCTTCGCCGCACTGTTCCGCCTCAGCATAATTTTTTACCCACCTTACTTGTCCGACGATATTTATCGTTACGTCTGGGACGGTCGAGTACAGTCAGCGGGCATCAATCCTTATCGATACATCCCGGCGGCCGAACCACTCGCTCAGCTTCGGGACGACAAGATCTACCCAAACATCAACAGGCGCGATTATGCGCGCACCATGTATCCACCGGTAGCGGAAGTTGCGTTTCTTTCGACAACTCGTTTTAGCGAATCGGTGACGTGGATGAAAGCCGTGATGGTCGGGTTTGAAGCCGTGACCGTTTGGGCGCTCGTGCAGTTGCTCGTCTCATTTGGATTCGCGAGGCAACGAGTTTTGATCTACGCCTGGCATCCGCTCGCGGTTTGGGAGTTTGCCGGCAGCGGGCACGTGGATGCACTCGCGATTGCGTTCATTGCGCTGGCGCTGTTGGCGCGTCGCAAGCACGGCCAAACGCTCACCGGCGTTTTCCTCGCGTGCGCGACGTGTGTGAAGCTGTTTCCGGTCGTGTTATTCCCGGCCGTCTACAAACGCGGGAGCTGGCGAATGCCGCTCGCGTTTGCGGCGACCGTGTTGCTCGCATACTTGCCGTACCTCAGTGTTGGTCCACTCGGAGTGCTTGGGTTTTTGCCGGGCTACGCGAGTGAACGAGGCATGGTTAGCGGAGACCAGTTTTTTCTTCTCACGGTTGCGCGTAAATTGGCCGGTGCACAGGTACCGGCTTCGGCTTATCTGGTTTTTGCGGTTGCCGTGCTCGGTATGGTCTCTGTGTGGCTGATGAAAGATGAGGTTCGTTATTTAAGAAACGGCTTGATCATCGCTTCTGTGTTCATGCTTGTGCTTGCTCCGCATTTTCCGTGGTACTTCACGTGGCTGATACCGTTCTTGTGCTTCATTCCGTCAATTCCGGTTTTTTATTTGACGTTCGCGAGTTTCCTGCTCTATCTGACCTGGCTTAATGACACTCCCGATCGTGTACTCATGTTGAAGACGCTTATCTTTGCGCCGTTTTTGATTCTCGCTCTGATCGTGATCTGGTCGCGTCGTAAATGAAAAGCACAAAGCCATTCATCTCCGTGATCATCGCCGCCCTGAACGAAGAGGCAGCTATTGCCGGAGTGATCGACGCCGTACCGAAAGATCTCGCTGACGAGATCGTGGTGGTTGATAACGGCAGCAGGGATCGAACCGCTGAGGTGGCCCAGTCGGCCGGTGCTCGAGTCGTGAAGGAACCGACTCCCGGATATGGACGCGCGTTTCGCGCGGGACTGCGCTCGATCTCGCCTGAGTGTGAGATTGTCGTTTTTCTCGACGGCGATGGAAGCGATTGTCCCGAAATGATGGACCGGCTCGTGACACCGATCATGGAAGGGAGAAGCGATTTTGTGATTGGGTCACGAACACTGGGCCATCGCGAGGCCGGCAGCATGAACTTTCATCAGGTCATTGCCGGATACATGATCGGTTTTATTCTCCGCGTTTTGTATGGCGTTCGTTCCACCGACATGGGACCGTTCCGCGCGATTCGTCGCGATAAGCTCGAGAGTCTCGGCCTGCGCGAAGAAACGTATGGATGGCCACTCGAGATGCAGATGCGTGCGGCGCGGGCGCGTGTGCGCACAATGGAAGTGCCCGTCGATTACCGGCGACGCGCGGGAGGTCATTCAAAAATCGCGGGTACAGTGCGCGGATCGGTGTTGGCCGCGACTCGCATTCTCGTAACCCTCGCGCGCATCGCCGTACAAAGACCCGCAAAGCAAACTCTACCAAAGCAGGGCTCGGGGACGTCGCTTCGCTAGCACCGCGTCGACTCCCCACTTGCGTCCGGCCGCTCCGATCATCAGCGCTAACGCGACGAGCATCGGCATTAACAGTTCCCAGATCCAGGCGGTGCCCATCTCGGCGATCCAGAGCGTGCTCAGAAACAAGAAAGCCACGAGCGCGACGGGGCGCGTCAGGAGCCCGATCAATAGCAGCACTCCAAGTGTGATTTCAGTCAGGCCCTGCATTGGACCAGCAACGAGGGCGTTGTTCGCCATGAGCGCCATCACGCTTTTCAGCAGTTGTGGCGCGTGGCCTTTTTCGATGTAGTAGTTGATCAGCCCGGAATAACCAGAAGGACTGTAAAGACCCTTTCGGAGATTCTCAAAGAACACCCAAACAAAAAGACATCCCAATGCAACGCGCAGAAGAGTCAGCGCCACTTGCGTTCGCCCATGCTGCGCTTCAATCGAATTCCGTTGGTCCAGTGAACTCCTCATTGGTCCTCCTGTCGCTCGAACGAGCTTACTGCTGATTCTTAATAGTTATCACTCCAGAGGAGCGGTATGTTTATAGCTTTAAATTAGAACCGCTTCTCGCCTCGTTAGGAGCGACATAACATTCGGCTCCTAGCGGAGCCGGATAATTTTATTTTTGGTCCATGCTATAACATTTCGCTCCTACGGAGCGAGAATTGGTAAAAAATCGGTAGGATTAGATCCTACTTGCTGCGCCGCGCAGCAACTGTTTTGGTCAGACGAAGGAATGCTTCTTCCAGGCTTTCCTGGGCCGGGCTCAACTCATACACCTTGATTCCCTTCCCGACCAGGAGGGCGTTCACGGCGGAGATCCTTTCCGCGTCCGCATCAATCCGCAAAAACGAAGCACCATTTCGGCTAACGGTCACACCAGGTTCTTTGGTCAGTAACTCAAAAGCACCGGACAAGTCGTCGACCCGGATTTTGTATAAGCTCGTGGGTGCGACGAGTGCTTCCGGCCCACCTTCATAAAGCAGTCGCCCTTCGTGAATGATGCCGACGCGATTACAAAGTTGTTCAATCTCCGTGAGTAGATGACTCGAGAGCAATACAGTCAACTTGAAATCATCTCGAAGACGTCTGATCAGCTTTCGCGTCTCGTGTATTCCCTGCGGATCGAGCCCATTGGTAGGCTCGTCGAGGATAATGATCTCCGGGGTTGGCAGAAGCGCCTGCGCAATTCCGAGACGCTGTCGCATGCCGTACGAAAAAACCTTCACTGGATCCTGCGCGCGCTCGCGAAGGTCAACAATTCCGAGCACCTCTTCCACGCGCTTCTTTTGGACGCCGCCGGACAACGAAGCAAGCAGTTGCAAATTCCTGCGCGCAGAAAAGTTTTCATAGAACGCCGGCGTCTCGATGATTGCTCCTACGCGCGAACGTGCGCGCAGGTACTCCCAATTCGAAGCGCGTACGGGAAATTTGATCGTACCGGACGTAGGTCGCACCAGGCCCAACAACATCCTCAGCGTCGTTGATTTCCCCGCCCCGTTTGGACCGAGAAAACCGTAGATGTCACCTCTTTCGACACGTATCGTCAGGCGGTCGACTGCGATCCGGCCACCAAATCGCTTCGTTAAATCCTCAGTCTGTAGTGCTACGTCTGACATCAATACCGGCCTGGAGTTTACGATTATTACAGACCCACCTCCACTAACAACGGCCAGTGGTCCATGCGGCCAACAGCGGCGTTACGCAAGACTTCGACTCGTCCGATTCGTTCGACTTCAGGTGGACCAAAAATGTAATCGATACGTCGATCGTTGATGGCCGTGTCGCCGGCTACGCGTCCGAGATCGCGAAAGTGGCGCAGGAGATTGCTGTACGATTCGCTATCGTGTTTCAAGTTGTCAGTATAAAGATTTGTCTCATTGCCGGCTTTGAGTTCGAAGTTGAAATCACCGGCGATGAAAATCTCAGACGACTGCGCGCGAGACTGGATCCAGTCGATCAATCCTTCGGTGTAGGTTCTTCGACGGGCAGCGTTGAAAGCATCAGCGTGGGCGCTCAACAGCAACACTGAGTGTGCGTCGCTGCGGGGTCTGAATGAAGCGCCAACAGCGTAACGATTACCCACTGGCACCGGGATGAATGTCGCGCTCGCGTCTTTAACGAGCACGGCCTCGAAGCGATCACCCTTTCCCTGCTGCGCAATTCCGCCGCGGTATTTTCCATGTAACAGACCGAGCAAAGTGTTCAGTTGCGCGTTGCCCGTCAATTCCTGGAGCGCAACCGCATCCGGATCGTGACGTAAGATCACGTCCGCAACCGCGGGCAGATCTTTGTCATGTGCGCGTGTGTCATCTTCGAGTTCGGCGTAACCGATATTCCAAGTGAGCAGACGAAGCGAACGATCAACGTTGGTCGAGCTCGGCTCCTCCGGTTCACGCGGCTGTGCGAAGTGAACGGCGCCCAGGACCATCAGGCAAAACAGAAGCAGCAGGACGAGTTTCACCCACATGTCAGGTAACGATATCCTTCCGCTCGAAGATGACCACGGTGGTCAACAACAAGCCGGTCGTATACGCGCCGCAGACACACGCGTAATGCCACAGACTCTGCCATGGAATGTCCGGCTTGAACACGTCGCGCCAGAAGTCCATGTCGGTGGTGAAAAAGTAAGGACGCAAATGTTCGAAGAACTCGACTCGCCCGACGATGTAGAGCGTTAAGTAAGCCGCGATGGTCATAACAATTGCCTGTGCCGGCGAATCGAATACCACTGAACAAAGCAGTGCGAGGGCGGCGATGACGAGCAGCGCCCATGTGCCTGATAGTACGGCGTAGCCAAAGCGCATCAATGCCTCATCGCGCATGATCTTTCCCGGTGCGTCGACGAGGTTGAGTGGACCGGGATAGAGTTCCAGGTTGCCCCAACCGACGAAGATCAAACCGATGATCAAGTTCAGGCCGATGAAGAACGTCAATAGAAGAGCGGCGTGGAATGCGCTCACCAGAAACTTCGAAAAAACCAGTGACGCGCGCGAGATCGGGCGCGTACAGATCATCCTGAGCGTGCCGGCGCGCGCCTCGCCCGCGATCTGTGAGCCTGCGCTCATGGAAACAAAAATCGGCAGCAGCAAGGTGAAGGAAAATAGCAGCGAGTAAAGGGCGAAGGTTAGGCCGTTGAAGTACTGCTTCGATTCGTACGTATATTTGAACTGCTCGACGGCCTCGCCACCGGTCTTGCGGGCGGCATATGTGTAGAACCCCCAAAGCATGAGGGCAACGAATGCAACGAGGACAAGGAACGAGAGATAGAAGCTTCTGGCGCGAAGCAACTTTTCGAGTTCGAGTTTCAGGAGGGTAAGCATGTCTGCCACTTCCGATGTAACGTTAACGTGCCCGGCGAAGCCGTTGTTTCGCCATATTAAAGCAGTGGGGAGCGACTAGCCACGCGGGCTTCTCTCTTTGCGACAAACATCTACCTTCCCATATCATGCCGGCGCAAGGCACGCCCGGTCATAACAGGAGAATCTAATGCTCAAATCATCCTTTCGAACAATCGCCGGCCCACTTGCAGTGATGGCCGCCCTGGCGTTTCTTTCAGTGCCGGCGCGAGCGCAGCAGACAGCCACGCCCGAGGATGTGACGCACGGTTTTTATTCGTGGTATTTGCATGAACTGAAGGGTGAAAACGCGAACCCGCTCAAGCAGAAAACGACTGCGTTGAAGTATCTGACGCCGCAGCTTTACGCGAACGCGCCGCGGCTCATTCGCCGAATGGACGCCGACATATTCATCTGTGCACAGGATTGGGATACAGGGTGGGAGCAGAATTTCAGCGTGAGCACGCCGCAGATCAAAAACGGCAGCTCCACCACAACCGTGACCTTACCTGCTGGTGAGATCGATCGGATCAGGATCAATGTGACGCTGATTAAGACGGCTTCCGGCTGGCGAATCAACAAAGTTGCTTGCGCGAACTGAGCCACCAAAAGCACAAAAGGATTTCCTAATCTTGTTTGCCGCCTAAGTCCTCAAATCTTTCATTCCCGATACGGTAGCGCTGCCAATCTTTGTAATCGAAGTGCCACCACTCCGCTTCGTACACCGTAAACCCTTCCGCCTCCATCGCAGACCGCAAGAGATCGCGATGCCAGCGTTGCAGCGACGTGCCGCCGGGATAATTTGGATGAGCACGATCCGTAGTTTCGTCGTACGTGCTGACCATCTCGACCGGCTTTCCTGACTTGAGACTGTAGAGTGACAAGTCCACCGCAGCACCGCGATTGTGACGCGAGCCCTTTGCGGGATCGGCAACGAAGATTTTCTTGTCCTGCGGGGTTGCGTCCCAAAACACCTTCGTTACATACCACGGGCGATAACCATCGTGAACGAGCAGACCGTAGCCCGACGCTTTCAGTTCGCGATTGACGCGAACCAGCGCCTCGGCCGGCGCGCGTTGGAGGAAAGCGCGCGGTTGAGAATAGAAGACCGTGCCAAACAGATTGTTCGTCGTCGCATAGCGGACATCGAGCTTGATCGTGGGATCGAGTTTCTTTAGTTCGAGGAGATCGGTGGGCAGAAAGTCTCCAGTCTCTTTCGGCAGCTCGGCCTGCAATGCCTCCTTAAGCAAAACCCGCACGGGCCTCACTGGCTTGACTTTGAGTTGAGTGGCGCCCTCTTCCGGACCGAGCGGTTTGCGCGTGTAGATAACATTGTCGCTCTTCAGGTGCGACACCTTGCCGTTCCGATCACGGTAGAAGGCATTCTCGGAGAGCTCACGCATTGGACCAGCGCCGGCTGCTTTCGACAACGCGTAGAGTCTTTGATCTTTCTCGAGGACGATCAGCGTGTCATTGTCTCCTGCGTACTCGCCGATTAACGCCAGCCACGCGTTCGGCGCTGGAGACGGTTTGGGTTGCTGAGCGATCGCGGCCGCCGCGAGAAATAACGGAAGGATAAAAACGAAGATTGAACGAGGTTTCATATACACGAACTAATAAGTCGAACTGAAGCGCAGGAGATTGCCCGCGAGAGCGAACCACAACACTCCAAAGCACGCGAGCACCATTATAGTCGCGAATAACTTGCCCCAAATGCGCCTTCGTGGGCGAATCCACGCAAGGACAGCGTTAATAAGAACGACCAGAGTTCCCACCGCACCAAGGACGCCGACGATCTGAATCAAGCGAAACCATGT
>JBKPPH010000185.1:0-26355 GCA_046733535.1 Acidobacteriota bacterium
ATACTCCACAACACCTGATCGCCGCCAAGGCCATTCAGTAAAACTCGGGCACCGTCATGGGCCATCATTTGAGAAAGTCGCTCATGACTTCCGCCGACACAGAGACTTGTGTTGGGCTTTGAGATGAATGACGCTTCTGGTGATACGAATCGTACCCAGTGCCCGTCACCGCGAAAGAGATGTCCCGTCTTACCCCGGCTCTTCGCCAGTATGCTTAGAAAGTTTCGGTCATAAGAGGTGGTAGCCTCGTCTTCCAGATAGGAAACCGTATCGAGCCGCGCCCCAGGCGCCTCGCCTTTTTCGATAATGTCGTCCGCCATGCAAGCGATGGAAGACGAATCGAGTCCGCCGCTTAACTCCAACCAAACGGGCCCAGTGGCCCTGAGGCGGCAGCGAACCGCCTCCCGAAATAGCTGCCGAAAGTGCTCTTCATACTCAGCGTCGCTCTGATAACGAACTTCACTGTTGGGATTCGGTTTCCAAAATCGCTCGGTCTTGATCGCGGTCGAAGTGCCGACTGTAACTAAATGTCCTGGCTCTACGGCCGAGATGTTCTTGTAGGGTGAGCGCCACGTCTCAGGATGAAGCGCCAAAAAGCCGGCTACATATTCATCGTCGACTTCAGGATCAATTGCCGCCGCGCGGAGTAACGCTTCGAGAGTCGAAGACCAAATGAATCGAACTGCATTCGCAGAGTAATAAAGGGTTCGGGTTCCGAATGGATCACGAGCCAGGAGCAAGCGTTGCGAGAAGGGATCCCATAGCGAGAGCACAAAGTCGCCAACGATCCGGTTGAGAAAATCAGTTCCCCATTTGAGGTAAGCTGTTAAGACAATTGACGCATCAGTAGCACTTTTGTCCAAACTCTGGGACAAACAGGCAACTAAGTGATCGCGGTTATCCAAACGCCCGTCCCACGCCAACATGTGCCCAGCAGGCGAAACCAGCGGTTGGGACTCCCGATGCGAATCCTCATTTATATAGAATGCTCGGTGCACCATGCCGATCGACTCGCAGTACACTTCTCTCCCACCATCTGGACCACGAGTAATTAACGCAGTGCTTAGATTAGCTAGTGCCTGCCTATCAATCGGTGAAGCTGTAGGGTTAAAGATGCCGCCTATTCCGCTCATACTCTCTTAACCTTTCGCTTTGCTGTTCGAGTTCAACAGCCGTAGCTGCGGTAGTTTCGATCTCAGCAACGACTAACTACTTGAAAGAAGTTTTGCGCATTTGCATCGTCGTTAATGACCTTCCCTTCGAGTTCAACCCAAGCGTGTCCATAGAAGGGCATTTTGTGCACTCCAATCACCATTTCGGCTTTTACTCCGTAACTCCGAAACAACCAGGTGAGTATTACCGAACGTTGCAGACAAAGAGATTGCTTCGGGTACCAAGAGCAAGCTTGGTTCGCTGCTGAACAAAGTCGAGAAATGAGTTGGGGTTCACCGCTGGCCTTCTTTCTTAAAGGCCACTCTTTGACAGCCTGATGCAGCGCACTGAAGCCCGCCAACTTGAGAATCGCGTCCGCCGTTATTAGCAGCAAAAACGAGGTCGTCGTCTTGGCCCTAAGTATTAAAGGCAGCGTCAGCGTCATGCTAACGCTGCGCGCCAGAACGCGACCGAGCCGACGGCGCAACGACCACACATACGTACCAACCTTGCTTTGTCGGTTTTGCAGAACGCCTTTATTAACGAGCTGATGCAGGAGGCTATCGACTGTCGATTCGAGCCGGGTGGGATCTTTACAATCAAAATCAGAACTCACCGCATTCAGAAATTCGCTGCGCGTCAGGCCCCCGTCCAGGAATTTGCGAAACATCAACGCTCCCGTATCGTTAAGGCTGAGAACTGTGCCGCGCTCAACGTTAAGCACTATGCAGCCCTCTTTGGTAATGGGTGAGAAACAAATCCCAGGTGCGAGTTGCAAACTGCTCGAATCTGCTATCGAAAGTAAAGCTGTTGCCACGTCCGTTCACCTCACTCGCAGAATAAATTGACCCGATCCGGAAAACGCTATCTGAGTAATCAGGAAGTCAGGTGCTCGCCATACCCAGTGACGATCGACAATGCCTGAGCAATGATCACGTCGTACCCCGCATGCACGAGCACTCTTTTCAAGGCCACCCGCACCAGCTCACGGTTTCGGCAAGCAGAATCAATTTGGTGGTGCCAGGTTGATGCTGCCGCAGCGGGTGGCCTTCGCGCCTGCTTCTGTCTCACTGCAGGGTGAGCATGCCGGCAGGTGCGCTCGCAGAGTTCAATTAAAAGATTCGTTCTGTGACATGCGGGATCACAGTGTTTGATTAATGTTCATGAGGCTCGGGGGGAAGCCGTGCCGCCAGTGTCGTTAGAGATTGAGATGTTTTCGTTTCGCTGCTGACTTTACTGCTTACTGTCACCAGCGAAGAAAATCGTATCGTAACGCTTGCAATTGCATGCACACTGTTGTTTTTTCTCGGGAGTGTGAGGTTGAGGGATGAGCGGTATGAGCGGGCTTGCTTGGCCCACCAAGCAAACATTCAGTGCTTCGTCGTGTTGGCGCCCGTCTCGTCAGAGATTTGGCCATAGTTGACTTGGACTACGCGGTTGGCCCAACGAGTGGGATAGGGCCGGTGCGAGATAATAATTGTCGTTACATCATGCAGATAATCATGAAGGCCTTTGAGCAGCCGTTGTTCAGTAGGTTCATCGAGGGCGGACGTGCATTCGTCAAGAATCAAAACCTTCGGATGTTGCAACAGCGCGCGGGCCAGGGCCACTCGCTGGCGTTCACCTCCCGAAAGCCGGTTGCCACGAGGCCCGAGTGATTCGTCTAACCCCTTGGGCAATCTGCGTATGACGGTTTCTAACTGCGCCAGGCGTGTAACCGAGTCGAGCTCATCCTGAGTGGCGTGCGGGTTTCCATAAAGCAAATTTTCACGTAACGTCACGTCGAACAACACCGGTTCCTGCGGGACGAAGATTACAGATGATCTCAAACTCTTTAACTTGATGTCGCGCACGTCCACACCTTCCACCAATACATTTCCTGCCCGGGCTTCATACAGACGCGCCATCAATTTCGCCATCGTGCTCTTGCCATTTCCACTCGTGCCGGCGAGTGCCACTCGCTCTCCGGGATTCACGCGAAAGCTAATCGCGTCCAGCACAGGCCGGTCAGGGTGGTAACTAAAGGATACCTCCTTAAGTTCGACTGCTCCTGACGTACCTGGATCCAACGCACATGCGCCCGGACGGTCCTCGAGAATCGCATCGGCTTCCGTGATCTCCATCAGGCGGCGCACGCTTGCGCCTGCGCGCTGCAGCTTCGAATAAATGTCCACCACGCCGTAAAGCGGAACGAAGAGTTGCAATGTGTATCCATAGAAAGCAACCAAGCCGCCTGCCGTCAACGTTCCTACAATCACTTGGTAGCCGCCATAACAAAGAACACTCGCCATGCCGGCGACGATGATTAGATACAGAAGAGAACTGAAGAAGAGCTCAGTAAATCGCCGCTTGATTTGTGCCCTGACAGCGCGCCCTGACAGACGGGCGAAACGCCGCGCTTCTCGCTGTTCGCATGAGAGTAGCTGCACTTGCACGATCGCGGAGAGATGCTCTTCCAAAAACTCGATCATCTTCCCGGATTGCTCTTGTACTGAGTCAGACGCTTGACGCAAACGATTATGAAAGCGTCGCCGCACGATGATAAAAACGGGTATCAAGGGCAAGACGATCGCGGTTAACCGATAATTCAGCACGAGCATGGTTGTCATGACGAGACTAAAGACTGTCACCATGCGAAGCGCTATCGGAATCACTTCGCCGCTCAGCGTTCCGACCTGGTCCACATCAATTTGGAGACGATGCAGCGTGTCGCCAAGAGGCCTGTTGTCGTGATACTCGGCAGAGAGCCGTTGGAGGTGGCGCAGCAGTTTCAGCCTTGAACGGAAGGTCATCTTCTGTACCGCGCGAAAGTTCAACATCCCGGCAAGGCTGTCACATCCGAGTCGACCCATGTATGTTAAGAAAAACGCTAAAGCGATAAGGGGCAGCCAGCTTACTCGCCGGTTCGGAATAACCTCATCAATAAGAAGTCTCACAATGAGCGGATCGAGAAGAACTAACGTGCTGGCAAAAAAGATGCACAGGTAGCTGCCAACATGCAGACGCAAAAAAGGTTTGACTTGTGACGCGAGCCATCGAAATTCGCGGAGCTGATTTATTCGCATAACACAACAACCACCAACAGGATTTTTAAGTCACGGGGGCCTTTTTTGCGTGCGTCGTCTGAATTTTCGGCAGCTCTGCTGACTTCACCTCCAGATCAACGCAGGGTGTGCTGTAGCTAATGACGCGACCGACGATCTCCGCTTCTCTCGGATGTGTGAACCGCCGCACGCTTGCAGGTGATGAATGGTGCGGAATCACCAGCAGCTGATTGCCTTGCAATTCACACCACCCGCACGCGTATGCCTCTCGCAGCTCAATGAAAAAGATCGGTCGTTCGTACTCGTTTCGCCACGCAACTGGAGTGAGCTTGGTTTGATTTGTGTCGATCTTTACGAGCGAATTCGGCCGGATCATCGGATGCATTGTGAAATCATTTAGACCAATAAGGCCGTAGACGATGCCCTGCATGTGGTCTTCGCCACTCACCGGGTGTCGTGCGTTCGCCGCCGGCAATTTCGCGATCAAGGTTGTCGATAACTGAGCCTGCAGATTAGAAAACTCAGATGGTGGCCCGCCATCACCGTTATTATTGTCGGACAGCAATTGCGTGAGGTAGGGATCGGCGACGGGTTCGTATTTTTCTTTGTTATCGACGTCGACGTTATAAAGACGAACGAGGTCTAAAAAACTGGTGTGATAGATCACGCTCAAGCTGAAGAGCTTACAAATACTCGGCTCCGAAACTCCGTTTTCCAGTTGGGCCAACCAACCGTTTGAAATACCAAAACGCTTGTCTCCCTTGGCGTCTGCAATGCGACGACTTGCCTGTTCGACTTCGCGAACGGTGATGTGGCGCTTATTGCGAAGAGTCTTGAGCTTTTGACCAGCGGGCACGGTCGTCCTCGTCGATGACCTGCGGAGGTACTAACGGGCGACAGTTCCCTTCTCCAGGTTTTCAGAAAAAGGCAATCGGCTGATCGAAGGTGTTGGGGCACCTGCGAGCTGCGCACTGTTATGGGCTCAGTTTTTGCTTGGGAGAAAAAGTAAACCCGCTTGAATTGAACTCAGCGGTTTGCCGCACACTGCTGCCGTCACCGGTAAGCTAACGCTTGACCTGTAACACCAGAGGCTCACTTTGAATTCATTTGAGGTATGTATCGACTATGGCACTCATTAACAAGCGGTATTCCGTTTGTTCGGCATATCGGAAAAAAGTTTCGTTCCGGCAACCCATTGGAATTAATTGTTTGCAGATAATCCTGGAAGGAGATACCAGTCAATATTCGTGGGCCAAGATTAGTGTAGCGTCTTCACCGGTTCCAATACACTCGCCGAACCCCCGTCGCAAGCACTTTAATCACCCACACTTATATCTGAAAAAATTCGCGCGCGTAATTCGGTATCCGGGAAAATACATCACGACCGACAAAGCACCCCAACAACCTGCCCAATAATACTCACTTCATCGCGATTGAACTCTTCACGAACGTTCCCCGACGCCGGATGCGGAATAAGCACGATCCTGTCATCCCGCAGCATCTCCGCGTACGCACACGTGAGACCATTCGGCGTCAAAACATAAAACAGCTCGCGCTCGTAAAAGCTTACATTCCCCGCAGGTTGCACATTATTGAAGAGCTTATTCACCAGCAACCGGCTACCAGGAGGAGCGAGCGGCGACGCGTTGGTGTCCTCGTCGCCAACAACAACATAACAGAGGTGAGGGGGATACACTGAACCAAAATATTCAACTTCTATCTGGGCCCATCGTTTAACCGATCCTGCCAGAAACTGCGTCTCATCAAGATCCACGTCGTCGCGCAGGAACGGTATCCTAATTCTTCGATGCCTTGTCACCGCATCGAACGGCACCTCGTGAGTACGCGCGCGATTGATTTCGAGTTGTTCAGCAAAACGGCGCTCAGGCTGCAACCCGATTGCCGCATCCACATCCGAATGCGAAAGGTTCAAGATGACGCGCAGGCTGTCGAGTTTTGCCGTTCCCGGCTGGCGAATACTTCCGCTGATGATATTGCCGAGTGTCGATTTTCCGATGCGCATGTCAGGATTGTTATTCAGCCTCGCCAGTCGTTCGCTTTCCGAAACAATGTCTTTGTAACCAAGCCCGAGAAGCTTCATCGCGCTCACGATCAACTTGCCAAGCGGCGCTGTTGTTTGACGTCGCGGCCGGCCCCGCCTGGAGCTGCCCGAACCGAATCGTCGTTCACGAACAGTTGCAGTCCTGTCCTTCAAGGCCGCATCCAGCATTGAACGAACGTGGTCCTGATCGACCGGCTTGGTTAGATACCCGTACGCGTGCCGCAGGCCGGCCTCGAACGCATCGTTGTGCGCGACATGTCCGGTGATCACGATGATCACCAACTCCGGCGATCTCTTTTTCAGTTGCTCCAATACAGAGATACCTGATCCGTCAGGGAGCTTTACGTCCAATAAAACCGCGCTCGGCTGTTGGCGATCGACTACGGTCAGTGTTTCAGCAAGAGTCGCCGCTTCGAGCACGCGATAACCCCAGGCATGCACTGCCTCCGCAAGCGTCCCGCGGAAGGTCGCATCATCATCGACCACCAGCACCGTTTCTTTTGAAAAGTCCGCCCCGATGGTCGTCATTTTTGATTATCTGCGAGGCGTTGAGATTGTAACGGCAGGGCAAGAACAAACTTCGAGCCACGGCCGATCCTGCTTTTGAATGTAACGCGACCATCGTGGGCAGCAGCGGTCTGTCGCACAGCCGTAAGGCCCAGACCAGTTCCTGCGCATTTCGTTGTGAATAGGGGTTGAAAGATTTTGCGGCGATGGTCGAGACGGATGCCGCACCCGGTGTCAGTTACTTCAATCATTGCTTCACCATCGCCATTGTTTTCACGCCGGCGCAGGCGAACCGTCACGCGACCGTTTTCCTCGATCGAATCAATCGCATTCACGACCAGATTCAAAACTGCGTCTTCAATGCGGGCCGAATCCAAAGACATGAGCAGAGGTTCGGTGGTTTCGTCGACGAATTGAATCGAAATCCGATGACCGTGACGATCGTTCACCTGATGGGTGGCGAGCAGAACGACGTGACTAACCAGATCGTTAAGCGAACATTGCGTGAGGTTAAATGGCCGTGGCTGTGAGACATCAAACAACTCGCACATACGCGCGTCGATCTTCAGCACCTCATGCCGGACGGCCACCATCCATTCACGTTCCTGTGCGGTGAGTTGACGACGCCGCAGGAACGCATCCGCCACGCTTTTAATACTTGCGAGAGAGTTTCTGACGTCGTGCGCCACGCCCGCAGCCCAATCGCAATCTTCCGGCGCGAGCACACGCGCGCTGCTCGCGATTCCCGCCCGAATACTATCTTCGACAGCTTGACTCATAACTGCTGACGATAGCGGACGGGCAATGGCTCAATGCGACCTGCATCGACGGCAAAGTCCGGGGGGAACCGCACTCTGAACGCAATTTTTATCTGATGGGCTGGGAGGTCTTACTTCCGCGCGGGAGTCGTTAGGAGGACTGAATCTTACACTATGAGTGCCCTTTTGAGAACAAAAATACGCGTTATAAGTAGCAGTTTAAGGGTCTTTTTAGGTTGCCAACTAAAAGCGCAGTTCCGAAGGCTGAATCTGCCCCTCAACCGTGGAGGCTACAGGTCGCGGCCGCTCTATCTCGCTAACCTCGCTGTGCTTCTCGTTCTCAATGTGCTCAATGCGGGCGCCGCGCCTTAACTCGAGGCAGTAGACTTCAAAGCCAGCCGCTCACTCGCAACCAGCAGTGAGTTGGGCCAATACCGCATCATTCACTTCGCCACCCATGGTCTGATCAACAACCACCATCCTGAACTCTCGGGAATTGTTCTATCGCTGGTTGATGAGCAAGGCCGTCAACAAAACGGTTTTCTGCGACTCTACGATCTCTACAACTTGAACCTATCGGCAGACCTCGTGGTGTTGAGTGCGTGCCAAACCGCACTCCGCAAAGAGGTCCAGGGAGAAGGTCTGGTTGGACTAACCCGCGGTTTCATGTACGCGGGCGCGCCGCGCGTCGTCGCGAGTCTCTGGCAAATCGACGATCGCGCCTCAGCCGAGTTTATGAAACGCTTCTACGAAGGACTGCTGGGCCAGAAGCTTCGACCCGCCGCCGCGCTCCGAGACGCGCAAGTCTCGATGCAGAACGACAAACGATGGCACGCACCTCACTCCTGGGCCGCGTTCACGCTTCAGGGAGAATGGAAATAGAGTCACAAAAACGCGCACATGGCATTCATTAACCCAGCTCACTCATTTTCGTTTCGTGCTTTTTGTCGGCTACCTGTCTGGCATCCGACTTGCGGCTATTTCTGCAACGAGAATTTTGTGGCTTGGAACCGAACAGAGGACAGGAGTCTGTGTGATGCTCGATCAGGAAGTTGACGACAAAGGAACCGATCAGGAAGAGGCGAGAAGCATACTGACGACGTTACGCGATCAAGGCTTTGACGCCGACAACGAGAAACTGGCGGTCGCGCTCGGCCGAACGAACGAGCAGGTTGAAGCAATGATTACCGGCGCCGAGACGATTGACGACGATGTCGTAATGAAAGCGAGAGGAATCGCCTTACATCGTGGAATCGAAGTCGAGTAAACAAGCCAACGCCGCGAAACGCGGATCGCGAGCCGCCTCCGCCGGAGTAACACAATGGTGGTGGTTCGAAGGCGGCACAGAAGTGTGCTCGACGTGCAACCAGTCGTACGCATACCAAACAGGCTTCTACTGTCTCGATTGCGACAGCAATCTCTGTCCACTATGCGTACAGGAATCGGAACTGCGCGAGGTCCGTTGTTCCGGTTGTTGCGATCAGTAATAGAGGATTTATGGCAGCACGTGCTATCTGGAAAGGCAATATAAAACTCGGCACGACGAGGCTACCGGTCAAACTGTATTCAGCCGTGCAGGATCGAACCGTGCGGTTCCACGTGCTCGACGATCGGGCCAAGAAACGTGTGAAGCAGCACATGGTCGATCCTGACTCTGGCGAAGAAGTTCCGAAGGAAGAAATTCAAAAAGGTTACGAGATCGAGCCCGGCAGATACGTGATTCTCACCGAAGAAGAGTTGGAAAAACTGCAACCGCCGCCTTCACGCGATATCGAGATCGTAGAGTTTGTTCCGCAAGCAAAGATTAGCCAGCAGTGGTACGAGCGGCCTTACTACGCTGGACCAGACGGCGACGAGAAAGAATATTTCGCGCTGGTTGAAGCGCTGCAAAACAAAGAGAGCGAAGGGATCGCGCACTGGGTGATGCGCAACAAGTATTACGCCGGCGCGCTTCGCGCAGTTGACGATTACCTGTTTCTGTTTACGCTTCGGGACGCGAACGAAGTGATCCTGGCGGACGATCTCACCAAGCCTTCCGGCGCGGCGCCGACGCAAAAAGAGTTGGCGATGGCGAAGCAACTCATCGAGATGCTCGAGGGACAGTTTGAGCCAAAGGAATATAAAGATGAGTATCGCGAGCGCGTGGAGGAGTTCATCGAAAAGAAAGCGAAAGGTCACGCGCCGAAGTTGAAGGCAGTTAAACCCAAACGCCAGACCGCGGCGCTTGACAATGTACTGGCTAAGAGCATCGAGTCGCTGAGAAAGAAGGAGAAACGCGCTGCCTAGAACGTCACGCAAAACAGTGGAACCCGAAGAGCAGGACGCGGGCGCGAGACCGTTCTGGTCAGGCACTTTGACGTTCGGACTCGTGAGTGTGCCGGTAAGTCTGTTTCCCGCCACGCGGTCCACCCGTGCGTCGCTGCGGATGCTTGGACCAGATGGGAAGCCGCTGTCGCGCAAGTATTACGCTGAGAAGACGGGCAAGGATCTGGATGCGGATGAAGTAGTGCGCGGATACGAAGTCACGAAAGATAAATTTGTGATCGTGACTGACGAGGAGCTGGAGCGGCTGGCGCCTGAGAAGACTCGCGATATCGATCTCAAGCAGTTTGTGCCCGCGGAATCGATCCCGCCAATCTACTTTGAGCGTGGCTACTACCTGACGCCGGCTGCGGGTTCGCAAAAAGCTTACAAGCTGCTGGCGGAAACGATGGACAAGAGCGGGCTCGCCGGAATCGCGACTTTCGTGATGCGCGGCAAGGAGTATCTGATTGCGATCTTCTCGGACAAGGGAATTCTGCGCGCTGAGACGATGCGTTTTGCGGACGAGTTGCGCTCGCCGTCTGATGTCGGTTTGCCGAAAAAGACTGCTGCTCCGAAAGCGACTGTTAGCAAGTTTGAGAAGATGATCGCGAACAAGTCGAAGAAACAGTTTTCGCCGGCGAAACTCGCAGACAAGCAGACCGACTCGCTTTTGAAACTCGTGAAGAAGAAACAGCACAAGCGCGGCGCTGTTGTCGAGGTTGAAGAAGAAGCCGAGGCGGATCACAAGGTGGTTGACCTGGTACAGATTCTGAAGAAGAGTCTCGGCGGGAAGAAGTAATATCTTGACAGGATTTACACGATTTTCAATCTACAGAAAATCCTGTAATCCTGTTCTACTTATTCCATCGTCGCGGGCCGGCGTCATAAATTGATTAAACGCTTCTCGAGTTGCTTCACTCTCGTTAACAATCGCGGGTTCTCAATCTTCTCCGCGACCTGCGCGAATTCAGGCGTGGCGCCTTGCCACCGCAGCTCATCAACGTCCTCGAAAAGCGCCGCATCGTCCCGCAACGTCGCGAGATCCTTGAAGAGCAGCGCCAGCGCTCGCTTTTCTTCGTTCAGAACCTGCGGACTAAAATCCTCGATTGGTCCATAACGATTGATCAGTTGCGCCGCGGTCTTTGGCCCACAACCCGAGATGCCCGGAAAACCATCCGCCGAATCGCCTACTAACGCCAGGTAGTCAGGAATGAACTGCGGCGCGACTCCGAACTTTGCGCGCACACCTTCCGCATTGCGAATGACATTATTGCGACGGTCTGCTTGTACCACACGATCATCAACCACGCATTGGGCCAGATCCTTGTCCGGCGTCCAGATACAAACCTTCTCAACGCGATCATCGAGGGCCGCCAACCGCGCCGCAGAAGCCAGCGCATCATCGGCCTCGAGTTCGACCATGGGCCACACGGTTACGCCCATCGCGACGAGCGCGTCTTCCAGCGGTATAAACTGCGACTTCAACACCGGCTCGACGCCTGCGCCTGTTTTGTAACCGGGCCAGAGATCATTGCGAAAGGATTCGATGATGTGATCGGTCGCAACACCGATGTGTGTCGCGCCCTGGGCGAGCATTTGCGCCACCGTGCTCAACACTCCCGAGACCGCTCCGAACGGAGGATCAGTCTTCTTGAAACGCCGCACGCCGTAAAAGTGGCGAAAGAGTTCGTAGGTGCCGTCAAGCAGGTGAACGATCATTTCCGTAAGTAACTCGCCACGGATTACACGGCTCTATTTGCCGAACGCATACAACGCGCTGCGAGTGCGGATGTAGATGCGGCCGTCTGCAATCGCGGGTGTCGCGTAACACTCGTCATCCAATTCATTCACCGCCAGCACTTCCCAATCGCCCGCGGCCTTCACGACTGAAACCTGCCCGCCCTGGCCAATCACGAACACTTTATCATCGGCGGCAACCGGCGAAGAGAAGTACTTGTCGATCGCGCCGTGCAGCCGTCCCTGTTTGAGTATGTTGCCGTTGGCCGGATCGAAAGAGATCAAGATGCCGCTGTCGTTAATCATGTAGAGCACGCCGTGGTAAAGCAGCGTGGACGGGACCTGCGGCACTGGCTTTTGATAACGCCAACGGATTGCATTTGCGGTCTGATCACCCTCGCCGCCCATCTTGATCGCGAGGAGTCCATTCTCTGACGCCATCATCGCGCGGAACACTTCCCAATCTCTCGGATTCAACTTCTCGTCGCGATCGAGATCGAAAGCTTCGAACGCCGCGCTCAACATCCTGTCCATCGGACCACCGCCGTCACGTGAAATCTCCGTCTTCGCGATCAAATGGTCTTTGTCCTTGTCGTATGTTGTCAGCGCTTCCTCAAACGAAGTTGTCGACACCTGCTTGCCCGGCTGGTTCTGCGGAAAACCCCAACCGTTGATGTAAAGATATTCAGAGTCGTGACTCGCAATCGACTTCATCTCGCACGCAAGTCCGCGAACCCACCAAACTCTCTTGCCGTCCTGACTCGAATATGCGGAGAGTTGGAACGACTCAGGAATGATGATCTGCTTCGCACCACGTGGCGGTTGGTACACGATCGGCGTCGAGTAACCCGAGATCACCACGGGCCGATCGACCTTCCAGCGCAAACGTCCGGTGTTTTTATCGACGGCGATCAGGTAGGAAGTAGGATTATCCTGGTCGACTGGCAGGATTACTTTGTCGTCGACGAGAATCGGCGACGCTCCGAAGCCGTAGAAAATGTTGAATGGTCCAAGCGGATGCTTCCATCGCTCTTTGCCTGCGCTGTCGTATGAAATCAAACCGAAGTCCTGGAAGAACACGTAAACATTCGAACCGTCTGTAACCGGACTCGGCGACGCCGGTCCGTTGACGTTCTGCAAACGACCCGTGTGCAAACGCGGTGCTTCGCGTTGCCAGAGGATCTTTCCCGTCTGGCGATCGAGACAGATCACGAACAGCTTGTCTTTGTCATGAGCGGTGACGAAGATGCGATCGCGCGTCAACACCGGCGAGGAATGGCCCGGCGGAAGTGCCGCCTTCCAAATCACGTTCTTCTGCGGACCAAACTCGGCCGGCAAACCTGTTGTGTTCGAAACGCCCGTTCCGTTTGGACCACGGAACTGCGACCACTCGTCGGCGACACCGCCGGTCAACGTAAACAGGATCATTAGGAGTGTAATCATGCGGCAGATAATAGCGCCTCCATTGCTGTGGGTAAATCTTTGTAATTTGTGTAATCTGTAAATTCGGAAAGGACCCGACGAAAATGAGAATAATTCTCCTGTTACTGGTAGCTTCGCTGACGACCTTCGCGCAAAAGCCGGTGTTGCAAAAGGACCGGCAGGTGCTGATGGATTTCAGAAAGGACACGGAGGCCGCGCCGCCCAACATCCCTTTGGCCACTCAAAGAGCCGTGTTGTCGAAGGTGTTTCGCAAGTACCTGACTGAAGAGAACCAGTGCAACTCTAATTTCGATGCGGGTGAGAACAGCGATCCGCTCGCCGCGGCTCGCAAAGCCGGACAGATCGTTCCGAGAATCCTCGACTCCGTAACCGGGAGTTTCACCGGCGCGGGCGAATCCCAAACGGCTTACGTGATTTTTGCGGGCGAGTGTAACGCTTCGCACGCTGACAACTTCGGCACCAAACGCGTCGCCATCTTCACAGGCCCACGATTGATCGCCGATCTCGATGCTGACTTCAAAAGAGACATCGTGCGCAAGACCGACCTCAACAGCGACGGCGTCGATGAGTTGCTGATGACTAGCGGCGATATGAACCAAGGCACGGTAGTGGAGATGGCGGCACTCGTAAGTTTCGAGGGCGGCCGCTTCCGCGTGCTTCACGACTTCGGAACTGTGCTTGAAGACGAGTGCGCTTCGGGAAGGCCCGGCAGCACCTCGACCGCATCGGTGCTCTACATCTCCGACGTCTTTCCCGGCGCGATGCCGAAACTCACAATGGAAAACTACCAGTCAAAATGCGGTAGGACCATGCGCTGGCGATTGATCTCAACTGGCAAGCGGCAAGAGTAAATCTTCTCTCATAAGCCGGCCCTGAAATGAAAATGCTCCTTTTCCCATAAGTGGTTAGAGCATTTCAAATCTGCCCACTCCCGTGACGATTGCCCCGATTAAGTCGTCACTGGGCAATTACAAAAAGGAGCCGCTTATGATCCGCAGTTTGACCGCCTTTGTGTTACTTCTCTGCTATGGCTTAACGGCATTTTCACAAGACCGGGCCATGGAAAGTGCCGCGAGAAACGGCCGGCCTATAGCAATCGATGTGACCGTCAAAGGCCAGGTAACGGCCCAGGCCGTTTTGATCCCTCGCATCGATGCACGCCGCATCTTCGGAAACGAGATCGCCAACAATTACGCTGTCATCGAGATAAACGTGGGCAACAAAAGCCCCGACGCTGCGCTTATCATCCACGGCGTTTTTATTGACTACACTCGCTGGGCGCTAAGCGGAACACCCGGCACCTCGATTGGGTTGAACGGTCGCCAGGTAACAGCGGTGCCGTTTCAAGCGAACACAAACCCCAACCACGTGGCCAGTGAAGAGTATCGCGTCGTTCGTGGACAGTTGCTCGATGCGCAGATGTGGTCCAAAAGAAACTGGACCATGCGCCTGCTAACATTCGCGGGCAGCCTTGCAAGTGCATACGCGTTTTCGATCAATGAAGAAGGTATCGTTCGCGGTCTCAACGCGTTTAGCGGCTCGGTAGTTCCGGGAATAAGAGAAGCCTGGCCCGATGGCACAGTTGAGCAACTCAATCGCATCAGCGATTTCGGCTACCAAACCAACAAGGTCATTTCGAAACAAGCGGCAGAGGTGATTGTGTGTTTCTTTCCGATCGATCGCTTTCTCACGCCAGGTTTCAAAAAGCTCTTCCTGAGGTCGCCGGCGCTCTTTTTCGCCCCGTTGCAGATGCTCGTCGATCCAACTATGAAGAAGGAAACCGAACAAATCTTGAAAAGCATAAGTCCGAATCTCACCGTACAGAATTTGAAAGAACTGATGCCCTGCTACAACCAGGTAGTTCGAAGTCTTCGTGGCGGCGAGAATACAGAAGACAAAGAGAGTTTCGGGGCCCAGGTCATCCAAAATGCGCTGAGCAGTTGTGAAACCAGATTTGGACTCGCATCCAGCATCGATCAGGGAAAAAGGAAAGTAACCGTTACGAATCCTACAATCTTCGACCAGTTTTTGGCGCTGGACTTCATCAGTCAAATGAGTCTGAACACCGTGAGTGTAGTTGTCGAGGGAGTTATGACTGTCGACGTCACAACCATACCGGGAAGACTTGACGCAGTCACATTCGACAGGGTGACCAATTGCGGAGGCGCCACTGAACCGTGCTTCTGGGCTGCTCTCGATGCTGCCAACGGCGCGAGAACAGGAGTAATTCCGGGATCATACCTGACCGGAGGAAACGTCGTTATTGAAGAGGCCAGTGCTTTGGGGATAACTGACGTCAAAACCATTTCCGACGCGTCGAATGATCAAGAGCTGCACTTTTCTTTCAAACTGACAAAGCCAATTCCTCCGGATACCAAGCTTCACTTCAAGATCTCTAAACCGAACGGTACTAAGCCGGTGGAGAGTTCGGCTCGAGAGGTGCCGGTTGGTTATACGATGGCCGCTCCTGTGATCGCGGATGTTAAGCGGACAGGTAACAAGTTGACGGTTACCGGCTCCGGATTTTATGACGTGCCTCCCACGTTTCCGCTACTTGTTAAGATTCAGGGACCAAGTGGCCCGGCTGAAGAAGTAAAGCCCGACTCACCCACGAGCAAGGAGTTGAAACTTACGATTCCAGGCGAGGTTAAACCCACTGATTGTTGGAAGGTGTTCGTGTCTGTTGGTGTATTCTCTGCCATTCCAAAGTCGAGCTGCGACCATTAGGAGCGTGAACGCAGCGCGGTACGCAAACACAAGGCAGCTGGTCAGCGATATCATCGTTGACCGGCTCTTTTTCTTCGCAGCCTCGCTCGTTGTTTCGCGTTGCGTAAACTGCTAGCTTGTGCCACATGCTTACACCGACTTTCGAAGACATCGTTGCCGCGCGCGAGTTTATCTCGCCGTATCTAGCCAAGACGCCACTCGTTCGTGTCAAACCACTTTCCGAGCTGCTCGACTGCGACTACTACGTCAAACTCGAAAACCTGCAACCGACAGGCGCGTTCAAAGTCCGCGGCGGCATCAACCTCGTCGGCACTGCGAGTGATGATGAAAGAAGGCGTGGGCTCGTCGCGACCTCCACCGGCAATCACGGTCAATCGCTCGCTTACGGCGGACGGCTCTTCAGCAGCCACGTGATCATTTATGCTCCGCGTGAGAACGTCAACGAAACGAAGATACAGGCAATCCGCGATCTCGGCGCCGAAGTTCGTCTTCACGGTCGCGACTTTGACGAAGCGCGCGAGGAATGCGAGCAGGTCGCCGCCGCGGAGGGTTTTCGTTACGTTCACTCGGCGAACGAGCCGCAGTTGATCGCCGGAGTCGGGACGATGGCTCTCGAGATCTTCGAGGACCTCGCGGACGTCGACGTGATTATCGCGCCGGCGGGCGGCGGCAGTTGCGCTTCCGGCAATTGCATCGTGGTGAACGAACTCAATCCGAATGCGCGCGTGATTGCTGTTCAGTCTGAAGGTGCACCGGCCATGTGGCACGCGTGGCGTAATCGTAACTTAGAACCTTACCCGACGATGGAGACGGAACACGAGGGCCTTGCCTGCCGCGTTCCTTTTGAACTCACGAACAACATCCTCTCGGAACTGCTCAGCGATTTTGTCTTGGTTACCGACGACGAGATCAACGATGCGATCAAGTTGCTTGCGCGTCATGCAAAGCAACTCACGGAAGGCGCGGGCGCTGCTTCAACAGCCGCAGCGATCAAGATGCGAAGTGATCTGCGGGGCAAAAAAGTGGTAGGCATCGTGACTGGTGGAAATCTACCTCTCGAACGCTTCGCTGCCCTTGTGAGCAGCGAACCCCACTGACATGCGATTAATCAAATTGCTCCTCATATTCGTGATGGTCTGCAGCGTTGCGACGGCGCAGAACAAACAGATCGTCATCGCCGCGAGCACTGTCTTGGACGGCAAAGGCGGTGTGCTCCGCAACACGCGCATCGTTATCGAAGGATCGAAAATCGTTCGTATCGATCCAAACGCCTCACCAGTGAATTACGATCTGACCGGACTCACAGTCTTGCCGGGATGGATCGACGGCCACGTCCACATCACCTGGAGCTTTGGTCCGGACGGTAAAAACACAAATGGCGTCGGAAACACACCGTTCGCCTACTACGCTGCCGAATCCAATGCATGGACCACGCTGCTCGCCGGCTTCACAACCGTCCAAAGTGTCGGCTCCCTCGCCGACCTGCCGCTTCGCGACGCGATCGCGAAGGGAATGCTTCCCGGTCCACGCATCTTGTCGTCTGCAGAACCTCTCATGGGGCGCGGCGAACAAACCGGCACTCCCGACGAGATTCGCGCATTCGTCCGAAAGCAAAAGGAAGCCGGGGCAGATCTCATCAAGATCTTCGCCGCGTCCAGCGTTCGCCGCCCTGACCTGACGCTCTCGGAGGAGCAACTCCATGCCGCCTGCGATGAAGCGACGAAGCAGGGACTGCGCACGCTCGTGCACGCGTACAAAGATGCAGTTCGCGCTGCCACACTCGCCGGTTGCACTCAGGTCGAACACGGCACACTCGCCACGGACGACGATTTGAAGCTGATGGTGCAGAAGGGTGTTTGGCTTGATCCGCAGGCGGGGCTGGTGATGGAAAACTACCTCCTGAACAAGGAGAAGTTTGCCGGCACGCCGGGCTTTCCGGAAGAGGTGTTTCCGATGATCCGGGAGATCATCCCGATGTATCACGAGTTCTTCAAACGCGCTCTGAAGATTCCCGGGTTGAAGATCGTTTTTGGATCGGACGCGCTCGCAGGATCGCATGGCCGAAATGCTGAGGAGTTTATTGACCGCGTCCGCGACGGCGGGCAGGATCCGCTGGCGGCAATGGTTTCAGCCAACTCACTCGGAGCGGAAGCCATCGGCATGGGCAACCAACTCGGTTCCATCGCGCCCGGTTTCGAAGCCGACATCATCGCCCTCGACGGTGATCCCTTGAAAGACATCACCGCGGTGCGCCGCATCATGTTCGTGATGAAGGGCGGGGTTGTTTACAAAAACGTCGCTCGCTAGGTGTGCAAAGCGCCGAAGGCGCGAAATATGGTAGCCAGGGGCAATGCGCTGAGCCGAGCGAAGCGCGTCGCCCCTGGTTGGCCAGAAAAATTGAATAGAGCACTGAAAGTGCGAAATAACAACCCAACAACTATTTTCTTCCGCTCTTTCAGAGCTGCGGCGTCCTTATCTGTTTGATCCAGGGGCGACGCGCTTCGCTCTGCTCAGCGCTTTGCCCCTCGCTACCATATTTCGCGCCTTCGGCGCTGTGTACAGTGATCGCTCCGCTCACCGCTTTGCCCCTCGCTACCATATTTCGCGCCTTCGGCGCTGCCCTCTAAAGTGTGAACTTTTGTAACCGATCCGGCATCTCAAGTGTCTAAAAAGTAGGTCGGGCTCTCCCAGAATACCGGGCGAAGTCCCGACCAGTTTTGTGTTAAAGAGGGGTAAACAAGGAAAATGAAAGGAAAATATTTGCGAAAGGTTGGCGGTTTCGCGCTCGCAGCGCTCATGCTGTTTGGCATCGCGTTCGTCTCATCAAGCGAAGTCCAGGCTCAGCAGCGCCGGAGAGTCGTGATCGTTCGTACTTACCCGTATCGCATATATCGTCCATGGGGTTTTGGATATCGTAATTGGTGGGGTTACCCGTATGGTTATGGCTGGGGCTATGACCCTTGGGGTTATAACAACTTCCGCTATAGCCACTATGTTTTTGACAACAGCGACAAGGCTGGCTATCAAGGCTACAAAGACGGTTTCAAGACCGGCAAGGACGATGGCAAGAAAGACAAGAGCTACAATCCTCAACGCTCTCACTATTTCAAAGAAGCCGGCTTCGGGAATTTTGCTGACGTTTACCGATCCGCCTTCTCGAGAGGTTACGAGGATGGTTACAAGACGGGTGGCAGCCAACGCGCTGGCTAATCTTCACCTGTGAATCGTTAATAACCGCACCGCCGCGACGCAGAGGTCGCGGCGGTTTTCATTTGAGCAGTCGCGCAACTTCCAACACCTGCTCGGGTCGTGCACGGACCCAGTAGTTTTCCGTCAGGTTCACCCAGCGCACAGTCCCGGATCGATCCACCAGAAACTCGGCGGGTCGCGCGATGTCGTGTCCATTCTCGCCCGCGCCCGCATGGACCAGGTCATAACGCCGGATGACCTCGGCATTCGGATCCGAAAGAAAGGAAAAACTGTAACCGGCCTTTTGCGAAAGGTTGCGTGACACTTCAGGACTGTCGACGCTGATCGCAACCGGACGAATGCCTGCTGCGTTGAACTGGTCAAGGCTCGTTTCAATACTCCGTAACTCGGAGTTGCATGATGGTCACCAGTAGCCTCTGTAAAAAACCAGCAGCACGCCTTTCGGTGGACTGCCGTTCACTGGTGTAGACAGGAGTTCCGAAAGAGAGACAGATTTACCGGTCGTGTCAGGAAGCGTGAAGTCAGGCGCTCGTTGGCCCACGTGTGGCGCGCCAGTTGAAGACGGTAGCCAACGCGCGGCGATAAAGATCGTAAAAACAAAGAACGCGAAAACGAACAAGCTGAGCAGGCCCACGATTGAGCTGACGATCTTCGCGCGTTTCGGATGCGGGCGATCGGAAGCAAAGCCACGCCGTATGCCTACGAACAGCAATACGCCTGCTATCAGAAACAGCAGGAGGTTAACCCACGGAAAATCACGCGTGACCGGGAACCATATAAAGATAAAGAAGTAACTGAGAAACGCGCCGAGGGTGAGCAGGAAGCCCACCCACAGCGGCCAGTTCAAACGTCGTGCGTCGTCCATTTTGCAATCCTGTCCAATCTATTCGCAGTTGACCATCCACGGAATCCCAAAGCGATCGACGCACATCCCAAACCCCGCCGCCCAGAAAGTCTTCTGAAACGGCATCGTCGTCTTGCCGTCTTGTGCGAGTGCATTGAAGATCTGTTCCGCCTTGTCTCGATCGTTGACCGAGATCGAAACTGAAAGGCCCTGCGGCTGTTGGTAATTTCCTGGCGGTGCGTCCGAACCCATTAGATGTTGGTCGCCAACCGTCATGCTCGCGTGCAGCACCTTGTCGCCCCACTCGGGCGGCGCATGTTCGGCCGCGGGTGAGCCGGCGAAATTCATGATCGCCTCAATCTTGCCGCCAAGCGTCTGCTCATAAAATTTGAAAGCCTCGGCGCAGTTGCCGTTGAAAAGAAGATACGGGACTAATTCCATAATTTGCTCCTTTCGTAATTAAGTGATGATTAACGAAGCGGTCTGACCTTCCACCTGCCGTACGCGACGAACAGGCAGAGCACTCCGACTACGAACGGCGATGACGCTGCCATCACTCCAAGGCTCATCAGCGTGGTCACGATAGCCCCAATCATGATGATGAATAATCCTATGGCAGCGTAAACGGTCAGATGTTGCTTCCGGTGGAAGACGCCGGGCAGGATCAATCCCAGCGCGCCGAGTACTTCACACAAGCCAATGAACTTAAGAAACCATCCGGGAAAAAGAATCGAGTTTGGCGGAGCCATGGAATTCAAAACTTCGGTCGGCAGCACCAGCTTGGTGCCACCTGCAAATAGAAAAGTCAGTGCCAGCAGTATCTGAAAAATCCAAAGCAAGATGTTCATTCGTGTTTCCTTTATTCGAGTTTTAAGATTGCTCAGGCAAGCCTTTGATCTCCAGCACCGGCCGGATTTCAATCGTTCCCACTTTCGCTACCGGAATTCGCTCCGCAATAGTCATCGCTTCATCTAAATCTCGCGCATCAATCAGGTAGTAGCCGCCGAGTTGTTCGCGAGTTTCAGCGAATGGCCCATCGGTTATCAGGCGCTTCCCGTTACGTACTCGCACGCTGGTCGCCGTCGCAACCGGATGCAACGGACCAGCCGAGAGATACTTGCCGCTCGCGCTGAGATCCTGTGCAAGCTGTGCCGATTCGACGTAGCAATGCTCCCGTTCAGTTTCGCTCAGCGCGTTTTCATCGAGGTAAACCAGCAACATGTATTTCATATTTTCCTGCCTCCACTGCTAAATCGAATGGCGAGTTCGCGGATCGACACCACGCCGCAAAATTTTTATGATCAACTCTCGCCACCATGCTTCCAAACGCTAACGTTGCGGTTGACTCAGTGTATCGATCCGATTGGGGCCGGATCGTTGCAACCCTGATACGCCAGTTTGGTGATTTCGAACTGGCCGAAGATGCAGCACAGGACGCGTTTACGGCGGCCGTCGATCAGTGGCGAACGGCCGGCATTCCCGACTCGCCGCGCGCCTGGATCATTCAAACAGCCAAACACAAAGCCATCGATCGCCTGCGACGGCAAACACGCCTGCAAGAAAAACTGGAAGCCGATCCCGATTTCGCTTCCGAGCCAATCGTCGAAGCTCCCGTCCTCGACATGGGCGAAATTCCCGATGATCGATTGCGCCTGATCTTCACCTGCTGCCATCCCGCGCTATCGCTCGAAGCACAGGTCGCGCTCACGCTGCGCACTCTCGGCGGACTTCAGACCGACGAGATCGCGCGCGCATTTCTCGTCCCCACGGCGACGATGGCCCAACGCCTCGTGCGCGCCAAGCGAAAGATTCGCGATGCTGGAATTCCGTTCAGCGTGCCTGATACGAGCGACATGCCCGCGCGGCTCGACGCAGTGCTGACAGCGATCTATCTCATCTTCACCGAAGGCTACGCGCCGACTCGCGGCGAGCCGCTCATCAGGGCTGATCTCTGCGCCGAAGCGATTCGTCTCGGACGTCTCGTCAGAACGCTACTCGAACCGAAGCCGCCGGCCGAAGCGACCGCCCTCGTGGCGCTCATGTTGTTGCAAGATTCACGGCGCGAAGCTCGACTCGATGAAGAGGGTAATCTCGTCATACTCGAGGAACAGGATCGCGCGCGCTGGAATAGACCACAGATCGACGAAGCACTGTCGCTGGTCCAGGAGGCGCTGCGCGGTGAGCCTGGTCCGTTCGCACTCGAAGCCGCGATCGCCGCGGAGCATTGCAAGGCCGCGCGCGCTGAAGACACGAACTGGCGGCAAATCGTGACGCTGTACGATCTGCTGCAACAAGTAATGCCTTCTCCGATCGTGTCGCTTAACCGCGCCGTTGGCGTGGCAATGGCCCAGGGTCCGCAGGCCGCGCTCGCGCTCATCGACGAACTCGCGGCATCAGGAGAGCTCGACGATTATCACCTGCTGCACGCCGCTCGTGCCGACATGTTGCGCCGGCTCGGATCCAACGACGAAGCCGCCGAGAGTTACAAAGCAGCGCTCGAGTTAGTCACTAACGACAGCGAGCGCCGCTTCCTCGAACGTCGCCTCAAAGAGGTGAATCCTGCAAAAATCTCGTGAATTCTGTCCGTTGTCTGTGTGACTAACCGCCGTGCGCCGCCGCCATGCGCTTCTCCATCTCTTCCGGTGCGACGTCTTCCTTGTGCGTCGCCACCGTCCAAAGGTGCCCGAACGGATCGGTCAACGTCCCCGAACGGTCGCCATAAAACTGATCTTGCAGCGGCCTTACTTCAGTAGCACCCGCATCGATCGCCTGCTTGAAGATCGTGTCGCAATCGTCAACATAAATCATGAGACCAATGGGAGTACCGCCGAGCGACTTCGGTCCTTTGTGGCCCATCTCCGCGTGCGCGTCCGCGAGCATGAAAGGTGAATCGCCGATCTTCATCTCGGCGTGGCCTATCTTTCCACCATGCTCCATGCGGAACAATTCGGTCGCGCCGAACGCCTTCTTGTAATACTCCATCGCCTCCGTCGCGCCCTCAATAACCAGGTAGGGCGTGATCGAATGATAACCGTCGGGAATCGATTTTACGTCTGCCATACTCTTTCCCCTTTCAATTGATTGAGTTGTTATTTCAAGAGAGCCTTTTTGTTGAGAAACGCCAGCACCGCCTCGTTGAGCTCCTTCGGCTTCTCCATCATGATGAAGTGGCCCACACCTTCGAACCAGTGGAGCTCCAGGTTGGGAGCAAGGCTGTACAAGAACTCTTCAGTGTCGGGCTGCCAAAACGGCGACCTGGCAAGTAACGCCAACACCGGCACATTTATTTTGTCAGGAGTGTAGAGCGAGTCCTGAGTCATATTCTCCATCGCGCTGACCAGCACGTACTGCGGAGTGTTTGCAAACGACGCCGAGATCAGTTGCTGGTCGGCGGCAGGCAGCTTGCCCATCATCTGACCAAACATCTGCGCGCCCGCCTCCTTGTACTGTGGCCCACGAAACATCGCCAGAAACTGTTCGCGCATTTCCTTTGTGCCGAAGGGCCGCAAGCCGCCGTCGACGATAACGATTGCGAGCGTCTTCTGCGGGTACTTGCGATAGAACTGTCGCGCCACCGGCGTTCCCATGCTATGGCCCACCACCACTGCCCGCTCGACTTTCGCGTCGCGCATCACGGCGTCGATCGCATTCGCGAACAGGTCCATCGTGTACGATACTTGCGGCTTGTCACTCAACCCGTGTCCCGGCAGGTCCAGCGCTATCACTCTGTTTCGTTTGGCAAACTCCGGGATCTGCGCGCGCCAATTCTCGAGATTGCAAGTCCAGCCATGGACCAGGACCAGCGCGTCCTTTCCCTTTCCGTAACTCTTGTAATGGACGCGCGCCCCATCGAGCCTAGCGTATTGCGATTCTCCGTCGAACGCCGTTGCGTTTGCGGTGGCTGCAATCATGAGAGCCATGATTGCGAAGAGCGCGCGCGAGTATTTGAGTATGTTTGTCATCATACAACCTCTTTAGAAGGGATTACCGGATTTGATGATCACGAGGGTCATATCGTCTGTGAGCGGGCGTGGCGCCGCGAAGTCCTGGACTGCGCCGAGCACTGAAAAGAGAACCGACCGGGCCGAGCCGCCTTGTGCGCGACGTAACTCAGTCTCGAGCCGCGCATTGCCGAACTCCTGCTCTGCTTCGTTGAATGACTCTAAGATGCCATCAGAACAGGCCAGTAGCAAATCGCCGCCGTCCATTTTCACGCTGCCTCGATCGAAGCCGGCTACCGGAACAGCGCCAAGCACTGGTCCACCAACCGAGAGCAACTCGAGTTGCCCGTCAGCGCGCAGTAACAAAGCAGGCGGATGTCCGGCGTTGCAGTAATCGAGTCTTCCTGAAGTCGGATGCAAACGCGCCACAAACAGACTGCTCAGCGGCTCGACTCCCAACAGAAACGCGATATCGCGATTGACCGCGGCGACGATCGCTTCCGGATCGCTGTTCGCCGCCGTGTGCGTGCGCAGCAAGCCAATCAGATGCGTGACCCACATGCCGGCCGCGAGCCCTTTGCCGCCGATGTCGCCCAGCGCGAGGACCAGACCTTCGCTCGTTTCTTCAACGCTGAAGAAGTCTCCCGGCAAGTGACGAACTGCAAAAATCTCGCTCGCGACGTGGAAAGCGCCGCGTCGCACGAGACTTGGCGCACACAGTCGCCGGTGTACCTGCGCAGCTTCGAAGATCGCGGTATTCAGTTCCGCATAATCGCGCTGAAGCGTCTGGAGCTTTGCTTCAAGCTCGCGTTCTCTGACGCGAGACGGAAAGTCGACTACACGTCGAGTGCTCAAACCTGTGCTGAAGACTGCTGGGAGAGTCATAACAAGAAGACCTCATCCGACAAACTTATAGCCACTACCATGAACGGTAAGAATGAAACGTGGTTCTTCGGGATTGGGTTCTAACTTTTGTCGCAGATGAACTATGTGCGTATCGACCGTGCGCGTGCTCGGATAGTTTTCGTATCCCCAAACTTCGTCAAGCAGTCGATCGCGGCTCAGTATCTCGACCGGATGAGCGATGAAGTAAGCAAGGAGGGCAAACTCTTTCGCTGAGAGATCGATGACGTCTCCATTGCGCCGCACTTCATTGCTGCGAATGTTGACCTCGATGTCGCTGAACCGGTAAACCTCCGGCGCGGGCGCGGGCGACGAGACGCGTCGCAAAACGGCTTTCACGCGGGCCATCAGTTCGCGCACGGAAAACGGTTTGGTCACGTAGTCGTCGGCTCCTAACTCCAGGCCGACGACTTTATCGATCTCCTGCCCGCGCGCAGTCAGCATGATGATCGGCACTGAAGGGCGTTTCGATTTCAACTGCTTGCACACGTCGAGTCCACTCATTCGCGGCATCATCACGTCAAGCACAACCAGATCGGGATTGTCCGCGAGCGCCCGCTCGAGGCCGGAGACGCCGTCTTCGGCGCTGATCACTTCGTAACCTTCGTATTCGAAGTTGTCGCGCAGGCCGGCGACCATTGCGGGTTCGTCTTCGACGATGAGAATCTTGTTTTTCATAATCATATAACCTGGGTTTGAGCCAATGGCAACGATAACGTGAACTTGCTCCCGCGCCCGGGCGTGCTTTCCACTTCCACGTGGCCGCCATGCGCGTGAGTGATGTGACGGACCAGCGACAACCCGAGCCCGCTTCCCTTCGTGTTATGGACCAGCGGATCGCCCGTGCGATAAAACTTCTCGAAAATCCGCGACTGTTCGTGCCGCTTGATGCCGATGCCGCGATCACTCACCTCGAGTTTGAGCACGCTCTTATCGCGATACAGCCTGACGCCCAGAAATTTTTCGTTGTCGGAATATTTCAGTGCATTGTTGACCAGATTGACAAGTGCGCGGGCGATGGCTTCGCGATCGATGCGCACAGGCGGAACCGGTTCGATGTGCTCTTCGAGTGCGAAGCCTTGCTGCTCGATTTGATAACGATAGGAGTCGAGCGTGTTGCGCACGAGCTCGGCGACGTCAGTTTCTCTGAAGTCATACTCCTTGCGCCCGGCTTCAATGCGAGAGAAGTCGAGAATGTTGTTGATTAAGGCGCTTAATCTTTCACTCTCTTTCCGAATGATGCTGTAGTACTCGTTCTTCTTCTCGGGTGTCGTGATTCGTCCGAGCTCGAGTGTTTCCGCATAGAGTCGAATCAACGCGAGCGGAGTGCGAAGTTCATGCGAGACGTTCGAAACAAAGTCTGACTTCAAACGCGCGAGGGCGACCTGCTTGTTTACACTACGGTAAGTCAATACGAGGCCGCCGATCATCAGGACTGACAGCACTCCGAGAATCATGAAACTCTGCCACACCCACCTGTCGCTGATCGCGCGCGCCGTTGTCCCTTGAAACTTAATGCCCAACGACAGGCCGCTAAACGGGTTGCCGAGACTCTGTGTTACTTCCGGCTTGCCGCTGCCCCAACCGGGTGTCGTGACCATTGGCCGATCGAATTCTGCTTTCAGCGAATCTGACGGATAGACCATCATCTCGAGCCGCTGATCCGGGTGCTCATTCAGTTCCGGTACAGTCAATTCACGAAACATCGGCGACGCGTGTTGTT
>JBKPPH010000186.1:0-10756 GCA_046733535.1 Acidobacteriota bacterium
GCAAAGCCTCTGGAGCGTCCGGTGTCGCGGTCTTCTACGACACTGGCAGAATGAACTGTTCCAGCTTGACCAAACAACTGCTGCAGCTCCTGACTGGTGGTTTGGAAAGCCAGGTTTCCAACATAAAGTTTTGTTGACATAGAGATATACCTTTCCCCTTTCTGGAATGAAAAGAAGCTGCGAATCGGATGGGCTTCGGCGAAACGGTAGCGGTCGAAGGACCAGGTTCGGATGCTCTTTGAAGAGCGGCTTCGAAGTGTGAAACAAGCCAACTCTCGAACTTCCAAAACGCCAGCGCTGATCGATTTGTGCGCGGGGCGCATCACCGTCGATGCGCGAGAGAAGGATTAACCGCGGCTATGATGCCTTACCCAGAGGGGTAGTTGCAAGTACCCAACTGCTTTGTATGTTCCAGCTACAATATATTTCGCATCGACAATATATGTTGGATGTGGTAAATACGAGTCCCCCGATTATGATTGTACCCACGCTCGACAAACTGCTGGCTAAGGAAAAGCACACCTTCTACTGGCTGGCGAAGGAGACGGGCGTCAGTCATACAACTCTGTGGCGGCTGAAAAAAGGCAAGTCACTTGGAATTAACTTTGAAACGCTCGAGAAGATCTGCCGCGCCCTCAGATGTCAGCCGGGCGATGTCTTGTTTCTTACAAAAGATAAAACTCCCCTAAAGCGTCAAGCTTCGAAAAAGAGCCGTAAGGCCTAAGCTGAGCAGTTGCGTTGGGTAACACCAATTAGACTGCCGCTCTGATTTTCAATAGAGTGAGGGTTGGCTGGATCAGGTCGCCTTACCCGGATGGACAAACTATGTGTTACGAGATTAGCTCGTTGCAAGATACCGTGAGACGCATAACGGCCAAACCGAGAAAACTACAGCACCGGCGATGAACTAGCCCTTTCGCGAAGTATGTTATAGTCCTTTAGCGTTATCAGTTCTTTAGAACCACTCGCGACATCAGGATCTGCGCGTAGCGTCCTCCTCCTTGTGCCGTCTGTTTGTTTTTCAAACCTGACTATGCCAAGCATCCTGATGCACACATCTACAAACTACACTTCAACGACCATACGAAGATCCGCGGATGCACTAATCCGTTTTCTCCGTATGTTCGGTTATATTGAAGCGTGCGATGGGAGAGCTACTAAATGAGCGCGAGTGGGCAGGAGAGTGGACCAGGAGAAATCTCACGATTCCGAGCAGTCGTGGTAGCGGCATTAAGGGCGAAGCAACTTCGACGTGGTTCAAAGCCGCGGATCGAGTCGAATCCTAACAGGCACAAAGATACGAGCATTGCGATGGAAGAGGTCAGAAGAGGCTTGATCAACTTTACCCAATTCCCTGTGCCCCATGGTCATGCCCTCGGTGCGATGAGAGATATGAAAGCAGGTGTGGAAGAGTCCCCTCCGTTAGTCGGATAAACATGAGGGGGTAGGTAAGTAAATGAGGGTTATGAACGGACTGCGCATGTTCATCCGGCCGGACAACAAGGATTCGGTTGAAAATAATGTTTTCTATAGCCAGCGAGGCCATGGTCCAATATATCGCTGGCGTTATGAAAAGCAGCTTGCCAAGTGGCAAGCAGCGCGCGTCCATGGTTCCGACTGGAGTTCACATGAATTGTGCACTGCCCCTTGGCAATCCGTTCCTCAGGAGCTCAAGGCTCAGTTGAATGACCACTATCTCGAATGACTTTCACCTCTAACATCCACTAAGCGCCCTCAAACGCCACATCTCTTCACAGACTACAATTCAGATCGCAGACTTTCGCCGAGTTCGTTCAGACGGGTCTTGAGGTCGCCAAGAAGACCGACCGTGTCCTCTTTCACGTTCTTCCCCACAAGAAATATATTCAGTCGGAATGACAGTCAAGAATTTGCAGCGTATAGTGCGGTCTCAATCAAAGGGTTGAGAATGCGCAACTTCCTCAACAAACTTTTCAGCCGTAGGCCTCCTCAACAATTGGGCCTTGAGGTCGGACCGCGCAGTGCCAGTGCACAAGTCCAGGACGATGACGACTATAGTTGGTTAGATCCGCCGATCTCGCTCGTTGATCCTGAGCCGTGGGATAGATTCTGGTATGAACAGATCTCGCATGGTTACGGTGATTTCGTCCATCTCTTTTGTGATGACGGCGAACTGGTGGACACCATGCGCGCTAACGGGTGCAACACGGTCTTATGCGTCGGCAACGGAATTTCCCAGGAACCACGTGCCCTGGCTTGGGCGGGATTCGATGTGACTGCCCTGGATCTGTCACCCTATGCAACCAAGGTGGCGAATGCGGTTACCCCTCCCGCTGAATTCTTAGCCGGACTCGTAGGCGGGAGATCTGCTGGACTAAACGGAAATCTGAAGTTCGTAACTGGCAACCTTTGCGATGTGGAATGTTGCCCGGGCCCATACGATGTTGTGATCGAGCGCTGCACACTGCAGTTGTACTCAGAGGAATACCGTCCGAGGGCAATGCAAGCCGTCGCAAACCGTCTTGCGTCACCGGGTATCTTCTTCAGCCAGTCGCATTGTGGTTCGTGGAAACCACCGGCACCACGTATACATGCGCTCAGGTCGTGGTTCGAAGCACAAGGCTGGCCCATCTGGCCCATTGATGGTGTATTGACGACACGAGTAGCCTGGCTGTTCACAACTACTGGCTAGTTATGGATTGTATTCCTCCGTGTTGATCTTCTAGTCATTCGATGATGCTATTGGAGGTCAAACCTGGTGAGGAAAATTTCAAGTATGATGGAAGACTGTAGGAAAGTTTCACGTTATGCCAGACAAGGATTTCACTCCATGACGGAATCGTCCGCGTAAGTTGTTGATTCCACGAATAGGCCGAGTTGCTTTATGACCGAACCTAGACTGACACACACAAGGGAGGTAGATGGGGCCAGTGAGGAGTTAGCACAACGACTCGATGCTAAACAGTGATGGGCCACGCCTCTGTTGATGTGTCTCGTTGCTACCGAAGAGAAGCGCGCTGCTCCACCGAGGATTGAAGCGACGGCAGCACGGCCCCGAGCGACAGCGGCCGTGCTGCCTCCGAGCTCGACTACTTTCTTATGACGCGTTCATCACGCCTGGCCGATGAAGACAGGACCCAACAGGACCTGTGCCCAGCGCGCAGGATCGAAAATAAAGCTGCCCTTAAAGAAAACTTCAAAGTGTCCCACTACGCAAAACCAAAGTGTGCACTCGCCTCGGTCGTCGATGACGCTCATCAGGTCGCCTGCCTGGCCATACTTAGGAAGCTTGGGTCCGAGTACGCCAGGGTTTGCCACGATGGTTGGACTGTAAGACCCTCGCTCGGGCTTCAAGTCCTTTCGAACCGGTACTAACCGGACTTGCGCAGATTTCGCAGACTCGAAGACTCCGCCTCGACCCTTGTCACCTTGGCCCTTGACACCGTCGTCACCCGCGCCATAGACCCCAGTGTTGACGGGCACTTCGAAGGGAAAGCCGATGGGCTCGTTGAACCCAAGTCCCATGACACCCGGAGCGTGCCTTCCTTTTGGGCTGTTGCTACCTCCCACACCCATAATACCCGGTTCCTGTGGGCTGCCCATCCCTTTCACTCCCGGCCCTTTTGTACCCCGCCCGCTGACACCTGTCTCGCCTTTACCGAACACACCAGTATTCGCGCCGAAAGTTTCGTTAGTCACTCCTCCCGAGAAGCCAACGACGCCAGGTGCGCTTAGGTTGAGGCCTCTGTCGCCGCGCCCGATTATCCCCACCCCTCTTCCCATGTTGAGATCTGCTGACGGAGTAGACGAACTCCGGAAATCGCCCTGAGCCGCTATGCCGGTAAATCCCTTGCCAAAGACACCTACATTGCTCGCGTTGCGGAGGTCCGTTGGCGTTAGTTCCTCACCCGGCGCTAACAGTGGACTCCGCCGGCTGAATCCCACCACACCCGCGCCGGTCCCAATGCCAGATGAAAGGATTCCGTGGGAGGGAAACGCTGCATTCACCAGCTTGTAGTCATCGTCCTCAACATTCGGCGCCGCTTCGACCACGAGAATCGCGTCGCCATCGAAATCCGAATCCTTCTCCGTCTGCGCCCAAATTGCCGTTCTGTTCTCGGCTCGATTCGTCCGCCCAGCTTCCATATCGTCGCCAGTATGATCAGCACCTGCCATAAACCCTCCTTCTGCGCTTAAGAGAATCCTGATAGTTATGCGACGCTGAGGCCGAAATATTTCTTGCCGGGGAATGTTGTAATTAAGATAAAGTTGGTGGACTCAAGCGGTGGCGACACCGATCATTCGTACGATGACGAGATGACATGGCAATCGCTGATTCTCGCGTAACGATTCACATGGCTATGAGTCTGGACGGCTTTATCGCTCGCAAGGATGGACGCGTCGACTGGCTCGAAACATCGGACGAATTCGCAGATGGGGAGACGATGGATCCTGAGTTCATCGAGGCCTTCTTCAAAACTATCGACTGCTACGTCATGGGGTCACGCACCTATGAGACCGCATTGAATTTCGAAGCCCAAGGCTTTGGCTGGTCGTACGGCGACAAACCTACTTTCGTCCTCACTAGTCGCGAGCTTCCGAAAACCCGAGATACCGTCGAATTCTACTCAGGCGATCTGGCGCACCTCGTGAACGAGCGCCTGCGACGCAGGTTCCAAACGATCTGGTTTGTTGGCGGCGGTGCGGTGTCGGGCGAGTGTCTGCGTCTGGACCTCGCGGACGAAGTTCGTTATTCGATTGTGCCGGCTTTGATCGGCGATGGAATCCCATTCTTCGACAAGCTCGACAAGGATGTGGCCCTCCACTTAGCGGAGGTCAAAGCCTACAAGAACGGCGTCGTTGAACTTTGCTACGAGGTGAGAAGAGAACGTGACGAGCCAGCGACGGCCACTTAAGAATTCATTCCAGCGGACGAGATGCAGCCAGTTATCGGACTAGATTTTGGCACGACTAACAGCGCTATTGCTGTAGCGGAGCCAGGTAAAGAGGCAACACTCGCCGCCTTCGCCGACGGTAGCGATACGACTAACAGTTTCCGATCGATTCTGTATTTTCCAGTTAAGGACGGCTCTTCAACAGTGAAGGCTGAAACGAAAGCCGGTCCCGAAGCCATCAGCTCGTATCTCGAAGCCGATACCAAGGGACGACTCATTCTCTCCATCAAATCCTATCTGGGAAGTCCGCTGTTCACATCCACACAAATCAACGGGCGCTACTACACTCTCGAAGATTTGATCGCCATCATCCTGAGGCATTTAAGAACAGCCGTTGTTGAACAATTCGGTGTGCCAGCTACGAGTGTCGTGCTCGGCCGGCCGGTCCGCTTTGCTGGAGCTGAAACCGAAGCGGACGAGACTTTGGCGCTCAACCGGCTCCGGACAGCCGCTGAACTCGCCGGCTTTTCCGAAGTCACATTCGAATTAGAACCAGTCGCGGCTGCATATCAGTATGAAACGCAACTGGACCAAGACGAGTTAGTCTTGATAGGCGACTTCGGAGGCGGAACAAGCGACTTCACGTTGGCCCACCTTGGTCCTGGTAGAAAACGGACCGGTAGAAATCCCGTCGTGGGTACTTCGGGCGTAGCCATTGCAGGCGACACATTCGACAGCAGGATCATGATGAACCTCGTGGCGCCGAAACTTGGTCTTGGCTCCCATTATATTTCGTTAGGCAAGGAGCTTCCCGTACCTGTATGGCTCTATTCACAACTGGCAAGTTGGCATCGCACGTTTCTTCTTAAAGACCCGAAGACGATGGCCGTACTCCGGCAGGTCAAAAATCAAGCTACTGAGCCTGACAAAGTAGCGGCGTTGATTCAGCTCATATCTGAAAACTTAGGCTACGCTCTGTATCGTGCTGTTGAGAGCACAAAAGTTGGATTAACAAAAAACGAAAACGCCGGCTTTGTATTTGCGCAGTCGTCTGTGAACATCGAAGACACTCTCGAACGTTGGCGTTTCGAATCGTGGATTCAAGAGGACATGCAAACCATCGCAACCTGCGTTAAGAATCTCATCAATCAACACAACGTTAACCCGAGTGATATCGGCAGCGTATTCCTCACCGGAGGATCGTCTTTCGTGCCGTACGTGCGCCGCTTCTTTGGCAAAACATTTGGCAGTCACAAACTAAAAGGCGGTGAAGAGTTGACGACAGTGGCCAAGGGTCTCGCCCTCCGCGCTCTCGAGAATGGGTGATTTTGTAAGACCAGCCCGCCCGCCCATTTCTTTCGCCAGGACCGGCAAACAGCAGTGATAATCATGTGTTAGCCCAAAGTAGTAATGTCCCCTTTCTCCAAAGTTGAAATGTCACCTTTTGTGGTACTGAAGTTGGAACTTCAACACGAAAGGTGCAGAGCAGGTGGAGCCCCTACTACCGATGAGCCGACGAGAGCTAACGCGGCTGGAAGTAATCCAACGAGTACAGCAAAAGACGCTCAAACAACGACAAGCGGCGGAGCTGTTATCAATCTCAGTGCGCCAGGTGAAACGCCTGTGTAAAGCGTACCAGGCGAGTGGCGCCGCGGGATTGATTTCTAAACGACGCGGTCAGCCCTCCAACAATCATCTCCCAGAGAAAACCATCAACAAAGCGCGGCAGTTGTTGCGGACGCGCTATCCTGACTTTGGGCCGACGCTGGCGACGGAAAAACTGTCAATGGAAGGCGTGTCGCTGAGCGTTGAGACAGTCAGGCAGTTGCTGATTGGCGCAGGACTCTGGAAAGCTAAGAGCGTCCGTCGTCCCGTGATCCACCAATTGCGTGAGCGCCGCGCGCGTTTAGGAGAGTTGGTCCAGATCGACGGCTCACCACATGATTGGTTCGAAGGCCGGACACCTAAATACACGCTGCTGGTGTTCGTCGACGATGCCACTTCGCGCCTGATGTACCGACAGTTCGTCGAAGCGGAAACGACCTTCAATTACTGCGCGGGCGTGCGCTCTTATCTCAGCGAGTTTGGTAAGCCGCTGGCTTGCTACAGTGATAAGTTTGGTGTTTTCCGAGTAAATATACCCAATGCGTTGTCAGGCACCGGTCTGACGCAGTTTGGGCGTGCCCTCAAAGAGTTGAACATCGAGTTGATCTGTGCGCACTCCGCAGGCGAAAGGCCGAGTGGAACGAGCGAATCAGACATTGCAGGATCGGCTGACCAAAGAGCTGCGTTTGCGTGACATTTCTTCGCTGGAGTCAGCCAATGCTTACTTGCCGCAGTTTATCGCAGCTTACAATGCGCGCTTCGCCGTTGCTCCACGCTCGGCGGAATCAGCGCAGCGGCCGTTGGCCAAAGGTGAAGACCTGGAGCGCGTGTTGACGCTCTGTGAGCGGCGCACTTTATCCAAGAACCTGACGCTTTCCTACAACAATGTGATCTACCAGATCAAAACTAAGCGACCGGCCTATACGATGCGCGGCGCGCACGTTGAGGTACGTGAAAAAAGCAGCGGTGAGCTCACGATGGAATATAAGCAGCGACCACTCGAGTACACCATGTACTGCGAACACGAGCAGCAACAAGCGAAAGTGGTCGAGGCGAAATTGCTTCAGCCGGCTGCCGCGCGCGCGGCAGCCAGGCCGAAGCAAAAACGTGGACCGCCTCGTATCCCTGGAGACTCTTCGACTTTACTGAGAACTCCATGCTGGCCAGAGAACGTCGTGGTGAACTTTGCATCCTGCGCAAGTAGGTGACATCTCTACTTTGCGCATTTGGGTGACATTTCAACTTGGGTTTACAACAGTGATGATCATGTTGACTTTCTTGATTACCTGCTTTATCGTGCAGCGCGCTGACAAACCGCTCGACTCACTATCTTCCGGCAGTTCTCTCGCTATCGACCTTCGAGCATTCAGTATCTGATTTGAATCAAGCGGTCGCTCAGCAATAACAACCCAAGCTGGTGCGATCCCGGGTAGTCAATGACTACTCCTCTCGCACTTTCTCCCCAACATGGAGCGACCGCTCTATCGGGCTGCTGCTCCCTTGTAAATCAACTCGACACTTTCCCTCAGAAAGGATTAACGACATGGCTACAGAGTACATCCCCGGCGGAGGAAGCCTCGGTTATGGCTTTGACGTGTTCGGGAAATATAGCGACAGTTCCAAAAAATTGCCGTTGTTCAATATGGTCTATGACGGCAAACAGACGTACAACAACTACCTCGTCCCCCAAAACGTTAACGTCGACGCGAGAAGGCACAACTACGGAAACTCAACCTACGTCGACTCTCGCCGAAAAATCGAAGAGCACTTTTCCTCAAATCTCAAGGTCAGCGCCAAGTACGGGTTTTTCAGCGGCCAGTTCGAGGCGTCGTATGCGATGACTAACAAGTCAGACGTGAGTTACCAGTTCGGCATCGTTGAGAGCTACAGCCAGCAGTACGCATTGGACCTGAAAGATCGATCCGAGAGCGCACTCGCTGATTGGGTAAAGAATGATGCTGACTACAAGAACATGCCGGACCAGTTCACCGACACCAATCGCATACTGTTCTTTCGCTTCTTCGACAAATACGGCATTTACTACATGCCCCGCGTCGTTGTCGGTTCGAGGTTGTTTTACTCCTCGATGGTGAAAAAGGATTACAAATACACCTCCGTAGATGCAGAGGCGAAACTGAAACTGGAATACAAGGCCATATTCTCGTCTTCCGTCGAAGCGAAAGCGACCTGGAACCAGGTAGGAGAGAGTTGGGCAACACAACGCGAAGTCAAAATAGACGCAATCGGTGGCTCAAACGAAATGCTGAACATCCTCATGCCTGGCTACGGAGCAAATCACGAAGTCGCGTACAACAGCTGGTTGAAGAGCGCCGAGCAGATGCCGGCGGTGATTGACTTTGACCTCAAGCCTATCTCCGAAATCTTTTCAGCGGACAAGGCAGCAGCAGTCCAGCAGGCGATTAATGCGTATGTGCTTCACAAACTGTTCGTCGAATCGAAGACGGGAAGCTGTCTGATCGCGTTCAATGGTGCTCCCGTTATTCCGCCCGCGACTGGCGACGCAGGCACGCTTGGTTATCAACTCGCGGCGATCAACCGGACGACGCTGAAGACGGAATTTGTCCGTTCGTACGCGACCTACGATATCTGGTCGAAGTATGAGCAGCTCTACGACAGCATGCTGACTGATATCGCACCCTTCAACAATCGGAACTACATCATTGCCTTCGTTGCTTTCTCGAATTTTGCCCAGAACGCTCCGACAAAGAACTTCACCGCCTTTTTGGAGAGCTGTGGCGCCGGGTTCCAACTGGGGCAATGGATCGATACGAAAGTTTCGAACACAAACTTAAGTCGCTCCTGCGCGCTGTGCCACACTAACTACGTCTTCGTAGGGATTCCTCAAAGCGGCAGAGACAAGTGGTATGAGAATTTTCAGCGGGCGGGGAGCTGCGATACGACCACTCCCCAGTGGCATGATAGAGATGGTTGGCTCGACAAACCCGCCGCAATGGCCAGCCTGATGGTAGACCTCTACCAGACTAAGGAATCACCTGAGGAAGAGTTTGTCACTCAGTTGGGACCAGCTCACAGGAGCTGATCTATAGCGCATCAACAACTGCCATCGCCGCTGCAAAAAAATTGACTCCCTTTGCGCGGCGATGGCCCTTTCCATCAGCCCGGGATCAATCATGGATAATCGTGTCGAGCAAAACTCGCGCCGGCCGCGAGTGTTGGCGGTGGGCCATGGCGCTATCGCCAGTGGTTTTGCACGGGTGTTGGATTCCCTGATTCAGCGACTCGTTCCGAAATACGAGTTTCACCACTTTGCGACCAACCACCAAATCGAGCAGGTACCGGGGCCGTGGCCCATCTACGGTAACGCCGATCGTTTCGATCCGAACGGTCTGGATCGACTTGGTGAACTGATCCGGCAGATCGAGCCGGAAATCGTCTTCATACTAAGTGACCTGTGGTTCTGTTGTGTTCATGCGCAGCGACTCCGATCGATGGTGAATCGACCGTCGTTGGTCGCCTACTGTCCTGTTGACGGCATTCTTACAAGACCGGAGCTTTACTCGTTAATTGGCGCCTTCGATCAGATCGTTGCGTACACTGAATTCGGCAAGAATCAACTCAAAAGGATCGACGATGTCGCAAATATTGAAGTCATACCTCACGGCGTTGACTGTAATGTGTTCTTTCCGATGCAACCAAACGATCTTCTGGATCGCGCGCAGGCGAAGCGCCGGTTATTCGGTGATAACGGAGCGGAAACGGGTTTCGTCGTGCTTAACGCCGCAAAAAACGATGCGCGAAAACGACTTGACCTAACGATCGAGGGATTCGCTCGCTTCGCCAGAAACAAACCGCCGGACGTCAAACTCTATTTACATACCGGCGCCACTGTCGACGGTCTGGATATCAGAGAGATGGTCCGCCGCGCGGAAATCGAGGATCGCTTCTTATCGACCGACGGTTGGTTGCAGGACCATCCAGCGGTCGATGACGAATATCTGAATCTGCTGTACAACGCCGCAGATGTTGGCATTAACACCGCGAGCGGCGAGGGCTGGGGATTGATAAGTTTCGAACATGCAGCCACCGGTGCTCCGCAAATTGTGCCTGCACATATTGCCTGCGAAGAACTTTGGATGGACGTAGACACGACGTTACCAATCCGCAGCGAGGGAGAGCATGTCGGTCTTGGCATGCTGCGCAAGTTTGTCAATCCTGACGATATTGCTTTTATGCTGGAAAGGCTTTATTCCGATCGCGTGTTTAGAAAAGAACAAGCTCAAAGAGCTTATAAGAAC